>JBCECL010000070.1:0-20082 GCA_039207135.1 Brevundimonas sp.
ACGCACGCGAACCAGCACACTGGGCACATGGACGCACCCGACCCTCCCAGGCCGGCAGCGACGCTGACCGGGGCGCTGGAGGACCTCCGAGCACGTCTGGCCGACACCCGGCTGCCGCTCGAGGTCCCCGGTGCGACGGCTGCCCGGCGCGACGCGGCCCAGGCGCTCGAGCAGCTCGACGACTACGTCCTGCCCCGCCTTCGCGCGCAGGGCGCGCCGCTGCTCGTGGTCGTGGGTGGGTCGACGGGTGCGGGGAAGTCGACTCTCGTGAACTCGCTGCTGGGCGAGCAGGTCACGACCCCGGGGGTGCTGCGGCCGACGACCCGCTCGCCCGTGCTCGCGCACCACCCGCTCGACGAGCGCTGGTTCAGCACCGACCGCGTGCTGCCCGGCCTGGCACGGGTCACGTCCGGCGACGCGCACGCGACCAACGCCCGCGCGCTGCGGCTCGTCGGGGCGGACGCGCTCCCGCAGGGGTTGGCGCTCCTGGATGCGCCCGACATCGACTCGGTCGACGCGGCCAACCGAGAGCTCGCTGCCCAGCTGCTCGCCGCGGCGGACCTGTGGCTGTTCGTGACGACGGCCGCCCGCTACGCCGACGCCGTGCCGTGGGGTCTGCTGGCGAGCGCGGCAGAGCGGCGGGCGCAGGTCGCACTCGTCGTGGACCGGGTCGACCCCGGTGCCGAGGCCGTCGTGGCCGACCTGCGCCGGCTCATGGACGAGCACGGGCTCTCGTCGTCCCGGCTCTTCGCCATCCCCGAGGCGACGCTCGTCGAGGGACTGCTCCCGCACGAGGCGGTCGGCGAGGTCGCCGCCCACCTGTCCGACCTGGGTGCCGACCCGGCTGCCCGCGACGCGGTGGTCGCCGCGACGCTCGACGGCGTCGTCGAGGACCTCGCTCGTCGGGCGAACCTGCTCGCGGGCGCCCGTGACGCGCAGCTCGAGGCCGACGCCCGGCTGCGAGACGTCACGCGGCGGTACGCCGACGACGCGGTCGCGCGGGTCGCGGTCGCGACGACGGACGGCACCCTGCTGCGTGGCGAGGTGCTCGCCCGCTGGCAGGACTTCGTGGGCACGGGCGAGTTCTTCCGGTCGATCGAGCAGCGCGTGGGCCGCGCGCGCGACGCCGTCGTGGGCTTCTTCCGCGGCAAGCCCGCGCAGGCGCCGGACGTCGAGCAGGCGATCGCTCACGGGCTCGAAGCGGTGCTGCTCGACGCGATCGACGAGGCGGCCGAGCGCACTTTCGAGGCATGGCGAGCCGACCCGGCCGGCGCCGCGCTGCTCGACGGCCTCGACCTGGCGCGAGGTTCCGGTGCGTCACGCGCCGGCGTCGCCGAGCAGATCCGGCTGTGGCAGGGCGACGTGCTCGAGCTCGTGCGTGAGCAGGGCGCGGATCGCCGGGGCACCGCGCGGGCGCTGTCGTTCGGCCTGAACGGCCTGGGCGTGAGCCTCATGGTGCTGGTGTTCGCGTCGACGGGCGGCCTCACGGGCATCGAGGTGGGCATCGCGGGCGGCACGGCCGTGGTCGCGCAGAAGCTGCTCGAGGCGGTGTTCGGCGACGAGGCCGTCCGCCGGCTCACGAGCACGGCCCACGAGCGGCTCGAGGAGCGCGTTCGGGGACTGCTCGACGCCGAGGCCGCCCGGTACCTCGGGCAGCTCGACGCGCTCGGCACGGCCACGGGCGGCGGCTCCGCCCTGCGCCGGGCTGCCCAGGATGTCGAGCTCGCCGCGGCGCGGTACGAGCGGGCTCCCGCCGCGCAGCCGACGACGACGGTCACGAGCCTGCGCGGGGCCGACCACTGGCGTGCGCACGGCTCTGCACCGACCGACGCCATCGCGGTCGACGAGCCCACCACGAAGCCGGGCCTGTGGCGCCGGATCTTCGGCCGTGGCGGTCGCGCATGACGATCGACCTCGCCGCGCGGACCCAGGCCCTCGAGGACGCGCTCGACGCGGCCGCCGACCGGCTCCCGGCGGAGCTCGTCGACGCCACGCGCGCAGTCGTCGCCCGCGCCCGCGAACGCGGCGGCCTGTCGCCCGAGCACACGGTCGTCGCGCTCGCGGGCGCGACCGGCTCCGGCAAGTCGTCGGTGTTCAACGCTCTCGCAGGTCAGGAGCTCGCCACGAGCGGCGTGCGACGCCCGACGACCTCCCACGCGCTCGCCGCGGTGTGGGGAGCGGGAGCAAATCCGGTCCTGGACTGGCTGGAGGTGCAGCGCAGGCACGAGCTGACCGGCGCCGAGGGCCTCGTGCTGCTCGACCTGCCCGACCACGACTCGATCGTCGTCGAGCACCGGGTCCGTGCCGAGCGGCTCGTCGCGCGCGCGGACCTGCTCGTCTGGGTCGTCGACCCCCAGAAGTACGCCGACGCCGCACTGCACGACCGGTACCTGCGCGAGCTCGCGGGTCACGGCGACGTCACCGTCGTCGTGCTCAACCAGTCCGACAGGCTGACGCCCGACGAGGTCACCGCGTGCCTGGCCGACCTGCGGCGGCTCGTGGCCGAGGACGGGCTGACGGGCGCCCGGGTCGTCGCGGCGTCCGCGCGCACGGGGCAGGGGCTCGACGCGCTCAGAACCTTGCTCGACGAGGCCGCCGCGAAGCGCGAGGCCTCCACCCGGCGCTGGGTGGCCGACACGCGGGGCGCGGCGGCAGCCGTGGTGGCGGAGCTCGGCGCACCCGCCCGGCGGCGGGAGCAGGGGCCGGGCACAGGTGGGCTGGTCGCCGGGCTCGAGGCGGCCGCTGGCGTCCCGACGGTCGTCGCCGCGGTGCGCGGATCGTTCAGGCGCGACGCGCACGCCGCCACCGGCTGGCCCGTGACCCGGTGGCTGGGCCGGTTCCGCCGCGACCCGCTGAGGCGGATCGGCCTGCGCACCCCGGCGGCGCGGCCGGAGCTCGCCCGCACGTCGCTTCCGACCGCGACGCCGACCGTCCTTGCCGCCGCTCGGACCGCGGTGCGCGACTACGCCGCCGCGCGGACCGCCGACCTGCCCGACGCCTGGGCCCTGGACGCGCGCCGGCGCGCCGTTGTGGGCACGGACGGCCTCGCCGACGCGCTCGACCAGGCGATCGCGGGGACGCGGCTCGACGCCGCGCGGCGTCCGCGGTGGTGGCGCGCCGTCGGCCTGGCGCAGTGGGCGGTGCTCGCGATGCTGCTGGGAGGGCTGGCCTGGCTCGCGGTGCTCGCGGTCGCCGACTACTTCCGCCTGCCGAGCGCGGTGCCGCACTGGCACGACGTGCCGGTGCCGACCCTGATGGTCGTCAGCGGCGTGCTCGTCGGGGTGCTGCTCGCGCTGCTCTCGCGGATGGTCGCGGCGGTCGGGGCCGCGCGCCGGGCGTCGGCCGCGGGCCGCAGGTTGCGCGCGTCCGTCGAGGCCGTCGCACGCGAGCGCGTCGTGCTCCCGGTCGATCAGGTGGTGGCTGACCTGGGCCGCGCCCGCGACGCCGCGCGCAAGGCGGCCGGCTGAGCGGTGCGAGAATCAGGCGCATGACCCGTCTGCACGTCCCGGTCTCTCTGCGCTGGTCGGACCTCGATGCCTACCAGCACGTCAACAACGTGGAGATGTTCAGGCTCCTGGAGGACGCGCGCATCACCGCGTTCTGGCGGCACCCGGACGCGCCCGACGAGGATGCGTGGCCCACGGCCGTGCTCGACACGGGGCCCCAGGCGAGCTCGCACACGCTCGTCGCGCGGCAGGAGATCGAGTACCTGCGCCCGCTCGGCTTCACGCGCAGCCCGATCCGGGTGGAGATGTGGATCGGGCACCTCGGCGGCGCGAGCCTGGAGGTCTGCTACGAGGTGCACGACGGCGCGCCCGGCTTCGCCCGTACGGGCCCGTCGTCCGGCGGAGCCCCGTACGCGAAGGCGGCCACGACGATCGTGGTCGTCGACGCGGAGACGGAGAAGCCGCGACGCATCACGCCCGACGAGCGGGCCGCCTGGGAGCCGTTCGTCGAGGCCCCGCTGGCGTTCCGTCGGCGGTCGTAGCCACGTCGGTCCGAGCAGCCTCGGCGCGCTCGGCCGCGCGCGCGATGTTGCGCTGCATGCCGCCGAACACGACGCCGTGGAACGGGTAGACCGACCACCAGTACAGCTGTCCGAGCAGCCCGCGCGGGTGGAAGATCGCGCGGTGCGAGAACGCCGTCGGCGGACTGACCCAGCCTTCGCCGTCGTCGACCGGGTCCACGCGCAGCTCGAGCCACGCCAGACCGGGCACGCGCATCTCCGCACGCAGCCGCAGCAGGTGGCCCGGCTCGATGTCCTCGACCCGCCAGAAGTCCACGGCGTCGTCGACCACCAGGCGGCGCGCGTCGCGGCGTCCGCGGCGCAGGCCCGGGCCGCCCGCGAGGCGGTCCATCAACCCGCGGACGCGCCAGGCCAGCTCCCAGGAGTACCAGCCGCGTTCGCCGCCGACCGACTCGATGACACGCCAGAGCGCGGCGGGGGAGGCGTCGACCTCGATGCGGCGCTCGTCCACGTACAGCGAGCCGCCGGCCCAGTCGGGGTCGGTCGGCAGGGGATCGCTGGGTGCGCCCGTCACGGCCGCCGACGACCATCGCGTCGAGACGGCCGCCTCCTGGATGCGCTGCAGCGCTAGCCTCACCGCGCGGTCGAAGCCGACGAGGCCGTCGGGCGGGTCGGGCACGTGCTGGGCGATGTCGTGCTCGTCGCACACCACCTCGTGCACGAGCGACTCGACGAGCGGTCGCGCGAGGCCGGACGGCACCGGCGTGACGAGCGAGACCCAGAGGCTCGACAGCCGGGGCGTCAGCACGCCGACGCCGACGATGAGCCGCCGCGGCAGTCCCTCGACGGCGGCGTACCGCTGCATCATGTCGCGGTAGGTCAGCACGTCGGGACCGCCGATGTCGAAGCCCCGACTGACGTCGGCCGGCATCGCCGCCGAGCCCACCAGGTACCGCAGCACGTCGCGGATCGCGATGGGCTGGATCCGGTTGTCGACCCAGCGTGGCACCGTCATGGCCGGCAGCCGCTCGGTGAGGTAGCGCATCATCTCGAACGACGCCGATCCCGACCCCAGGATCACCGCCGCGCGCAGCACGGTCGTCGGGACGCCGCTCGCGAGCAGGATCTCGCCGACCTCGGTGCGGGACGCGAGGTGCGGCGACAGCTCCTCGCCCTGCGGGTACAACCCGCCGAGGTAGACGATCCGGCCCACCTCGGCCTCTCGTGCCGCCTGCGCGAACACCAGCGCGGTGTGCCGGTCGGTCGACTCGAAGGACCGGCCCGACCCGAGCGAGTGGATCAGGTAGTACGCGACGTCGGCGCCTTCGAGCGCCGCGCGGATCTGGTCGGGCTCGGCGGCGTCGGCGCGAACCCGTTCGACGTCGTGGAACCACGCCTGCCCTCGGAGCCGGTCGGGGTTGCGCGCGATCGCCCGGACCCGGTAGCCCGCCGCCAGCAGCTCGGGCACGAGCCTGCCGCCGACGTAGCCGGTCACGCCGGTCACGGCCGCGACCGGAGCGTCCGGCCGCGCGCGGCCGTCGTCACCCAGCCCGGGGACGAGCCCGACGAGCGTGTCGGCGGCTCGCAGCGGGGCGAGGGGGTCGGTCATCTGCGCAGTCTGCGGCGGCCCCGCGCGGGCCGCACCTCGAGATCAGGCGCCGCGCAGCAGCGCGAGCGTCTCCCGTTCCGCCACGCGATGCGATCTCGTGAGCGGGATCGTGGCGCCGTGCTCCCACAGGTCGAACAGCCGCGGGTCGATGTACGAGGCGCGGCAGACCGCGGGGGTGTTGCCGAGCTCCTCGGCGACGTCCCGGACCACCGCCGTCGCCACGGCACGGCGACGGCGCGTGCTCGCGGGCGGCTCTCCCGCGGCCGCGAGCCCGCGGGCGGCGAGGACCGTCGCGTGCCACGTGCGGAAGTCCTTCGCGCTCGCGTCGGTGCCCAGGCGTTCCTTCACGTACGTCGAGATGTCGGCGCTGGTCACGTCGTGCCAGACGCCCTCGTCGTCGCGCCACGCGAGCAGCTCGGGCCCGTCGTCGGCCCGGCGGACCAGGCTGCGGACCAGGCGCGCGACGTCGTCGTCCTCCACCACGGCGTCGCGGAGCTGGCCCGACTTCGCGGGGAAGTGCAGGTGCACGCGGCCCTCGTCGCCCGCGGCGGCGGGCGGCAGGACGGTCACGTGCTCGCGCAGGAGCGTCGCCAGGCCGTACGAGCCGTGCTTGGCGGCGTACCCCTCGCCGCCGACCCGCAGGTACGCGAGGTCGAGCAGACGGAACGCGAGGGCGAGGGCCTTCTCGCGGGGCCAGCCGTCGAGGTGCAGGTCGCGGCGCACCCGACGGCGCGCGGCGGGAAGCCGCTCCGCAACGTCGAGCACGTGGTCGTGCTTGAGCCGGTCGCGCCGCAGGCGCCACTGCTGGTGGTAGAGGTACTGGCGGCGAGCGGCGTCGTCGAGGCCGGCCGCCTGGATGTGGCCGTTGGGCCACGGGCTGATCCAGACGTCGCTCCAGGCCGGCGGGATCGCCAGGGTGGTGATGCGCTCGAGGTGCAGCTCGTCGTCGATGCGCACCCGATCCACGTCGAGGTAGACGAAGGCCCGGCCGTACCTGCGCCGGGTCCACCCGGGGGAGTCGATGCGGACACGGCGCAGACGGACCATCAGGCGAGTCTCGCCCGCCGCGCCGCGCGTTGCCCGTCGGCGGCTCGGGGCGACACCGCCGCAATGCCCCGGCGTCAGCGCGGCAGGCGGACCATGCCCTCCTGCGCGATGGACGCCACGAGGACGCCCTCGCGCGTGAACACGCGCGCGGCGCCGAGCCCGCGGCCGCCCTGCGCGCTCGGCGACGACTGCACGTACAGGAGCCAGTCGTCGACTCGTACATCACGGTGCCACCACATCGCGTGGTCGAGGCTCGCGATCGACAGGTCGGGGCTCACCCACGACTGCCCGGCTCGGCGCAGGATCGGTTCGAGCAGCACCTGGTCGCACGCGTAGGCGAGCAGCGCGCGGTGCAGCAGCTGGTCGTCGGGGACGGCACCGCGCGAGCGGAACCACACCTGCTGCTGACCCAGGTGGGACGGTGCCGGCCCGAGGTAGATGGACCCGCCCACGTGCCGGACGTCGAACGCGGCCTCCTGCGTCCAGAACTTGGCGACCGGGTGGTCGATGCCCGACAGCAGGTCGAGCGCGGAGGTCACGTGCTCGGGATCGGGCACGTCGGCCGGCATCTCGTCGGCGTAGTCGAAGCCCGGCTGGTCCTCCTGGAACGAGGCGATCATCGACAGGATGGGCACGCCGCCCTGCAGCGCGTGCGTGCGGCGCGCGGTGAACGAGCGGCCGTCGCGCAGCCGCTCGACGGCGAACGTGGTGGTCTCGCGCACGTCGCCCGCGCGCAGGAAGTAGCCGTGCATCGAGTGCGGGAGCCGGTCGTCGTCGACGGTCCGGCCGGCGGCGAGCAGCGCCTGCGCGAGCACCTGGCCGCCGAACACGCGCCCGTTGGGCTGCGGAAGGCTCTGGCCGGAGAACGTGTCGGGAGCGGACTGGTCCACCTGCAGATCGAGGATCCCGAGCACCGCCTCGGTGGCGCGAAGCGGAGGGACCGGCTGCTCGCTCGTCATGCCTGGCAGCATCCCACGCCCCCGACGCTTCCCCCGCTCGCCGACCCTCAAGTTGCGGGCACTTTCGCTCGCCATCGCGTCGATAACTTGAGGTTCGGCGACACAACTTGAGGTTCGGCGACCGAACTTGAGGTTCGGCGACTCGGGGTCAGTCGTCGAACGTGTTGAGCATCGAGTGGGCGGCGCGCTCGAGGTAGTCCCAGAGCTCGGCGCGGTGCAGCGGGGCGAGGTCGAGCGAGTCGACCGCGGCGCGCATGTGCGCGAGCCAGCGGTCGCGCGCGTCGGGGTTCACCTTGTACGGCGCGTGCCGCATCCGCAGGCGCGGGTGGCCGCGCTGCTCGGAGTACGTCGTGGGCCCGCCCCAGTACTGCTCAAGGAACGCGGTGAGCCGCTCGGCCGCCGGCCCCAGGTCGTCCTCGGGGTACATCGGCTTGAGGACGGGGTCGGTCGCGACGCCGCGGTAGAACTCGTCGACGAGCGCCACGAACGTCTCGTGCCCGCCGACGGCGGCGTAGAAGGAGTCGGGTCTCACGCTGTCAATCCTCACACGACGCCGGCGCCCGACCGGTCTACAGCGCGAGCTCCGCGAGGATCGGCAGCGCACCTCGCACGACGGCGCGCGCGTCGGCTGCCGACGACGCGGCGAGCGCGAGCCCGGCCAGTCGTCGGCACTCGTCGTACGTCGTCGCCTCGAGCACGGCCGAGACGTCCGCGAGGGCGCGGGGGGTCATCGACAGCGACGTGACGCCGAGCCCGACGAGCACCGCGGCGAGCGCGGGGGAGGCCGCTGCCTCGCCGCAGACCCCGACCGGACGGCCCTGTGCCGCCGCACCCGCGCACGTCGCGGCGACCAGCTGGAGCACGGCCGGCTGCCAGGCGACGGACAGGTGCGCCACCGACCCGAGCAGGCGGTCCGCGGCCATCGTGTACTGCACGAGGTCGTTGGTACCCACCGACGCGAACGTCGCGTGCGCGAGGATCGGGCCGGACATGAGCGCCGCGCTCGGGACCTCGATCATCACGCCGGCGTGATCGAGCCCGTGCCGAGCGCAGGCCGCGACGAAGTCGGCCGCCTCGTCGACGGTCGCGACCATCGGGGCCATGACCCACACGTCGGCGGTCTCGGCAGCGGCGGCCGTCGCGATGGCGGTGAGCTGGTCGTCGAGGATCTGCGGGTGCGCGACGGCCGTGCGCAGCCCGCGCACGCCGAGCGCCGGGTTCACCTCACCGTCGCTCGTCAGGAACGGCATCGGCTTGTCGGCGCCCGCGTCGAGCGTGCGGATGACGACCTTGCGACCGGGGAACGCCGCGAACACCTGCCGGTACGCGGCGACCTGCTCGTCGATCGACGGGGCCTCCTCGCGGTCGAGGAACGCGAACTCGGTACGGAACAGGCCCACGCCTTCGGCTCCGGCAGCGGCGGCAGCCTCCGAGGCGCCGGGGTCGCCGACGTTGGCGAGCAGCTCGACCCGGCGGCCGTCGGCCGTGCGGCCCGGCCCCGTGAACGTGCGGACCTGGGCGGCGAGCGCGCGCGCTGCCGCCACCTGCGCGTCGTCGGGCCCGATCGTGACCGTGCCGGCGGCGCCGTCGACGAGGACGAGCCCGTCCTCCTCCAGTGCGTCGAGGATGCCGCGCGCCGCCACGACACCCGGGATACCGCGGGCCCGGGCCAGGATCGCGGTGTGCGCGGTCGGGCCGCCTTCCGCGGTGACGATCGCGAGCACGCGCTCGGTGTCGAGGGTCGCGACGAGCGCGGGCGCGAGGTCGACGCCGACGAGCACGAACGGCTCGTCGCGCTCGGGGACGCCGGGGGCGGGGCGGCCCGTGAGTTCGGCGACGAGCCGGTCGCGCACGTCGGCGATGTCCCGCGTGCGCTCGGCGAACACGCCGCCGATCGCGAGGAACTGCTCCGCCACGGCGTCGGCGGCCTCCCACACGGCGCGCTCAGGCACCAGGTGGTCGGTCATGACGCGCTCGACCGCGTCGGCCACGAGCGTCGGGTCGGCGGCGATCGCGGCGGTCGTGTGCAGCAGGTCCGCCGCGTCGCCCAGCGCGCGGTCGGCGGCCGCGTCGAGGTCGGCGCGGACGCGCTCGGAGGCGGCCGCGATGTCGCGTGCGGCGGCGTCGTGGTCGGCGCCTGGCGGCAACCGGCGCCCTGCGGGCGGTTCGCTGATGGGATCTGGCATGCGGACGGCCGGGGCCGCGACGCGGCCAGGGCTCACGCCGATGCCGGTGACGACCGTGGGGGGCTGCGGGCTCACCTCTTGATGACCTCCTCGTCGAGTCCCGTGCAGTCTCGTCCCTCGGACGGGTTCGGCGCCAACTGGCGCGCCCTCGCCGTGCGGGCCGGGCGTGCAGGCCGGGGGCGCGCCAGACGAGGGCTAGGCTTAGGCGTGCGCGTGTCGACGGATCGCGCTGGCTGACCCCTGGGAGTTCCATTGAGCAAGGCAGAGCAGATCCTCGCAGCGCTGGGTGGGGACACGAACGTCGTGGACCTCGAGCCCTGCATCACCCGTCTGCGGGTCGAGGTCGGGGACGCTCAGCTTGTCGACGAGGCGGCGCTCAAGGCGTCCGGAGCGTTCGGCGTCGTGCGCTCGGGCCGGATCGTCCAGGTCATCGTCGGCCCCGAGGCCGACAACCTCGCCGCCGAGCTCGACTCGCTGCGCTGACCCGTCCGTGGCGACGCTGCGGCTGCTGAGTCCGCTCACCGGCGTCGTCCGTCCCGTCGCCGACGTCCCTGACGTCGTCTTCGCGGAGCAGATCGTCGGTCCCGGCATCGCGATCGAGCCCGACCGTGTCCAGACGCAGCACGTCGTCGCGCCCGCCGACGGCGTCGTGGGCGCCCTGCACCCGCACGCGTTCGCGCTCGAGCTCGACGACGAGCGTTCCGTGCTCGTGCACCTCGGCATCGACACCGTCGGGCTCGCGGGCCTGGGCTTCACGCTGCACGTGCGCGCGGGCGACACCGTCACCGCAGGTCAGCGGCTCGTGAGCTGGTCGCCGGTCGACGTCGCGGCGGCCGGGCTCGCGACGATCTGCCCCGTCGTCGCGCTCCAGGCGTCGGCGGAGCTCATCACCGTGCTGGTGCCCGCCGGAGACGCCGTGCGCAGCGGCGAACCGTTGCTCGACTGGGCGTGAGCTAGCTCGGCTCGCCGCTCTGCTCGTCGTCGCTCTTCGCGAGCTGCTCGGCCAGGCGCGCGAGGTGTGCGCTCATCCGGTCGTGCTGGCCGGCGAGCGGCACGCCCGCGGCCTCGAGCTTGGTCCTGGTCGCGACGCGCAGCGCCCGCGCGATCTCCCACTGCTTGGCGGGCGACGTGCGCACCTTGAGCCGCATCGTGACGGCGTCCGAGCTCAGCTTCTCGAAGCCGGTGATGACGGGCTCACCCTGCAGCTCCGCCCCCAGCACGGGGTCGGCCGCCACGGATGCCGCCGCCTCCTCGAGCAGCTGGTGCACCTGCTCGATGTCGGCGAAGTAGTCGACATCGACCTCGACGGTCGCAGTCGCCCACCCCTGCGTCTTGTTGCCGACGCGCAGCATCGAGCCGTTCGGGATGTACCAGAGCGTGCCGTCGGCGTCGCGCACCTTGGTGACGCGCAGCGTGACGGCCTCGACCGTGCCGCTCGCGGGGCCCGCGTCGATGACGTCGCCGACGCCGTACTGGTCCTCGAGCAGCATGAAGGTGCCCGTGAGGAAGTCCTTGACCAGGCTCTGCGCGCCGAAGCCGAGCGCCACACCCACGATGCCGGCCGACGCGATGAACGGCGCGATGTTCACGCCCAGCTTGTCGAGCACCAGGAACACGGCGATGCCGCCCACGAGGATCGTCGCCGTCGAGCGGAGCACCGAGTCGAGCGTGCGCGCGCGCTGGCTGCGCCGCGCGGACGCCAGCGGGTCCGCCCGCAGCAGCGCGCTGCCGACGCCCGTGTCCTGCAGCCCGGTGCGCGCGATCAGCGGTTCGCCGTTCGCGACGTGCGCGGTGATCGTGCGGATGGTGCGGCGCAGGATCAGCAGCACGATGCTGCTGATGACGACGATGAGCACGATGCTCAACGGCACCCCGAGGAACCAGTCCCAGAGCGTCGTCGGCGTGCCGTCGCCCGACGAAGCCCCGGTCGACGGGCTCGGCGTGGGTGTGGCCGCGAACGGGCGCAGCAGCGGCGTCATGCGTCCAGGCCCGTCGCGTGGGCGACGAACTGCAGCTGCTCGACCGTCAGCGCGATCGACCGCGACAGCGACCGGCCGCCGTGCCCGACGCCGGTCTCGCGGCGCACGAGGATGGGCCGCTCGCCGCTCGTCGCCGCCTGCAGGGCCGCAGCGAGCTTGCGCGCGTGCAGGGGATCGACGCGCGTGTCGCCCTCGAACACCGTGAACAGCGTCGCCGGGTAGTCGGTCCCGTCGACCACGCGGTGGTACGGCGAGTAGCCGAGGAGCCAGCCCAGCTCGGTCGGGTCGTCGGCGTCGCCGTACTCCTCGGTCCACGTGACCCCGAGCCCGAACCGCTGGTAGCGCACCATGTCGAGCAGCGGCGCCGAGCACACGACGGCCGAGAAGAGGTCGGGTCGCTGCGTGAGTGCGGCGCCGACGAGCAGGCCGCCGTTGGAGCCACCCCAACACGCGAGCTGCTCGGGCGTGGTCCAGCCGCGCGCGACGAGCCAGTCGCCCACGGCGTGGAAGTCGTCGAACACGTTCTGCTTGTTGGCGCGCATGCCCGCGCGGTGCCAGTCCTCGCCCTCCTCGCCGCCGCCGCGCAGGTTCGCGACGACGTACACACCGCCGGACTCGACCCACGCGAGCGTGGTCGCGGAGTAGCCGGGGTCGAGCGAGATCTGGAACCCGCCGTAGCCGTACAGGATCGTCGGCACCGGCCCGGTCGGGGCCCCGGACCCGTCGAGCAGGTCGGCCCGTGCGACGACGAACGCGCGGACCACGGTCCCGTCGGCGCTCGTGACCTCGACCTGCTGCGCGACGACGTCCGGCAGGTCGGCCAGCGCGCCCGGGGGAGAGGCCCACAGGCTGACCTCGCCCGTGCTCGCGTCGTACCGGTGCACCGCGGGGACGCTCGTGTGGTCGGTGTACGAGAACCAGACGTCCGAGCCACCGTCGGGGCGCGTGACCAGGCCGGAGATCGAGCCGAGCCCCGGCAGGTCGACGGCACCGAGGCGCGCGCCCGTCGCGGGGTCGTGCGTGCTGACCTCGGAGACCGTGTGGCGCCGCCAGGACGCCAGGAGCAGCGTCGGCGTCGGGTCGTCGGGTCCGCCGTCGGTGAACGCCACGTCTTCGAGGACGGCCTCGGGGTCCTGCTCGAGGACCGTGCGCCAGTGCTCGACGCCGGGTGCCTCGGGGTCGGCGACCGCGAGTCGACCGCGGGGCGCGTCGAGGTTCGTGTGCACCCAGAGCTGCCCGTCGCGGCCCACCCACGCGCCCGTCTCGGCGTCGATGCCGACCGCGACCTCGACGAACGGCCCGCCCGCCGCGAGGTCGGCGATCCACACGTCCGTGCGCGGTGCCGTCCCGGCGGAGGCCGAGACGATGAGCCAGCGGCCGTCGCGCGAGACCGTCACGCCGTAGTAGTTCGTGTGGTCGAGCCCCTCGCCGAACACCTCGACGTCGGACTCGGCAGGCGTGCCGACGCGGTGCAGCCAGACGCGGCGGTGGTACTGGTGCTCGTCGTCGGGGAGCTGCTCGGGCGGGAGCCGCCGCACGTAGTAGAACGCCTCGCCGCCGGGCAGCCAGGCGACCGGGGAGTAGCGCGCGCGGTCGATCGGCCCGTCGACGAGCTCGCCCGTCGCGACGTCCAGCACGTGCAGCACGCTCTCCTCGGTGCCGCCCGACGACACCTGGTACGCGAGCAGGTCGCCCTCCTTGGACGGCTGCCACGCGTCGAGCGTCGTGGTGCCGGCCGGGTCGAGCGCCACGGGATCGATGAGCACGCGCTCGTCGTCACCCTCTGCCACGACGACGACGGCGTGTTCCTGCTCACCGGTGCGGCGCGAGAAGAACCGGCGATCCCCGCGCCAGGCCGGCGTCCCGACGAAGCCTGCGCCGAGCAGCTCGCGCAGGCGTGCGTCGAGCGCGGCGCCGCGCTCGCTCGGGTAGGTCGCGCGGTGCTCGGCGTACAGCGCGTCCTGGGCCGCCGACCACGCCTCGGTGCCCGCGTCCGCGGCGTCCTCGAGCCACCGGTAGGGGTCGGCGACGGTGTGACCGTGCAGGTCCTCGACGAGCGCCAGTCGCGGGGCGGGCGGGTACGTGCGCAGCGGGGTTGCCGTCATGGTCCGCAAGGCTACGACGGACCGGCCGGACAGTCGTCGTGTTCGACCGTGAGATCCCACGCACGACGTTGCTCCTGCGTATCGCCCTGACCCTCTGGCAGGATCGGTGCGTGGCCGACGACACGGACGCTCCGACCGAAGCCCTGCTGCGGCTAGCCGCGGCCCACGGCGTCGCGCCCGACCACTGGGGGTTCCACGGCGAGCTCAAGGCCGCCTCGGCGGGAACCTTGCGCAGCGTCCTGCAGGCGATGGGGGTCGACGCGTCGTCGCCCGAGCGCGTCGAGCTCGCCCTCGCGAGCGTCGAGGACACGCCGTGGCGCCGCGTCCTGCCGCCCACGGTCGTCGTCCGGGCCGGACGCACCGCGCACGTCCCCGTGCACGTGACCGACGGCGACCCGGTCACGCTGTGGATCGAGCTGGACGACGAGGCCGGCGGCGGACGCCGCGACCTGACGCAGACCGACGCGTACGTCCCGCCGCGCACGGTCGACGGCCGCCTCGTCGGCCGCGCGACGTTCACCGTGCCGCCGGACCTGCCGCTCGGCTGGCACGAGCTGCACGCCGACGGGCCCAGCGCGGCCGCCCGCTCCACCCTGGTCGTGACCCCCGACCGCCTCGAGTTCCCGGCCGCGGTCCGCGACGGACGCGTGTGGGGGCTGATGGCCCAGCTCTACTCGGTGCGCTCGCAGCGCTCGTGGGGGGTCGGCGACCTCGTCGACCTGGCCGACCTCGGCGTCCTCGCGGGCAGCAACGGGGCCGACTTCGTGCTCATCAACCCGCTGCACGCGGCCGAGCCCGTCGCGCCCATGACCCCGTCGCCGTACCTGCCGACGTCGCGCCGGTTCGTCAACCCGATCTACGTGCGCCCCGAGGCGGTTCCCGAGGCGGCGTACCTGACCTCGGCCGACCGGTCGCTCGTCGAGTGGGCCGCCGAGGCGGTCCTGCCCTTCGACACCGACCCCGGTCCCATCGACCGCGACGCGGCCTGGGAGGCCAAGCGCGCGGCCCTGGAGGTCGTGTTCGCGGCTCCGCTGACGGCGGCGCGCAGGGCGAGCTTCGACGCCTTCGTCGCCGAGCAGGGTGCGGGGCTCGAGACCTTCGCGCTGTGGAGCGCTCTCGCGGAGAAGTACGGCTTCGAGTCGATCCCGCCCGAGCTCGCGGACCCGGCGTCCGACGCGGTCGCCGCCGAGGCCGAGGCGCTCGCCGACCGCGTCGCGTTCCACCGCTGGTTGCAGTGGGTCGCGGACGAGCAGCTCGCGACGGCCCAACGGACCGCACGCGAGAACGGCATGGCGCTCGGGATCATGCACGACCTCGCCGTCGGGGTGCACCCGGTGGGCGCGGACGTCTGGGCTCTGGGCGACGTGCTGGTCCGAGGTGCGACGGTCGGGGCGCCGCCCGACATGTACAACCAGCAGGGCCAGAACTGGTCGCAGCCGCCGTGGCACCCGACCGAGCTCGCCCGAGCCGGCTACCGGCCGTACCGGGACATGCTCCGGACCGTGCTGCGGCACGCCGGCGCGATCCGGATCGACCACGTGATCGGCCTGTTCCGGCTGTGGTGGGTCCCGTTGGGCGCGGAGCCCGGCGAGGGCGCGTACGTCCGCTACGACCACGAGGCGCTCATCGGCATCCTCGCGCTCGAGGCGCAGCGCGCGGGCGCGCTCGTCATCGGCGAGGACCTCGGCGTGGTCGAGCCGTGGGTGCGTGACTACCTCACGACGCGCGGCATCCTCGGGACGTCGGTGCTGTGGTTCGAGCACGACATGCACGGCAACCCGCTCGCGCCGCAGGACTACCGCCAGGCCGTGCTCGCGACCGTGACGACGCACGACCTGCCGCCGACGGCCGGGTACCTGGCCGGCGAGCACGTCGCGATCCGGGAACGGCTGGGCCTGCTGACCGAGCCCGTGCAGGTCGTGCGCGCGGCGGCGGACGCCGAGCGCGACCGGATGCTGGCCGCGCTGAGCGATCGCGGACTGATCGGCGACGACCCCTCAGAGCGGGAGGTCGTCGAGGCGCTGCACCGGTACGTCATGCTGACGCCCGCCGTGCTGCTGGGCGTCGCGCTCACCGATGCGGTCGGGGAGCGGCGCGCCCAGAACCAGCCGGGAACCGACCAGGAGTACCCGAACTGGAAGGTCCCGCTCGCGGACTCCTCGGGCGCGCTGGTGCTCCTCGACGACCTGTTCACCAGCGCCCGGCTGCGGTCTCTCGCGGCCGTGCTGAACTCCGCGTCCTGAGCCCCGGCCAGTCGACCTGACCCCGCTGCGCCCGCCGGAGCGGGCGCAGCGGGTGTGGTCACGCGCGCTGGCGGTCCGCGGCCTGTGCGGCGAGCGCGCGACGGACTCCGTCGCGGGCCTCGACGACGAGGCGCCGCAGCGCGGCCGACGCGTCCGGGTGCGCCTCGAGCCAGGCGTCCGTCGCGCCGATGACGTCGACCCGGTCGTCGTCGGCGAGCGCCGTGGGGTACAGGCCGACGACGATGTTCTGCGCCATCTCGTGCGTCTTGTCGGCCCAGACCTGCTCGAGCGCGGCGAAGTACGGCTCCACGTAGGGCACGAGCAGGCCACGGTCGTGCGCCCGGGCGAACCCGCCGATCGTTGCTCCCTGGATCGCGTTGGCGAGGTCGTCGCCGTCGAGCACGGCGCTCCACGCCGCGGCCTTGGCGGCGGCGGTGGGCACGGCGGCCCGCGCGGCGGCGGCGGCACGCTGGCCGGTCGCGGTCGGGTCCGCGGCGAGCTGCACCGCGATCTCGGTCTCGCCCGAGCGGCCACCGGCGACGAGCGAGCTCAGCAGCTCCCATCGCAGGTCGGTGTCGATGGACAGGCCGTCGAGCACCTCGTGGCCGTCGAGCAGGTTGGCGACCGCGTCGAGGTGGGCGTCGGTCGTCGCGCGGCCGGCGAACGCCTTGAGCAGCTGGAGCTGGGTGTCCGAGCCGGCGGCGGCGGAGCGGGCGAGCGCGAGCAGGGCGTCCGCCGCGGCCACGTCGGTCGCGTCGCGGTGCTCGGGCGCGACGTACAGGTCCAGCGTCGTCGTGAGCTGGCGCAGCAGCACCAGGACGACCGACGAGTCGGTCTCGTGCGCGATGTTGCCGAGCACGAGGTCGACGAAGTCGCGGCCGGGCGTCTCGCCGTCGCGCGTCGCGTCCCACGCGGCCGCCCACACGAGCGTGCGCGGCAGCGAGTCGTCGAAGCGGCTGAGGTGCTCGATCGCGGCAGCGAGAGAGTCGTCGTCGAGGCGGATCTTGGCGTACGCGAGGTCGTCGTCGTTGACGAGGACCAGCAGGGGGCGTGCGACGCCCACGAGCTCGGGCACCTCGGTGCGCGGGCCGTCCACGTCGAGCTCGACGTGCACCGTGCGGGCCAGCCGGCCGTCCACGAGGTCGTACCCGCCGATCGCGAGGCGGTGCGGCCGCTGCACGGGGTAGTCGTCGGGCACCTCCTGCAGCACGGCGAACGACGTGATGACGCCCGCGTCGTCGACCTCGATAGACGGACGCAGGAGCGTGACGCCGGCCTTCTCGAGCCACAGCGCCGACCACGACGTGAGCTCACGGCCCGACGTGGCCTCGAGCTCGGCCAGCAGGTCGCGGAGCTCGGTGTTGCCCCACGCGTGCTTGGCGAAGTAGGCGCGCACGCCCTCGAAGAACTTGTCCTGCCCGACCCAGGCGACGAGCTGCTTGAGCACGCTCGCGCCCTTGGCGTACGTGATGCCGTCGAAGTTGACGGCCACGTCCTGCAGGTCGCGCATGTCCGCGACGATCGGGTGCGTCGACGGCAGCTGGTCCTGGCGGTAGGCCCAGCTCTTCTCGAGCGAGGAGAACGTGGTCCAGGCGCTCGTCCAGCGTGTGGCCTCGGCCGTCGCGAGCGTGGACGCGTACTCCGCGAAGGACTCGTTGAGCCACAGGTCGTCCCACCAGCGCATCGTCACGAGGTCGCCGAACCACATGTGCGCGAGCTCGTGCAGGATCGTCACCGCGCGACGCTCGACGGTCGCCTCGGGGACCTTGGAGCGGAAGACGTAGGACTCCAGGAAGGTGACCGCGCCCGCGTTCTCCATCGCGCCCGCGTTGAACTCGGGCACGAAGAGCTGGTCGTACTTCGCGAACGGGTACGGCGCGGCGAACTTCTCCTCGTAGAACTCGAACCCGGCGCGCGTGATGTCGAGGATGTTGTCGGTGTCCAGGTGCTCGGCGAGCGAGCCGCGGCAGTACACGCCGAGCGGGATCTCGCGGCCGTCGCTGCTGGTCAGCGAGCTGTGCTCGTGGTGGTACGGCCCGGCGACGATCGCCGTGACGTACGACGAGAGGCGGGGCGTGGTCTCGAACGTCCACACCGCGGTGCCCTCGTCGACACCGCCGTTGCGGTTCACGCCGCCCTCGACCCGAACCGCGTCGCCCACCTGCGGGTAGTTCGACACGACGACCCAGTGCGCCGGGGCCGTGACGGTGAACGCGAACGTCGCCTTGAGGTCGGGCTGCTCGAACACGGCGAACATGCGACGGGAGTCGGCGACCTCGAACTGCGAGTACAGGTAGACCTCGTCGTCGACCGGGTCGACGAAGCGGTGCAGACCCTCGCCCGTGTTCATGTACGCGCAGTCCGCGAGCACGACGAGCTCGTTCGTGGCCTCCAGGCCGTCCAGCGCGATCCGCGAGTCCGCGAACACGGCGTCGACGTCGAGCGCGCGCCCGTTCAGCGTGACCTCGTGCACCGTCGGGGCGATGAGGTCGACGAAGGTGCTCGATCCCGGCTCGGCGCCGAAGCGCAGCACGGTCCTCGACGTGAACGTCGTGGGCCCCGTCGTGAGGTCGAGCGTCACCTCGTACGACTCGGTCGCGACGAGCGCGGCGCGCTCTCGGGCCTCGGCGCGGGTCAGGTTCTCAGCGGGCACGCGGGTTCTCCTTCGAGCTGTGCGGGACGTGGCTGGTGGCCGCCGCCGATCATCCCACGTGGACACCTGGTGGACCCGACGTGCGTTCGCTGCCGCGCGCGGGTGAGACTGCAGGCGATTCCCGTCCACCACGCAGGAGGTCCGCTGTGTCCGAGAACGCCGAGCTCACCACCGTCCCCGTCGTCGACTTCTGGTTCGACCCTGCCTGCCCGTGGGCGTGGATGACGTCGCGCTGGATCGACGAGGTGGCGACCCACCGCGAGATCGACCTCCGCTGGCACGTGATGAGCCTGGCCGTGCTCAACGAGGGGCGCGACGACCTCCCGCAGCGGTACCGCGAGCTCATGGACACCGCTTGGGCGGCGGTCCGCGTGATCATCGCCGCCGAGCGCGACCACGGCGAGAAGGTCGTCAAGCAGCTGTACGACGCCATGGGCACGCGCATCCACCCGGGCGGCCGCAAGGACATCGCCGCGGTCATCGCGGAGTCTCTCGACGAGGTCGGCCTCCCGGCATCGCTGGCCGCGGTGGGGGACACCGACGAGGTGGACGACCTGCTGCGCGCATCGCATAAGAGCGGCATCGACCTCGTGGGCCAGGACGTCGGCACCCCGGTCGTCGCGATCGACGGCGTCGGCTACTTCGGGCCCGTCGTGACCCCCGCGCCCACGGGCGAGGCGGCCCTGCAGCTGTTCGACGGCCTCGTCGCGCTCACCCGCGTGCCCGGCTTCTACGAGCTCAAGCGCACCCGCACCGCGGGTCCGCAGTTCTGACCTGCCCGTTGGTCCGTCCGGTTCGTCCCGTGTGATCCTGTCCGTCGAACGGGACCACACGGGAGCAGACATGAACGTGACGCGCAGCATCCGCGCCTGGCTGGCGGTGGATGTGGTGCTCGTGACCGTGCTGCTCGTGCTCGTCGTGGTCGTGACCAGCGGGGGCTCCCCGAGCACGCCGTCCGTCGCCGCGACGAGCCCGACGGCGGGTCCCGCCTCCCCGGCGGCGTCGGGTGTGGAGCCCGTCAGGCTGCGCCTGCCGTCGGGGAACATCGCGTGCGTGGTCTCGGTGAACGGTGCCAAGTGCACGATCGCCAGCATCACGTACGACCCGCCGGCCGTGCCCGGCTGCACGGGGAGGACCGGGCACGTCGCGGTCCTGACGCAGCGCTACGTGGGGTTCGTGTGCGAGCACGGACGCGCGCCCAGGGTGAGCACGCCGAGCCCCGACGTGCAGACGCTCAGCTACGGCGGGTCGGTGACGGTCGGCGAGTACACGTGCTCGAGCGCCACGAACGGGGCGACGTGCGTCGACGACAGCGGGCGGGGCTTCCGTCTCGC
>JBCECL010000071.1:0-9630 GCA_039207135.1 Brevundimonas sp.
CCGATCATCGAGCAGGACGTCGAGCGCGTGGACCACTCCCGCGCCGTGGAGGACCTGGTCGCGCTGGGCCAGGACGTCGAGCGGCGAGCGCTCGCACGCGCCGTGCGCTGGCACGCGGAGCACCGCGTGCTGCTCGACGGGCACCGCACGATCGTCTTCCGCTGAGACCCCTTGACGGGGCTCAGTTCTCGTCGTAACTTCGTATTCAACAGATCCGTTGATCAACAGATAGGTAGAGAACGTGCTTCCCGATCCGACCTCCGACGACAGGCTCGACCGTGCGTTCGTCGCGCTCGGCGACCCCGTCCGGCGCCGGATCGTCGCACGGCTGAGCCGCGGCCCGGCCACCGTGAACGAGCTCGCGGCACCCTTCGCGATCTCGCTGCAGGCGGTCTCCCGGCACATCCAGGTGCTCGAGCAGGCGGGGCTGGTCACGCGCACGCGTGACGCGCAGCGCCGGCCGGTGCACCTCAACCCCGGCGCCCTCGAGGAGCTCACGGCGTGGATCGACCGCTACCGGCTGGTCCACGAGCAGAGCTACCGGAGCCTCGACGCGCTGCTCTCAGCACCAGATCCAGCACCAGCACCAGCACCAGCACGAACCCAGGAGGACGAATCATGAGCAACGCACTGCACGTGGACGCGCCGGTTGGCGTGCCCTTCATCGACATCACCCGCGAGTTCGACGCCCCCGTGGCGCGCGTCTTCGAGGCCCACGCCAAGCCCGAGCTCGTGGCGCAGTGGATGGGCCCGCGCGAGCTCGACATGGACATCAGCGAGTGGGACTTCGTCTCGGGCGGCCGCTGGAGCTACGTCAGCACCGCCCCCGACGGCTCGGAGCACGCCTTCCGCGGCATGTTCCACACCGTCCGCGACCAGGAGTTCGCGATCCAGACGTTCGAGTACGGCGGCGTCCCGGACGTCGTCGCGATCGAGAGCATCACGTTCGAGGACCTCGGCGGCGATCGCACCCGGATCGTGATCCACTCCGTCTACCCCACCCTCGAGGCCCGCGACGGCATGGTCGCGAGCGGGATGGAGGGCGGCGTCAAGGTCGGCTACGAGCGCCTCGACGAGCTCGTCGCCTGAGCGCGGTGCGGTGCCGGCTCCCGCCTGGGGAGCCGGCACCGCGCGTACGCGGCCGGGCCGCTCCTGACAGCTACTCCTGACGCGCGCGGCGCTGCAGCGCGTCGATGAGCACGGCGATCCCCAGCACGAGGCCGGTCACGACGAACCGCACCGACTGGTCCTGGTTGAGCAGCGTCAACCCGGTCGAGATCGACTGGATGATCAGGATCCCGAGCAGTGCGGACCACGCCGAGCCGCGCCCGCCGTACATGCTGGTCCCGCCGATGACCGCGGCTGCCACGGCGGTCAGCGTGACGTCGACCGCGCCGGATGCCTGGTTCGCGGCGGCGAGCCTGCCGGCGGCGAGGACGCCGCCGAGCGCCGCGAGCGTCGAACCGGCCACGAAGACCGTGATGAGCACGCGGCGCACGGGGACACCGGCACGCCGGGCGGCCTGCAGGTCGCCGCCCACCGCGCGCACGTACCGGCCCCAGCGCATGCGCCGCAGCGCGACGTCCGTCAGCACGACGAGGCCGACGAACAGCGCGAACACCGACCCGACACCGCGGTTCGTGCCGAGGTAGGCGACGGCGCCGGCCAGGACCGCCGCGAGCAGGAGCGTCGCACCCAGCACCGAGGCGAGCGACGGCGCCGACAGCTCGGCCGCCAGGCGGCGCGCACGGTCTCGCAGCTTCACCAACGCGAAGAACAGGACGACGACCGCGACGATCAGCCACGAGACCGCCGCGGGGATGAAGCTCGTCTGGCAGAACCGTACGAGCCACGACTCGAACGGCAGGTTGACCGAGCCGGTGTCGCCGAGCACGCGCAGCTGCAGCCCGCCGACGACGAGCAGCCCGGCGAGCGTGAACACGAAGCTGGGGACGCCGAGGCGTGTGTGCACGGCGCCGTACAGCAGGCCGACGAGCACCCCGGCTGCGAGCGCGACGAGCACCGCGACGATCATCGGCCAACCCCAGCGCACCGACCCGACCGCGACGATGGCGGCGGCCAGCCCCGAGACCGCGCCGACGGAGAGGTCGATCTGGCCCAGATGGAGGGTCAGGACCGCGCCGAGCGCGATCACGCCCGTCGCAGCGGACTGCTGCATCAGGTTCACGAGGTTGTCGCTGGACAGGAACGCGCTGTTGAGCGACTGGAACACGAGCCAGATCAGGAGCAGCACGGCCGTGATCGGCAGCGCGCTGATCTCGCCGGTGCGCAGCCGTCGCCACACGTCGCGGTTGGTGCGCGTGAGGGCGGCAGGCGACTCGTTGGCGCGCTCGTTCATCGCGACACCCCCGTCATGGCGGCCAGCAGGTCCTCGTAGGTCACGCGGTCGGCGTCGAACTCACCGTTGGTGCGCCCCAGGCGCAGCACCACGATGCGGTCCGCGACCGCCTGCAGGTCCGACAGGGAGTGGCTCGTGATGAGCACCGCGTGCCCCCGAGCCCGGAGCCGTTCGACGAGCGTGAGGAACTCCGCGATCTGGGTCAGCCCGAGCGACGCGGTCGGTTCGTCGAGGAGGATCACACGGGGCTCGCCGAGCAGCGAGCGCGCGATCGCGACGGCGCGGCGCTGGCCGCCGGAGAGCGCCGCGACGGGGATGCGCACGGACGGCACGCGGGCCGCGAGCTGGTTGAGGAGCTTCCACGCCTCCTTCTCCATCGCCACCTCGTCGAGCAGCGATCCGCGCACCACCTCCTGGCCCAGGAACAGGTTCTCGACCACGTCGAGGTTGGCGCACAGGGCCAGGTCCTGGAACACGGCGGCGATGCCGAGCGCGCGGGCCGACGCGGGGTCGGGAAGCGCCACGGGCACCTCGTCGACCAGGACGCGCCCCTCGTCGGGCTGGAGCGCGCCCGAGAGCACACCCACGAGCGTCGACTTGCCCGCGCCGGTGTCACCGACGACGGCGACGACCTCGTGCGCGTACACGTCCAGGTCGATGTCGAGCAGGGCGCGCGCAGCACCGAAGCTCTTCGAGACCCCGCGCAGGGAGATCATCGGCGCGCGCGTGGGCGTGACGTCGTTCATCGGACGGGAGCCTTGATCAGCCCGGTCCGCACGCAGGCCTCGGTGTAGGGCTCCACGCAGATCTCCTCGGTGGTGAACACGCCGCCATCGACGATGACGCGGCGAACATTACTGATGTCAACGCTGACCGGTCCGAGGAACAGCGCGGGAACGCCCTCCACGTTTGCGAGCACGGTGGGCGGCTCGCCGTGCACGACGCGAACGGCGAGCTCGGCAGCCGTCCGCGCCTGCTCCGCGATCGACCGGTAGACGGTCATGAGCTGCGTTCCTGACACGATGCGCTGGATCGCCGCGAGCTCGGCGTCCTGGCCGGTCACCGGAGCGACGGGGTCAAACCCGGCGGCGATCATGGCCGAGATCGCGCCGCCCGCCTCGCCGTCGTTCCCGGCGTAGATGCCCTCGACACGGGAGCCGAACTGGGTCAGCTGGTCACTCACCCACGCCTGGGCCTTGTCGGGGCTCCAGTCAGGCGTCTCGTAGCTCGCGAGCACCTCGACCGGCGTCGCGACCAGCGCGGCCGCGAGGCCGAGCTTGAGACGTGCGGAGTTCGGGTCCGTCGGCGAGCCGTTCACGACGAGGATCCCGTCGCCGGCACCGCCTGAGTGCTTCCGCTTGGCCGTCACTGCCGCGACGAGCGCTTCGCCCTGCAACCGCCCGACACGCGCGGCGTCGACGCCGACGAAGTAGCTCAACGGCGCATTGGCGATGAACCGGTCGTAGGCGATCACGGGGACCCCTCGCGCGGCCGCCTTCTGGACGATCGTGATCGCGGCGGTCGCGTCGACGGCGTCGAGCACGATGACGCCCGCGCCCTGCGTGAGCACAGACTCCGCCTGCTGCAGCTGTCGGGCGGCATCCTGGTCCGCGTTCGCGTACAGCACCTGACAGTCCGGGCACCGGCGGGCGACGGTCTCCTCGAAGGACGGCCGGTCCACGCCCTCGTACCGCGCAGCCTTCGACTCCGGCAGGAGCAGGGCGATCGTCGAGTCCGAGGGCTGTGGGCTCGCGGGAGCGTGGCTGCATGCTGCGAGCAGGAGCAGGATCGCGGCGAAGGCCGCGAGGCGGACGCGCAGGCGCCTCACGACACCACCACCCCGGCGTTGATGCTGACGTTGTCGAGCGCGACGGCCAGCGCGCCCCGGACCTCGGCGCTCGCACCGAGGTCGCCCTGCACCACCTCGACCGGGCCGCTCGTGCTCGGGATCGTGCGCTCCATGACCGTGGCGCGCAGCGGGCCGAGCAACATCTCGCCCGCCTCGGCGAGCTGTCCACCCACGACGACGATCTCCGGGTCGATGAGGTTGCAGACGCTTGCCGTGGCGACGCCGAGATGCCGCCCCGCGTCGCTGAGCACACGCCGACAACCGGGATCCCCCTGCTCGGCGCGCGTGATGACGTCGCGGAGCGTGAGGTGGCCGTGGCTCGGTCGCAGCGTCTCG
Organism: Brevundimonas sp.; assembly: GCA_039207135.1. GTDB lineage: Bacteria > Actinomycetota > Actinomycetes > Actinomycetales > Cellulomonadaceae > Cellulomonas. The sequence continues at coordinate 4,545 of JBCECL010000071.1, forward strand.
AGGATCGCCGCCGCACCGACGAACGTCTCGAGGCACCCGCGGTTGCCGCACCGGCACACGGTGCCGTTGTCGTCGATCGTCACGTGCCCGACCTCGCCTGCCGCACCGACGCGTCCCCGGTAGAGCTCGCCGTTGAGCACGAGCCCTCCGCCGACACCGTGCGAGACACGCAGGTAGACGACGTTCCTGCGGCCGCGCGCCGCGCCCAGTCGCTCCTCGGAGAGCGCACCGAGGTTCGCGTCGTTGTCGACGTAGACGGGCACGCCCAGTCGGCGGCCGAGGAGCTCCGGGACGGCTGCGCCGTCCCACCCGCGCAGCAGACCACGCGTCGAGACCTGACCCGTGCGGACGTCGACCGGCGCCGGCACCCCGACGCCGACGGCCAGCACCTCGCTCATCGTGGCGCCGACCGACGCGACCATCTCGGCGGTGAGCATCGCGCCGCGCTCCAGCCCGGCGTCCGCCCGGTGGTCCGGCGGCAGCGGAAGGCGTTGCTCGGCGACGATGCGGTGCGCGACGTCCGACAGGGCGACCCGAAGGCTGCGCGTGCCGAAGTGCAGGCCGGCGACGAGTCCGAGGTTGCGTGCGAGCGTCACCTGCTGGGCCCGGCGCCCGCTTCGCGTGGTCGGCGCGGTGTGCAGGACACCCGACGTCGTCAGCTCGTTGACGATGTTCGAGACGGTGGCTGGGGACAGCCCTGTGACGCCGGCCAGCTCGACCTGCGTTAGCGAGCCTCGTTGCTGGACGGCGTTGACGATCCGCGCTCTGTTGGCTTCACGGAGTGAAGTTTGAGAGCCCGGAGTGACCCGGTCTTCGCCCACGCGCGCACAATACATGGCCGTTTGGCCTCGAGACGGGCATCACACGGGGATCCGCGGGTGACAGACGGAACTCCCCCAAAAAGACAACGTTGACGTGTCCACGCCGAGGTCCCACCCGCGCCGAGCCGCATGTGGGAGCGTGTCCACGCTGACACAGCTTCCGATCAGGCAATTTGTCGCAACGCAGACATCTTGCCTCTGTCGGGTGAATCGAAGATCACGATTTGATCAAACCTGGCTTCACTTCTTGACCTCAAGCCCAGCATCCCGCTTTGCTGTGCAGCGTTCGGACCGCTGGGCACAGTCGCCCTTCGATCCGCACCATCCCCCTGCACCGCAGTCGCACGCGGTGCACGGGCCGCAAGCTTCGTAGCGATCAACGACGACGACGTAGGAGCATCATGCGCACACGACGTACCCTCCTGGCCGTGACGGCCGGGCTGGCCGCAAGCACTCTGCTGCTCTCGGCCTGCGGTTCGGACGACCCCAAGTCCGACGACCCCGGGGCATCCGGGACCGGCGACGCCTCCCAGGTCGAGGTCTTCACCTGGTGGGCCAGTGGTTCCGAGAAGACGGGCCTCGACGCCCTCGTCAAGGTCTTCGGCGAGCAGCACCCCGAGACGAAGTTCGTCAACGGTGCCGTCGCCGGTGGTGCCGGCCAGGCCGCCAAGGACCTGCTGCAGACCCGTCTGCAGGCCGGCGACCCGCCGGACACGTTCCAGGCCCACGCTGGCGCCGAGCTGACGGACTACATCGCCGCCGGCCAGCTGCAGGACGTCTCGAACCTGTACTCCGAGTTCAAGCTCACCGACGTGTTCCCGAAGGACCTGATCGCCCGCCTGACGGTCGACGGCAAGATCTACTCGGTGCCGTCGAACATCCACCGCGCCAACGTGGTGTGGGCCAACCCGGCCGTCCTGAAGGACGCCGGCCTCGACCCCAACGCGAAGTACGCGACCATCGCGGACTGGTTCCCGGCCCTCGACGCCGTCAAGGCCAAGGGCAAGACCGCGCTCTCGGTCGCGGCTCCGTGGACCCAGGTCCAGCTGCTCGAGACCGTGCTGATCTCGGACCTCGGTGCTGAGGGCTACAACGGCCTGTGGGACGGGAAGACCGACTGGAGCGGTGCCGACGTCACCAAGGCGCTCACCGACTTCGAGAAGCTCATGAGCTACACGAACGAGGACCGTGCCGGTCTGGACTGGGGCGACGCCACGGCTCAGGTCATCGACGGCACCGCCGGCTTCAACGTCATGGGCGACTGGGCCGAGGCGGCGTTCCAGGAGGCCAAGAAGGTCGCTCCTGCGGACTACATCTACTTCCCGGTCCCCGGCACCGACGGCGTGTTCGACTTCCTCGCGGACTCCTTCACGCTCCCCGTCGGCGCCAAGCACCCGGGCGGGACGAAGAACTGGCTCGACACGATCAGCTCGAAGGACGGGCAGCTCGCGTTCAACAAGGCGAAGGGCTCCATCCCCGCCCGCAACGACATCGACAAGTCGGAGTTCGGTGCCTACCAGCAGACGGCCATCGACTCGTTCGGCAAGGACACCATCGTGTCCTCGCTGGCTCACGGTGCGGCTGCGCCGATCACGGTCCTGACCGCGATCACGGACGCCACCAGCAAGTTCACCACCGGTGCGACCGACCTCGCGCAGTTCCAGAAGGACCTTGTCGCCGCGGCAGGCAAGTGACGGTAGTCGTCTGACCCGGTGACGGTCCCGCTCCCAGCACGGCTGGGAGCGGGACCGTCACCCAGCCGCACCTGCGTCGTCCGCGCACCCGCCCATCGCACCGCTAGGAACCACCATGCCCCGCAACCTGCGCCGCTGGGGACCTCCCCTGCTACTGATCTCTCCGTCGCTCATCCTGCTGGCCGTCTTCGTCTACGGCCTCCTCGCCGTCAACTTCAACACCTCGACGACGGACATGCACACAGCCGCCCAGTCGACCGGTCAGGCACCGACGTCGCACGTCTGGCTCGCGAACTACGGTGATCTGCTCACCGACCCCGACTTCCAGCACTCGCTGCGCAACCTCGTGCTCTACACCGTGGTGTTCATCCTCGGCACGATGCTGTTCGGGTTCCTCTGGGCGTGGCTCCTCGACCGCCCCGTGCGCTTCGAGGGTTGGTTCCGCTCGATCTACCTGTTCCCGATGGCCGTCTCGTTCGTCGCCTCGGGCGTCGTGTGGCGGTGGTTGCTCAACTCGAACCAGGGCGAGCAGGCCTCGGGTCTCAACCGCCTCTTCCAGATGGTCGGCCTCGGCTTCCTCCAGAACAACTGGTGGAACAACGTGAACTGGGGCATCACGGCCATCGCGATCCCCGCCATCTGGCAGCTCTCGGGCTACGTGATGGCGTTGTTCCTCGCCGGCTTCCGCGGCGTGCCGGAAGAGCTGCGTGAGGCGTCGCAGATCGACGGTGCGAGCAACTGGCAGATGTACCGCCACGTCATCTTCCCGCAGCTCTCGCCGGTGGCGCTGTCGGCCGTGATCATCGTCGGCCACATGTCGCTCAAGGCGTTCGACCTGATCATGTCCATCTCGAAGCCGTCGAACTACCAGACCAAGGTTCCCGCGGTCGACATGTACGTGCTCAAGTCCACGTACGACTACGCGAACTCGGCGGCCGTCGGCGCGATCCTGCTGGTCATCGTCGCCGTGCTGATCATCCCCTACCTCATCCACATCTCGCGGGCGGAGAAGCGCGCATGACCGCCGCAACGGAGACCCTCTCGATCCCGACCAAGGCGTCCTCCATCGGCGGAGGCGGCACAGGCGGTCGCGACACGTTCACCTGGGGCAGAGGCCTGAAGTACGCGGTCCTGCTGTTCTTCGTGATCCTCGTGCTCATCCCCGTCTACGTGCTCGTGATCACGAGCTTCAAGAACGGCGCCGACGCGAGCCCGACGCGTGCGTGGAACCTCCCGCAGGCCTGGGTGACCGAGAACTGGTCGGAGGCGTGGACGACGCTGTCCCCCTCCCTCTGGCGGACCGTGACGATGGTCGTCCCGGCGGCGATCATCTCCTCGCTGCTCGGCTCGATGAACGGCTTCGTGCTCGCACGCTGGCGCTTCAGGGGCGCCGACATCGTGTTCACGCTCATCCTGTTCGGGTTGTTCATCCCCTACCAGGCGGTGATGATCCCGCTGACGAAGGTGATGCTCAACGTAGGCATCCCGGCCGGCGTGCCTTCGTTGATCGTCCTGCACGTGATCTACGGGCTGCCCATCACCACGCTGATCTTCCGCAACTACTACATGTCGATCCCGACCGAGCTCATCGAGGCCTCGCGCGTCGACGGCGCAGGGATGCTCCGCACCTACTGGTCGGTCGTTCTCCCGATCTCGGTCCCGTCGTTCGTCGTGGTGCTCATCTGGCAGTTCACGTCGGCGTGGAACGACTTCCTGTTCGCGACCTTCTTCTCGTCGAGCCGGAACGGGCCGGTCACGATCGCTCTGAACAACCTTGCCAACGGCTCGATGCTGCAGGACTACGGGGTCTCGATGTCGGGTGCACTGCTCGCCTCGCTGCCCACGCTCGTCGTGTACGCGATCCTCGGCAAGTACTTCGTCGGTGGACTCATGTCGGGTTCCGTCAAGGGCTGAGGCCCGAACCACCGCGACGCCGGAGGGCGCCGACCCCACTGCGGGGGCTCGGCGCCCTTCGGCGTTCGTGCGTCCGGTCGTCCGGGGACACGCGGCTCGTACGGGGACACGCGAACGCATGGATCCGTTCCCCGCGGGTGTGCGCCGCGGGCACGGAACGGCCCACCGCCCGCTCGACCCGCGCAGCTCGGGTCGGGCGGACGGCGGGCCGCGGCGGCGCCTTCGTCAGGCGCCGTCCCCGTGGCGACGTCGCCTCGTCGCCACGGTCAGCACCGCGCCAGCCGTGAGCAGCGCCAGCGCCGCCACGACGGCGAGGCTCGCGTCGAAGCCCGTCGCCCCCAGTGGGCCGGGATCGTCCGCAGCGACCACCACCAGCGGCGCCTGGGCGCTGAGCTCGGAGGTGAGCCCGGTGACGATGAGCGTGTGCTCACCGACCGGGGTCTCGACCGGCACGGTCGCCGTCACGTCGACCTCACCGCTCGCGCTCGCGTCCCGCGCGACGAGCAGCACCGGCTCCGAGTGCAGCCACACCTGGACCCGCTCGCCCGGCGTGAAGCCCGAGCCCTTGACGTGCACGGTGCCGCCCGCCTTGACCGTTCCCGCGGAGAGCTTGAGGTGCGGGTGGCCCGGGCCGTGCGTCGCCGTCGGGGTCGGCTT
>JBCECL010000071.1:9730-17056 GCA_039207135.1 Brevundimonas sp.
CGGAGAGCTTGAGGTGCGGGTGGCCCGGGCCGTGCGTCGCCGTCGGGGTCGGCTTCGGCGTGTGCGAGGGCTTCGGCGTGTGCGTCGGCTTCGGCGTGTGCGTCGGCTTCGGCGTGTGCGTGGGCTTCGGCGTGTGCGTGGGCTTCGGCGTGTGCGTCGGCGTCGGCGTCGGCGTCGGCGTGACCGTCGGCGACGCGGTCGGCGTCGGCGTGGCCGTGGGCGTCGGGTCCGGGCCGTCGTCCTGCTTCTCGACGAGCACCGCGACCGTCCGGGCCGGCACGCTCACATCACCGGTCGCCGGGTCCCACGTCGTCGCCTTGACCACGTCGTCGTCACCGTCTGCCTGGACCTGCGAGAGCGCGAAGTCGCGACCCGCGAGGGCCCCGACCCGCTGCGTGACGGCGGTCGTGCCTGCGTTGAAGACCACGAGCGCACCGTCGAGCGCGGGGTCGGCGTCCGCGCCGACCGTGTCGTCGATGCTCATGACGATCACGCCGGGTGTCGCGTCCGCGCCACTGCCCGGGAACGTCACCTTCTGCTCGATGGCCTGGGCGCTCCCGAGCCGGAACAGCCGGGACGACGTGCGCAGGCGCAGCAGGTCCTGGGCCTGGTCGGACGCGGTCGCGACCTGCGCGGCGGTCGGCTTGAGCGACGGGTCCTCGAGGAGCGGCTTCTGGAACGGCCACTTCGCCTCGTTGTCAGCCGCGGGCGGCAGACCGTGCCCGAAGCCGTTGTCGGCCCCCGTCCAGTCGATCGCGTTGAACCAGTCGCCGGAGTTGTAGCTGTTGCGGTCGAGCGACTTGCTGCGCAGCATGTCGGCGCCCGCGTGCCAGAACGACGGCGTCTGCGCGAGCGCGGTCGTCGCGAGCGACAACGTGTTCATGCGGATGCGGTCGCTCATCGACGTCGCCTGCGGCAGCTTCATCGTCAGGGAGTCCCACAGGGTCTCGTTGTCGTGCGCGTCGACGTACGTGATGACCTCGTCGGGCTCGTCGGCATAACCCGCCGGCTGCCCGTTGTAGTCGATCTCGCTACCCTTGCGGGTCTGCCCGTCGCTCGTCGTGAACGAGTAGTCCCGCAGGTTGCCTGCCAGCCCGAGCCGCACCAGGTCGGCGTCGTGCTGCGCGCGGGCGAGCTGCTCGGCGCTCGTGCCGTTGACGTCGTCGCCGTTCGGGTCCGTGTACCCGCCCGAGCCGAAGCCCTGGATGCGCGGGTTGGCGTCGAACGGTCCCCCGCCGCGCACGGCGTCGCGGAGCCGGTCGCTGAACGTGCCGATGCCCGTGCCGCCGAGGTTGCCCTGGCGCGCCTGGGTGAACAGCGCGTCGTCGGCGACCTCGCCGAAGTTCCAGCCCTCGCCGTACAGGTAGATCTTCTTCCCGTCGACGCCGTCCTTGGCGAGCGTCAGCTTGTCGAGCGCGGCGCGGACGTCGAGCAGGTTCTGCTTCGAGTGGTGACCCATGAGGTCGAACCGGAAGCCGTCGACCTTGTACTCCTTGGCCCACAGCACCACCGCGTCGACCATGAGCTTGCCCGCGAGCGCGTGCTCGGTCGCCATGTTCTGGCAGCACGTGCTGGTCTCGACCGTGCCCGACGCGTTCAGGCGGTGGTAGTAGCCGGGCACCACCTTGTCGAGCACGGACGTGTCCGCCTGGCCCGAGGCCGAGGTGTGGTTGAACACCTCGTCGAGGACCACCTGCAGCCCGGTCGCGTGCAGCGCACCGACCATCGTGCGGAACTCGCTCACGCGGGAGGCCCCGTCCGGGTGCACCGCGTACGAGCCCTCGGGCGCGAGGAAGTGGAACGGGTCGTAGCCCCAGTTGAAGCCGTCGGCATCGGCCGTGGCCGCGACGCAGGCCTGCTGCTCGGTGGCGGCCGGGCCGTACGACGACAGGTCACAGCTCGGCGTCGCCTGCGCCGCCTTGTCCTCGGCGATGGTCGCGATGTCGAAGGTCGGCAGCAGGTGGACGGTGTTCAGGCCCGCCTGCGCGAGCTCGCGCAGGTGCCTCGTGCCGGCGCTGTCCCGCGCGAAGGCGAGGTACGTGCCGCGCTCGTCGGCGGGGACCGTCGTGTCCTTGATCGAGAAGTCCCGCACGTGCAGCTCGTAGATGCTGCGGTCGACGGCCTTCTCGACGACCGGCGCGGGCGTGTCCGCCCAGACGCCGGGCTTGGTGGCCGGGTCGTCGAGATCCACGACCACGGAGTACGCCGAGTTCGTCGTGAGCGCGACCGAGTACGGGTCCGTCACGACGTTGTGCTCGACCTCGTCGGCCGAGGGCACGTACACCGAGACGTCGTAGCGGTACGCCGCGTTCTTCCAGCCCGCCTCACCCCGCACGCGCCAGACGCCGTCGGCCGAGCGCTCGGCCGGCACGCGGCTCGGCTCGGCGGCCGGGCCGTCGGCCCACACCAGGAGGTCGACCGCCTTGGCCGTCGGCGCCCACAGCGCGAACGTCGGCGTGCTGCCGTCCCAGGCGAGGCCCAGGTCGGCGTCCGACGCGGTGGCGTACAGGTCGTCGATGACACCGGGCACCTGCACGCCGGTCCACGCCGACGGGCCGTCGTCGCCGCGCTGCAGCACGGCGAGCTGGCCCGTGAGCAGGTCGGCGGCGTCGTCGGCGTCGGCGAGGTGCAGAGCGACGTAGCCCGTCAGCGCCGGGTACTCGTCGGTCACGGACGCCGGGAGCCCCGCCGGGTCGTACGTCAGCGCGTGCGCGTCGCCGCCGGAGACGGTCCCGTCGGCCAGCGTGAGGCCACCCGTCGGCGCCGTGTAGAGGTCCCACGCCAGGTCGGCCGGGTCGGCTCCCTCGGGGAGCAGGTTGCGCGGCCAGGCCAGGGTGTCGCGCGTGACCCAGTGCGCCCGCTGCTGCCCCGTGCCCGGCAGCGGCGGGTCGGCCACGGTGACGGTCAGGACGTGCGTCGCCGAGTCGAACGAGAACAGGACCTGCTTGCCCTCGGTCGCCGAGAACGGGATGTTCGCTCCGCCCGCGACGCCGTCGGCGCCCCAGTTGTCGTCCCAGCTGCCCGCGGTCGTCTTGACCTCGTAGGAGCCGGTCGGGAGCTTCGTCGTCGCGAACGTGTAGGTGCCGTCGCCGTCGGGGTCCTGCAACCACGCGGCCAGGCACTCGGGCTGCCAGTCGCCGGGGCAGCCGAGCTCGGACTGGAAGCTACCGGCGAGCGTGTAGAGCGGGCCGGCGGCGTTGTTGGCGAACGCGTGCGTGACCGGGTCGTAGACGAAGGTCACGTCGGTCTGCTTGGTCAGCGAGTACGGGACGTTGTCGCCGCCCCGCACTCCCCCGGCCCCGTAGTTCTCGTCCCACGAGCCGCCGATCGCAACCTTGTACTCGTAGTCGCCCGCGGGCAGCGTGAAGGTTCCCGCGTAGACGCCGCCGGGCTGCTTCGTGAGCACCGCGTCCGTGCAGTCGGGAGCCCAGTCGGCCGCGCAGCCCATCTCGCTGTTGTGGCTGCCCGGGACGCTGACGAGCAGGTCACCGCCGCTGCCCGGGTCCGTCGGCGGCTCGCCGGCGTCGATGCTCAGGACGCCCGACGCGGTGTCGAGGCTGAACGTGACCGTCGGGGTCTCAGCGGTGACGGAGAACGCGACGTTGCCGCCCGACGCGGTGCCGTAGCTGGTGTCCCAGCTGAAGCCACGGATGGCCTTGGCCTCGTAGCTGCCCGCCGGGATCGCCGAGGTCGTGTAGGTCCACGTGCCGTCGCCGTCGGCGTCGGCGAGCAGGCCCGTCAGGCAGGTCGGGTTCCAGTCGGACGTGCAGCCGAGCTCGCTCTGGAAGCTGCCGGCCACGGTGTAGACCGCGCCCGCGGCGTCGTTGGTGACGCGGTGGGTGTTCGGGTCGTACCAGAAGGTCACCGGCTTGTCGGCGTCGGTCACCTTGTAGCTGATGTTGCCCGAGGCCGAGTTCTTGACGCCGTCGGCGCCGTAGTTCTCGTACCAGCCACCGTTCTCGTCGCCCGCGGCCTCGTGGAACGCGGCGCCGATCGCGACCTTGTACTGGTACGTGCCGACGGGCAGCGAGAACGAGCCCGAGTACAGGCCGTTCGGCTGCAGGGTGAGCTCGGCGTCCGGGCAGGTCGGCTGCCAGTCCGCGGCGCAGCCCATCTCGCTGTTGTGGTCGCCGGGCACGGTGACCACGCTGGCCGCGTCGGCCTCGACGGGTGTGCCGCCGCCGTATCCCTCGCCGACGGTGGCGTACGTGCTGGTCACCGACGTGTTGCCGCTCGCGTCGACGACGACCGCGCGGTACTCGACGAGCGAGCCCGCGGCGAGGCCCGACGTGGTGTGGAAGACGCGCGGCGTGCCCGTGTCGCTCGTGCCGAGCGTGGTCCAGTCGTCGTCGCCCGCGACGCGGTAGGCGAAGGTCGTCTCCGCGTAGGCCTGCTCGTCGAGCGTCACGGCGACCGGGTTGAGCGCCTTGACCGGCAGGCCCGGGTCCCCCGTGAAGCTCGCCGTCACGGCGGCGGCACGTGCGGGCAGCGGCGAGGTCGCGCGGTAGACCACCGCGGACAGGGCCGGCACGGTGAGCGTGACGTCGCCGGCGGCGGTGACCTCGTCGTCGGCACCGTAGATGCCCTCGAAGGTTGCCGACGAGCTCAGCGGCGAGAACGTCGCCGACTTGGCGGTCGTCGCGTTGTTGACCGCGACGAGGTACTCGACGCGGTCGTCGCGGTCGACGCGGGAGAACGCGTAGATCCCCGTGCCGTCGGCCGTGTACTGCTCGACCTGAGCGCCGTCCACCAGCGCGGGGTTCGCCTTGCGCAGTGCGCCGAGCGCGGCGATGTCCCCGTACAGCGCGCTGCCGGTGTCGTAGTGGTCGCCCGTGCCCATCGTCGTGCCGTCGATCAGCTTCTGGTCGGCGTACTCCTGCACCTGCGTCCCGAACATCGACTGGCGCGCGTCCTTGTCGCCGCCCTTGCCGACGAAGCCCTGCTCGTCGCCGTAGTAGACGACGGGCTGCCCGCGCGTGAGGAACATCAGCTGGTGCGCCAGCAGGTCGCGCTGCTGCGCGTCCGACTTGCCGTCGAGGAAGTAGCCGATGCGGCCCATGTCGTGGTTGCCCAGGAAGGTCGGCAGCGCGTACGCGCTCGAGTCGGGCATCGTGTAGTAGTCGTCGCTCGCGTACAGGCCGGACAGGCTCTTGGCCGACCCGCCGCCGGCGTAGCCGGACGCCGCGGACTGGAACGCGAAGTCGAGCACCGAGCTCATGTCGGTCTTGCGGACGTACGGGCTCGTCTTGGTCGCGTCGGCGTCGTACACCTCGCCGAACATGAAGAAGTCGTCCTTGCCCTGCGCGTGCGCGTGGTCCATGACCTGCTGCGTCCAGGACTGCCAGAACTCCATGTTCACGTGCTTGACGGTGTCGATGCGGAAGCCGTCGATCCCGAAGTCGACCCAGTCCTCGAAGATGCCCGCCATGCCGTCGACGACGGTCTTGTTCTCGGTCATCAGGTCGTCGAGGTTGCCGAAGTCGCCCATGGTCGAGGACTCACCGGCATAGGTCGAGACGCCGCGGTTGTGGTACAGCGTCGGGTCGTTGAGCCAGGCCGGGACCTTGACGTCCTTCTCGGCGTCGGGGACGACGGGCGTGTACGGGAACGAGTCGGCGTTCATCGTCGGGAACGTCTTGCCCGTGACGTCGGCGAGGTCGAACGCCGTGCCGTCGGCGTCCTTGTACGGGCTCGTGGCGAGCGAGACGTACGGGTGGTCGCCGCTCTGGGTGTACTGGATGACGTCGGCGGTGTGGTTCGCGATGATGTCGAAGTAGACCTTCATGCCCTTCGCGTGGGCGTCGTCGATCAGGCTGGAGAGCTCGCCCATCGAGCCGTAGTGCGGGTCGATCGTCGTGAAGTCGGTGACCCAGTAGCCGTGGTAGCCGGCGGAGACGTCGTCGGTGCCGGCGCCCTGCACATACTTGTTCTTGAAGCTCGGGGTGAGCCAGATCGCCGTGGTGCCCAGGCCCTTGATGTAGTCGAGCCGGTCACGCAGGCCGGCGATGTCACCACCCTCGTAGAAGCCCTTGTCGGTCGGGTCGAACCCCGTGGTGAGGCGGTCGCCCGTGACGCCGCCCTCGTCGTTCGAGGTGTCGCCGTTGGCGAAGCGGTCGGTCATCGCGAAGTAGAACTGCTGCCCCGAGCCGGGCTCGCGGACCGGCGCCGCCGGCTGCGGGTCGGCCTCCGCGTCGGCCTGCAGGTCGAGCGGCGTCAGGCTCGTGCGGCCCGTCGCCAGGTCGAACGAGACCGCCAGGCGGGTGTCGCCCGCCAGGACGAGTGGGATGTTCGCCGCCCCGGCTGCGCTGTCGCCGCCGAAGCCGTACGCCTCGTCCCACGCGTGGTCGCCGACGACCTTGAACTCGTAGCTGCCCTTCGGGAGGGTCACCTCCGTCGCATACGTCCCGTCGTGGCCCGCGACCGGGGCGAGATCGCCGTCCACGCAGGTCGGGTCCCAGTCGGCGGCGCAGCCGAGCTCGGTCTGCAGGCTGCCGACCAGGGTGTAGGTGCTGGCGGCTGCTGTCGCGGTCTGCTGGGTGGCGGCCACGCCCGCGAGCGCGAGGGCGAGTGCGACGGCGGCGGACAGGGTGCGACGTGCTCGCGCGGGGGCGCTCGGCATGCGATGACTCCTTCGTCTCCGCGCTGCGGTGCGCGGGCATGTGGTCCACGGGCTCTTCGCACGCGATGCACGCGCCCGCCGCGGCGGCCGTGGTGCGATCGCGTGGTCCTGCTCGATGACCCGACGACGGCCTCGTCGAAGGGTCCTGCGGCACCGTATCGACTTGCAGCAACTTGCAGCAAGGGTTTGCCGCCATATTGATGCAAGCGCTTACGGGCATCCGGCGGACGACAGCGTTGGCATCCTGCGGTCGCGGACGAGGCGGACCTTTCGGACGTCGACGCTCAGACCGTGTCGAGCAGCTCGCCGAGGAGCTCGTCGAGCCCGTCGAAGCGCGCGACCTCGACGACCTTGTCCCGGCTCGTCCGCCCCGTGACGAGCGTGACCTCGCGACGGCGGACGCCGAGCGCACCGGCCACCGCCGCGAGCGCGGCTTCGGTCGCCGCGCCGTCGACGGCCCGGGCGGACACAGCCACGACGAGGCGCTCGTCGTGACGACCTCCGACCCGCGTGCGCGACGCGCCGGGCCGCGCCCTGATGGGGATCCGCACGACCGCCTCGGGCCCGGCTGTCATGTCGTGCGCTTCTGGCTCTTCAGACGCTACTGGCGCTTCAGGCGCTTCAGACGAGCCCGAGCGCCCGGACGGCGTCCCGCTCCTCGACCAGCTCGGCGACCGAGGCGTCGATGCGGCCGCGGGAGAACTCGT
>JBCECL010000071.1:17156-19033 GCA_039207135.1 Brevundimonas sp.
CGCTCCTCGACCAGCTCGGCGACCGAGGCGTCGATGCGGCCGCGGGAGAACTCGTCGATCTCGAGCCCCTGAACGATCTCCAGCCGACCCCCGGACGCAGTCACCGGGAACGAGGAGATCAGCCCCTCGGGCACGCCGTAGGAGCCGTCGGAGACGACGCCGGCCGACGTCCAGTCGCCGTCCGGCGTGCCGGTCACCCAGGTGTGCACGTGGTCGATCGCGGCGTTCGCGGCCGAGGCCGCCGACGACGCCCCGCGCGCCTCGATGATCGCGGCACCGCGCTTGGCGACCGTCGGGATGAAGGTCTCCCGGACCCACGCCTCGTCGTCGACGACGTCGAGCGCCGGCCGGCCGCCGACCGTCGCCTGCGTCAGGTCCGGGTACTGCGTGGCCGAGTGGTTGCCCCAGATCGTGACGCGGCGGATGTCGTCGACCGCGCTGCCCGTCCTCTTCGCCAGCTGCGCGACGGCGCGGTTGTGGTCGAGGCGCGTCATGGCCGTGAAGCGGTCCTTGGGCACGTCGGGGGCGTGCTGCGCCGCGATCCACGCGTTGGTGTTCGCCGGGTTGCCGACGACGAGCACGCGCACGTCGTCGGCCGCGCCCGCGTTGATGGCTGCGCCCTGCGGGCCGAAGATGCCGCCGTTGGCGCTGAGCAGGTCGCCGCGCTCCATGCCCGCGCCACGCGGGCGGGCTCCGACGAGCAGGGCGACGTTGGTGCCGTCAAATGCGGCGGTCACGTCGTCGACGATGTCGATGCCCGCCAGGAGCGGGAAGGCGCAGTCGTCGAGCTCCATCGCAGTACCTTCCGCGGCCTTCACTGCCTGCGGGATCTCGAGCAGACGCAGCCTCACCGGCGTGTCCGCCCCGAGCAGGTGCCCCGACGCGACGCGGAAGAGCAGTGCGTACCCGATCTGTCCGGCGGCTCCGGTGACGGTCACGGTGACGGGGGCTCCAGCGGGCACGTCTGCTCCTTCGTTCGCGCGGGCAGCCTCGGCGCGCCCACACGTGCACGCTACCCGGCACCCGGGCTTCGGTGCTGTGCAGACACTGCGGACGATGCGCTTCGAGTGAGGGGACTCGCCGCCCATCGATCGAACACGTGTTCGACTTGGTGTCAGTGGTCGATGGGACGATACGGACATGCAGCCGAGCCCAGCCGTCGACGCCGGTGCGCTCGTGCGTGCCGCTCTCGGCGTGGTCCCGGTCGACCTCAACGCCGATGCTGCCGACGATCTGGTCCCGCCGTCGCGCGAGGTCGCGACGTGGGACGACGAGCGGATCCTGTCCGGGCTGATCGACCTCGAGGCTGTCGACCGTCAGGTCGCCGCATGGCGCGTGGCGCTCGCGGCTCAGGTCGACGTCCGTTCCGCACGGTCGGTCGGGTCCGCCGGGCTCGCGGCGCGGCTCGGCTGCCGGAACGCGCGCGAGCTCCTGCGCCGGGTCACGGGCGCCGCAGGCTCGACCGTGTCCGGGTGGCTGCGCCTCGGGCGGGCGACCGAGGAGTCGTCGGCCTCACGGGGAGCTCCGTCGCCGCTGCGTTCCCGCACGTGGGCTCCGCCCTCGCCGAGGGCAGGCTCGGCTACGAGGCGGCCTTGCGGATCGTCGACGCCCTGCAGCCCGTTCGCCCCGTCGCCGGCGACGCCGCGGTGGCCGTTGCCGAAGAGGAGCTCGTCGGCGCATGCGCTGCGGCCGAGCCCGGCGGCGTCGCCCGCGCAGATGCCGACTCGGTCCGGGTCCAGGCGAGTACCTGGGCGTCGTTCCTCGACCAGGACGGTGCCGCGCCTCCCGAGGCCGACGTCGCGCGCCGGTCCTTGCGGCTCGGCGGGGTCCACCGGGGCCTCGTTCGCGTCCAAGGACTCCTGCTCCCCGAGGTCGCG
>JBCECL010000072.1:0-18992 GCA_039207135.1 Brevundimonas sp.
GGTACGCCCATCCAGGGGCGGCCCCAGAGGCGAGGAGCAGCGCCATGGCGCACGGCGACATCACTCACATCGACATCCCGGCGGACGACCTCGACCGCGCGAAGTCGTTCTACAGCGCACTGTTCGGGTGGCAGATCCAGGCACCGCCGGGGTTCGAGACCTACCCGATGTGGCGGGCGCCCAACGGGATCAGCGGCGGCGGGCTCGCGCAGCGCGACGAGAGCCTGCGCACCCCGCGCAGCTACGTCGAGGTCGACTCGATCGACGAGTCCCTCGCGAAGGTCGTCGAGCTCGGGGGCAAGGTGGTCCTTGCGAAGACCGAGATCGACCCGACGAGCTGGTGGGCCGTGCTCGAGGACCTCGAAGGCAACCAGATCGGCCTGTACGAGGGAACGACCTCGGCGGGCTGACATCTCTCACACGGGGGCAGGTGGCACAGGTGTCAGTGGCCGTGAGCCGGCGACCCCAGCTCGACGACGCGTGCGTCGAGCTGGGTCGCATCGTCGCGATCGTGGGTGATGAGCAGGACGCTGCGGCCGACGCATGCGTTCGCGACCCACGCGAGGACGGGCGCTCGGGCGGCGGTGTCGATGCCGGTGAAGGGCTCGTCGAGCACGACGAGGTCCGCGTCGGCGAGCAGCGCGCGGGCGATGGCGACCCGGCGCCGCTGGCCACCAGAAAGGTCTCTCGCCGGCTGACGCTGCGCCCGCGGTGACAGACCCAACTCGGACAGCTCGGCGGCGACCGCGCCGGCTGGGACGTCGCGCGGCAGGACCAGGCGCACGTTCGCGACGGCGTCGAGGTGCTCGCACAGGCGGTCGTCCTGGAAGACGGCGGCCCGGCGCAGACCAGCAACACCCGTGACCGTCCCGACGGTCGGCCGCACGAGGCCCAGCAGCACGCGGCCGAGCGTCGTCTTGCCGGACCCGTTGGGCCCCATGACGGCGACCACGCCGTCGTCGGGCAGGTCGAGGTCGACGCCGTCGAGGACGTCCCGCTCACCCAGGCGGACCCGCAGCCCTCGCACCGCGATCACGAGACGGCCTCCGAGGAGGCTGACGGCACGCGCGCGGGAGCAGGCGACGACGGCACCCGGCGCAGCAGGGTCGCGACGAGGCGCTCCACGGCGAGGCTCAGCGCGATGACGGCGCCCGTCCACACGAACAGGTCCGCGCTCTCCAGCAGCACCTTCGCCTCGTAGAGCTGCTCGCCGATGCTGCCGTTCGGCAGTCCGATGACCTCGGCGGCGATGCCGCTCTTCCAGGCGAGCCCGATGCCGACCTGGCAGGCGGCGGCGAAGAACGGCAGCACCGCAGGCACGTCGATCGCGGGCAGCCGACGCAACAGCGGAACGGAGAACACCGCGGCGACCTCGAGCATCGCGCGGTCGCGCCGCCGGATGCCCTCGAGCGCCGCCGCGTAGGTCACGGGCAGCACCATGAGCGTGCTGACCACGACCGCGAGCCGGCTGCTGTCCACCCAGATGAGCACCAGGATGATGAAGCTCACCACCGGCGTCGCGCGGATCGCGCCGATGGCCGGCGAGACGAGCGCGTCGACCGCGCCCCACCGTGCCGCCCCGACGGCCACGAGCGTTCCTAGCGCCGTTCCGAGGACGAATCCCGCGAGGATCCGCACGAGCGAGTACCCGACGGTCGCCCAGAACTCCGGCGTACCGGCGAGCTCGACGAACCGCGCGGCGACCGCGCCGGGCGTCGGGAGCAGCAACCGGCTGCCCACGACCAGCGCCGCCACCCACCACACGATGGCCCAGGCCGCCGCGACCAGCAGCGGCCGGGTGACCCGTCGGCCGGCGGACCTAGCCGCCGGCGCCGTAGTAGAAGTCGTCACCGGGCAGCGCTCCTCCGACCGACGCGGGGTCTGCGGCAAGCAGCACGCCGAGGTAGCCCGCCAGCGCGTCGTGCATCTTGGCGCCGTCGACGTAGGTGATGTGCGACGCGGGGATGGCCGCGGTCGCGACCTTGGCAGCCGGGACGACCCCCGCGGCCGCGATGAGCGCACCCGCCTCGACCGGGTGGGCGTTGGTGTAGGCCGCGGACGCCGCGTAGTCCTCGAGGAACTCGCGCATCGCCGCGGCGTGCTCGGCGGCGAACTGCGCGCGGACCACGGCGACGCCCATGACGAGCTGGGAGTCGGGCGTGACCTTGGTCCACTCGTCGGTGAGGTCGAGCGCCGCGCGCGCACCGGGGATCTGCGCGGTCGCGACCGTGACGAACGGCTGCGGCAGGATCGCCACGGCATCGTGCTTTGCCGCGAGCTGTGCCGCGACCTGCGTCGGCTCGCTGAGGTACTTGACCCGGACGTCGCTGTCCGGGTCAAGCCCGTTCTTCGCCAGCAGGTGCTCGAGCACGAACTGGGGTGTCGTGCCCTTGCCCGAGCTGTAGATGGTGCGCCCGCGCAGGTCGGCGAGCGAGTGCACGGTGTCCCCGACCTCGACGACCTGCAGGACGCCGAGCGTGTTGATCGCGGCGACCTGCACCGCGGCCGGAGTGCCCTTCGTTTTCGAGTAGAGCACCGCGGCGAGGTTCGACGGGACCATCGCGACGTCGACGTCGCCGTGCAGCACCTTCGGCACCACCTCGTCGGGCGTGCCGTAGACCGTGACCTGGTAGTCGTGCCGCGCGGTGGCTTTGGCGGCGGTGTCCATGAGCTCGACGAGGCCCATCGTCGTCGGGCCCTTGAGCGACGCGATGCGGAACGTCGTGCGCTCTGCGGCGGTCGACGGCGACGGGGTCGCGCTGGCGACCGGCGCGCTGGGGCTCGGCGCCGCAGCGGGCGTCGAACCCGACGCGCACCCCGCGAGCAGCGCTGCGAGGACCGCGGAGCCGGCGACCAGTCGCCGCATCGGCCGGCTCACCGGGCACCGCCCTGGACCGCGACCTGCTCGGCCGGGGTGCGGAAGGGTGCGTACGACGTGTGCAGCAACCGGTGCGCGAGGGGCGAGTTGGGTTCCCCGTAGTACTCGTCGTACAGCCGCAGGATGTCGGGGTTCTCCTGCGAGCGCCGCATGGGCGCCGTCCGGTCGATGTGCACCAGCACCTCCTGTCGTGCGTTCATCTCGAGCGCGTCCTCGGGCACCGGGTGTCCTGCGCCGTTCACGCAGCCGCCGGGGCACGCCATGACCTCGATGAGGTCGTAGCCGATGTCCTCGCCGTCGCGCAGGCGCTTGGCCAGGGCGTCGACGTTGTTCAGGCCGCTGATGACGGCGACGCGGACCGTGGTCTCGCCCGCGGTCACCGTCGCCTCCTTGACCCCCTGCAGGCCACGGACCTCGCGGACGTCGAGGTCGACGGGCGGCGCGCCGGTGAGCTTCTCGACGGCCATCCGCAGTGCCGCCTCCGCCACGCCGCCCGACGCACCGAACAGGACGCCCGCGCCGCTGACCCGCGCATAGGGCTCGTCGAACTCGCCCGGCACGACGTCCTTCGGGCCGAGGTGGAGCAGCTCGACCATCTCGAGGAACTCGGTCGTCGTCAGGACGGCGTCGACGTCGCGCACCCCGTCGGGTGCGAACTCGGGCCGGGCCGCCTCGTACTTCTTGGCCAGGCACGGGACGATCGAGACGGTGTAGAGGCGCTCGACCGGGATGCCCGCGCGCTCCGCGAAGTGGTTCTTCACCGTCGCGCCCATCATCTGCTGGGGCGACCGGCAGGACGACAGGTGCGGGATGAGCTCGGGGAACCGGCGCTCGACGAGGTTCACCCAGCCGGGGCAGCACGACGTGAACTGGGGCAGCCGCTCGCCGCTGCCGACGCGGCCGAGGAACTCGGTCGTCTCCTCGAGGATCGTCAGGTCCGCCGCGAACGCGAAGTCGAAGACCTTCTCGAACCCCACGCGCCGCATGAGGCCCGCGATGAACGGCGACGCCTCCTCGGGCGTCAGGCCGTAGTGGTCCGCGACGACGCTGCGCACGGCCGGGGCGACGAACCCGACGACGACCTTCTCGGGGTCGTTCATCGCCGAGAAGACGCCGGGGCGCTCGCGCACGTAGTCGAGCGCGCCGCACGGGCACGCGCGCACGCACTGCCCGCACGAGACGCAGTCCGTCATGCCCAGCGGCTGGTCGTTGCGCGTGCCGACGGTCAGACGCCCGTTGCCGAACTGGTAGGCCAGCACGTCGACCCCCTCGACCTCGGCGCACGCCGCGACGCACCGGCCGCACGAGATGCACTTGTTCTGGTCGCGGACGATGAACGGGTGGTCCCGCTCGATGGGCGTGTACGGGCGCACGTGCAGGGGTGCGGAGAACGTGACGTCGTGCGCGGTGGCGGTGTCCCGCAGCGCGCAGTGGTTCTGCTTCGAGCAGCCGCACTCGAGGCAGCGAGCGGCCTCCTCGCGCGCCTGAGCCTCGCTGAGCCCGAGGTCCACCTCGTCGAAGCTGTGGATGCGCTCGCCCGGCGGGAGCGACGGCATCTGCGCCCGGCGCGCGCGCGGCTGCAGCTCGAACTCGTCGCGCGGCAGATCCTCGAGCGTGCCTCGGCTGCACGCGTAGTCCTCGTGCGACGGCCGCACCTGCCCGGTCCGGACGAACTCGTCGATCGCCTGCGCGGCGCGACGCCCGGCGGCGACCGCCTGGATCACCGTCGCGGGACCGGTCACGCAGTCGCCACCCGCGAAGACCTTCTGCTCCGAGCACTGCAGGGTGCGGCCGTCGACGTCGACGTCGCCCCACTTGTTGAGCTTCACCGGCAGGTCGTCCCACAAGAAGCCCGTGTCGGTCGTCTGACCGATGGCGCCGATGATCGTGTCGGCCTCGATGACGAAGTCGGAGCCCTCCACCACCACCGGGCGCCGGCGCCCGGACCGGTCCGGCTCGCCGAGCTCCATGCGCGTGCAGTGCAGCGCCAGGCGCCCGTCGACCGACTCGATGCGGGTCGGGGCGGCGAGGAACACCATCTCGACGCCCTCGTGCAGCGCCTCGGAGATCTCCAGCGGCTCGGCAGGCATCTCGTCGCGCGTGCGGCGGTAGACGAGCTTGACGTCGCGAGCGCCCTTGCGCAGGGCCGTGCGGACGCAGTCGATCGCGGTGTTGCCGCCGCCGACGACCACGACGGTGTCGCCGACCGGCTCGTCCTTGCCCTTGACGACGCCGCGCAGCCAGTTGATGCCGAGGTTGACGTTCGGCAGGTGCTCGCCGTCGAGCTGCAGCGGAGTCGCGCGCCACGAGCCGACGGCCAGGTAGACCGCGTCGTAGTCCCGGCGCAGCTCGTCGAGCCGCAGGTTGGTCCCGAGCGCCTTGCCCGTGACGATCTCGACCCCGAGCGCCTGCATGAAGGCGATCTCCTCGTCGAGCGTCGCCTTCGGCAGGCGGTACTCGGGGATGCCGTAGCGCATCATGCCGCCGGGCTGGGGCTGCTTCTCGAACACCGTGACCCGGTGCCCGGCGATCGCCGCGTAGTACGCGGCGGACAGGCCCGACGGGCCGGCACCGACGACCGCGATCCGCTTCCCGCTGGGCTCCGCGAGGTGCGGCGCCCACGGCTCGTCCTGCGCGCGGTCCCAGTCGGCGACGAACCGCTTGACGTGGTTGATCGCGACCGGCTCGTCGACCAGGTTGCGCCGGCACTCGGACTCGCACGGGTGGGGGCACACCCGCCCGCACGCGGACGGGAACGGGTTGCGGTCCTTGATGACCCGGATCGCGGCCTGGAAGTTCCCGGTCGCGACGTGGTGCAGGTAGGTCTGGATGTCGATGTTCGCCGGGCACGTCTGCACGCAGGGAGCGAGGCAGTCGGCGTTGTGGTCGCACAGCATCTGCTCGAGCTGCACGGCGCGGTACTCCTTGAGCCGGGCAGCCTGGGTGGTGACGACCATCCCCTCCGACACCGGCGTGATGCACGACTTCACGTCCCGCGCGGCCTGGCCCTCGCCGACCTCGACGATGCACAGGCCGCAGCTTCCGTTAGGCCGCTCGAGCCGGCCGTCGTGGCACAGCGAGGGGACCTCGATGCCCTCGGCCTTGAGCGCCTGGATGAGCGTGACACCCGCTCGCAGCTGCCGCGTCTGGCCGTCCACCGTCGCAGTGACGCGACCGGGGCCCCCGTTTTCGTGCACGCCGACCTCCCACGAAGTGCGGGCCTGCCGACAGCGCGCGGACCGGTCAACGATGTCGGGCCCGTGGTGAACGCCGCCATTGGCCCTCGTTGCCGACGCTAGGGGCGAACGTCACACTCGCCTTGGGACCTCTGGCCTAGGTGGCGAGACGGCCCAGGTGGCGGGAGCTCAGCCGCGCAGGACGAGCGAGGGAACGTCGAGCGGCGCGAGCATCGCGTCGTCGGGTGCGTGGCCCTCGCTGCGCTCGAAGTACCCGACGAGGAAGTCGCGCAGCGGTGCCGTCGGCAGGTGCCACGCATCGTTGGCCGCGACGACGGACGGACGCACCGCGAGGGCGAGCAGCAGCATGCCGCCGACCCGGGGGAGCCCGGGCGCGAGCGACGGCTGCTCGTACGCGAGCGGCAGGCGCCGCGCGCCGTGCCGCAGGTAGAAGCGCTCGCGGGCGGCGGGGTCGCCGTGCTCCGGGGAGCCCGCGTGCTGCGCCGGGTCCTCGATCTCGGCGAGCACGACGAGCGGGTCGAGCCGCGCCCGCCAGTGGGCGAGCGCCGATTCGAGCAGCGTTCCCCCCACGCCGCCGCCCCGGCCCGCCGCGCCGATCGCGAGGTAGGACAGCAGCAGCACGGAGGTCGCCGGGTCCCAGGCGCCGACTGCCAGGCCGACGGGCTCGTCGTCCGACGAGGCGACCATCGCGACGACCGTCCCCGCCGTGAGCGCCTCGCCCATCGCGTCGGCGGACTCGAGCTCCTCGGGCGGGAACGACGGCACGAGGATCGCGGCGTGCAGCGCGCGTAGCTGCGATGGATCGTGGACCTCGGCCACCTGCACGGACATGCACCGACTATGGGCGGCGCCAGGTCGGGGTGCAATGGACACGGTGACCCCGCATCCGGTAGACCCGCACCCGTGCCCCTGCCGCTGCGCGAGATCGTGGCCGTCCCCATGCCCGAGACGCGAGAGTGGTGGACGCGGATCCCGGCCGTCCGGCAGGTGCTGAGCGAGGGCTGGCAGCTCGCCCCCATCACGGTGCTGGTCGGGGACAACGGCGCCGGCAAGTCGACGCTCGTGGAAGCAGTCGCCGCTGCGTACGGGATGGGCCCCGAGGGGGGCTCGATCGGATCCGGCTACTCGACGCGCGCCACGGAAGCCGGGCTCGAGCTGACCGTGCGGCGCGACATCGGCGCACCTCGTGCCGGCTTCTTCCTGCGCGCCGAGACGATGCACGCCTTCTACTCGTTCCTCGAGGACAACCCGGGCGCACGGGCCGAGCCGATGTTCCACCGCATGTCGCACGGCGAGTCGTTCCTCTCGCTCGTCGGCGACAGGATGCTCAGACCCGGCCTCTACCTGCTCGACGAGCCCGAGTCCGCGCTGTCCTTCGACAACTGCCTCGCGCTGGTCGCGCACGCCAAGGACCTCGAGGCGAGGGGCTCGCAGATCCTGCTCTCGACGCATTCGCCCGTGCTGGCCGCGATTCCCGGTGCGGTCATCTGGGAGGTCGGTGAGTGGGGGATGCGGCAGTGCGAGTGGGAGGACCTCGACCTGGTGCGCCGCTGGCGCGGGTTCCTCGACTCGCCGCAGTCGTTCCTGCGGCGGCTGCTCGACTGACGTCCCGGCGCGGAGGCTCAGCGCTCGTAGTCGAACCGCAGTCGCAGGCGGTCGCCGCGGAACACGATCGCCGAGTACTCGAAGGGCACGGAGCGCGCGTCGGAGATCACGTCGTGCAGCAGCAGGGCCGGCTCGCCGCGGTGCATGCCGAGCGCGCGGGCCTCGACCGTCGTGACGGCGTGCGCCTCGAGGGTCTCGCGCACGCGCCGCATCGGCAGGCCGTAGTGGTCCTCGAGGATCACGCACAGCTGCTCGCCCACCACGTCGTGCGCGTCGAGCCCGGGCGCGAGGCGGGCGGGGACGTGGCTGCGGTGCAGGCTGATCGGCTCGTCCTGCACCGACCGCACGCGGACGATCGTGTAGACCTCGTCGCCCTCGCCCAGGTCGAGCTGCTGCCGGACGCCCGACGACGGCTGTCCGAGGTCGAACGAGACCAGACGGGTCGTGGTCTGGTACCCCTGCGTCTCGAGCTGCTCGCGCACCCCGCCGTACGCGGGGGACAGCGTGTCGAACTTGGGGCTCGTGACGTAGGTGCCCTTGCCGGGCACGCGCATGAGCAGACCGTCGTTGACGAGCTTGGTCAGCACGCCGCGCACGGTCATGCGGCTCAGGCCGTACTGCTTGTTGAGCTCGTTCTCCGAGGGGATCCGCTGGTTCGGCAGCCACTCGCCGCCGACGATCTTGGCGTGCAGGATCTGCTCGAGCTGGACGTAGAGGGGCACGGACGACCCGCGTTCGAGCACGTCGGTCATCGTTCCCACCTCCTCCGTCATCGCGCATCGTAGCCGGGGCTCCGCGACGGCTGGCCGAACATGAGTGGACCTGTCTAGACTGCCAGACGATTCGGACAAAGAAGACCGGGGGCCACTCACGAGGAGGCCGACGATGATGGCGTCGACGCTGGCGCTCGTACGGCACGCACGCGAGCACGGGTACGCGGTGCCGGCGGTGAACGTGCTGGACGACCTGAGCCTGCGCGCCGTCGTCGCGGCCGCCGTGGAGGCCCGTTCGCCGCTGATCATCCAGATCTCGGTCAAGACCGTGCGCTCGATCGGCACGGAGCTCACGACCACGATCTTCCGGCTGGCGACGAAGGACGTGCCCGTCCCCGTCGCGCTGCACCTCGACCACTGCCCGGACCGTGCGGTCATCGACGACGTCGTCGCGGCCGGCTGGTCCTCCGTGCTGTTCGACGCCTCCGACCGCGACCTCGAGACAGCCGAGCGGGAGACCGCCGAGGTCGTCGCGCAGGCGCACGCCGCGGGCGTCGACGTCGAGTCCGAGATCGAGAACATCGTCGGGGTCGAGGACGGCGTGGGCTCCGACTTCGCGCGCCACTCGTACAGCGTCGAGGAGCTCGCGGCGGTAGCCGAACGGACGGGCGCGGACCTGCTCGCTCCCCAGCTCGGCACGGCGCACGGCGAGTACCGCGCCCAGCCGGTGCTGCTCCCCGAGCGCGTGCGCGCGCTGGTCGCGCTGACCGACCGGCCCGTCGTGCTGCACGGGGGGACCGGGCTGTCGGCCGACGAGTTCCGGACCTTCATCGACGCGGGCGTCTCGAAGATCAACATCTCGACCGCGGTCAAGACCTCCTACATGCGCTCGGCCGAGAAGCACCTCGCGGAGGCCCGCGCCCGGGACAAGTGGGATCCGCCGAGCATGTTCCGCGACATCTCCACGGCGGTGCAGGCCGCCGTGACGACGCACATCGACGAGTTCGGATCCGCGGGCCGGGCATGAGCACCCTCGTCTTCGACTGCGACGGCGTGCTCGCCGACACCGAGCGCGACGGGCACCTGCCGGCCTTTAACGCGACGTTCGAGGAGTTCGGCCTGCCGGTGCACTGGTCCCAGGAGGAGTACGCGGGGCTGCTCGCGATCGGCGGTGGCAAGGAGCGGCTCGCCTCGATCTTCACGCCGGTCTTCGTCGAGGCCGCAGGACTGCCCAGCGACCCCGATGGCCAGCGCGACCTCATCGCCCAGTGGCACCGCGCGAAGACCGCGCGCTACACGGCGATGGTCGCTGACGGCCTGCTGCCGGCCCGGCCGGGCATCGCGCGCCTCGTCGAGCAGGCGGCCGATGCGGGGTGGCAGCTCGCGGTGGCCTCGACCTCGGCCGAGGCGTCGGTGCGGGCGGTGCTCGAGCACGCGGTGGGCCCCCGCCGCGCCGGCGACTTCACGGTCTTCGCGGGCGACGTCGTCGCCGCGAAGAAGCCGGCGCCCGACATCTACCTGCTGGCCCTGCGCGAGCTGGGCGCGGACCCGCGCGAGACGGTCGTCGTCGAGGACTCGTCGAACGGCCTGCGCGCAGCCCTGGCGGCGGGTGGCCTGACGACGGTCGTCACGATCAGCAGCTACACCGCCGACGAGGACTTCACCGGCGCCGCCCTCGTCGTGACGAGCCTCGGCGACCCGGGGACGCCGGCGACCGTCGTCACCAACCCGCGCGGCCTCGCGATCGACGGCCTCGTGGACCTGTCCCATCTCGACCAGCTGCTGAAGGAGACCTCGTGAGCGACGGACTGCCCCGCGTGGAGTACGTGATCAAGACGATCGCCGCGACGTGCATCGCGAACGAGAAGTACTTCGGCGACCTCGACTCGGTGGTCGGCGACGGGGACTTCGGGTACTCGCTCGCGCGCGGCTTCGAGAACGTCGAGGCGCAGTGGGACTCGTTCGACCGCACCGACATCGGCACGTTCCTGCAGAAGGTCGCGATCACGATGTCGGGCCGGATCGGCGGCACGTCGGGACCCATCTGGGGGACGGCCGTGCTGCGCGCGTCGATGGTCGCGAAGGGCAAGAGCGAGCTGACCGGGGACGACGTGGTCGCGATGCTGCGATCCGCCATGGAGGGCATCGCGAAGCGCGGCGGTGCGGAGCTGGGCGACAAGACGCTGCTCGACGCGCTCGCCCCGATGACCGACACGATCGAGCAGCAGCTCGCCGCCGGGGCGAGCGCGGCCGAGGTCGCGAAGGCCGCGGCCGTGACCGCGCGCGAGGCCGCCGAGGCGACCAAGCCGCTGCAGGCCCGCCGCGGGCGCGCCTCCTACACGGGCGAGCGCAGCATCGGGTCCGTGGACCCGGGCGCGGTCGCCGTCGCCGTCCTCGCCGAGCAGATCGCCGAAGGGTGGTGATCGGGCTCCCGACGAGGAACGACTCCACGCCCCGAGGGGGCCGGCGCGGACGCACTGGACAACACGACGAGGTGGAGGCAGTGAAGTGAAGAAGTTCGTCAACGACCCCAGGAACTTCGTCCCGGAGATGCTCACGGGCATCGCCCTCGCGAACCCGGAGACGCTGCGGTACGTGCCCGAGTACAACCTGATCATGCGGGCGGACGCCCCCCGGAACGACAAGGTCTCGATCGTGCAGGGCTCCGGCTCCGGCCACGAGCCTGCGCACGTGATGGTCGTCGGCAAGGGCATGCTCGACGGCGCGTGTCCCGGCGACGTGTTCGCCGCACCTCCCATGGAGTACGTGCTCGAGACCGCCAAGCTGCTCGCCTCCGAGAAGGGCGTGCTGCTGCTGGTCAACAACTACACGGGCGACAAGATGGCCTTCGAGATGGCCTCCGAGCTCGCCGAGGCTGAAGGGCTGAACGTCCGCACGCTGTTCATCAACGACGACGTCGCGGTGCAGGACTCGACCTGGACGATCGGCCGCCGCGGCGTGGCCGGCAACTTCTTCGTGATGAAGGCCGTGGGAGCAGCCTCCGAGAACGGCGCCGACCTCGACGAGCTCGTCCGGATCGGCGAGAAGGTCAACTCCGTGACCCGCACCATGGGCATCGCACTCACGCCGTGCACGCCGCCGGCCAAGGGCTCGCCGCTGTTCGAGCTCGCGGACGACGAGATGGAGGTCGGCGTCGGCATCCACGGCGAGCCCGGCCGCCGCCGCGCGAAGCTCGTCTCGGCCGACGAGATCGTCGACGAGCTGCTCGGCGCCGTCGTCCCCGACCTGCCGTACTCCTCGGGCGACGAGGTCGCGCTGATGATCAACGGTCTCGGCGGGACCCCGATCAGCGAGCTCTACCTGCTGTACGGGATCGCGCACCGCAAGCTCGCCGACCAGGGCATCACGGTCGGTCGCAGCTACGTGGGCGAGTACTGCACGTCGCTCGACATGGCGGGCGCGTCACTCACGCTCGTCAAGCTCGACGACGAGATCAAGTCCCTGCTCGAGGCTCCCGCGGAGGTGGCCAACCGCATCTTCTGAGCTGCGGTCGACGCCGCCCGGCGGGCATCGGCCCCGCCGGGCATCGGTGCCCGGCGGGTGTTGGCGCCAGCAGGCCATCCGGCAGCGGCTAGGTGGGCAGCACGACCTCATACCCGGCGGTGCACGACGAGCGGCAGGACGGCGGTCGCGCCGGCCCGGCGCAGGATCGCGGCCGCGACCGTCACGGGCCACAGGGTCGCGGTCGCGTCGACGACGAGCAGGACGCCGCGCCCGCGAACGGCGTCGGGATCCGGCACGGCGAGCGCGTCCCGCCAGGCGGCCGCCTCGCTCGCGGAGGTCAGGTCGCGCGATCCGCGCGCGGCCCGCACGGCGCTGTCGTCGACCTCCAGCGCGGCGGTCGACATGCGGCCGATCTCGGCGATGCGGCTCGCCAGACCATCGGTGAGCTGCGGCAACCCGGCGGCGGGGAGCCCGACCACGACGGCCGGCCGCTCGTCCCAGTCGCGGGCCCATCCGCGCAGCAGCCCGACGATCCCGTCGACGAGCTCGTCGGGCGGCGGCGCATCGTGCTCGAACACCGCGGCGACCAGCTCGCGCCACTCGGGCGCGTCGGCGTGGATCAGCGCGCGCCCGGGCGCGGCCAGCTCGCCCGGCGCGATCCGGCCCGACGCGCCGAACGCGCCGCCGGGCCACATCTTGCGCGGCTCGACGGGGTGGGACTGGGTGCGCAGCAGCCCGGCCACGGCCCGGGTCGTCTCCATCGAGGGCTGCTCGGGCAGCCCGTCGGGCAGCGTGCCGGTGCACACGCTGCACCGCCCGCACGGCTGGGCGCTGGGGTCGTCGAGCGACTCCTGCAGCAGCTGCATGAGGCAGCGTCGCCCGCTCGCGTAGTCCCGCATGATGTCGGCCTCGCGCCGGCGCACCGCGAGCACGCCGGCGTAGTGCTCCTCGTCGTACTCCCACGCCTTGCCCGTGCGCGCCCAGCCTCCCTCGCTGCGCTCGACCACGCCGTCCACCGCGAGCTGCTTGAGCATGAGCTCGACCTTCGTGCGCCGTAGACCGGACTCGGCCTCGAGCGCGGGGACGCTCGTCGGCGTGGAAGGGAGCGCGTCGAGCAGGCGCTGCATCGCGCGAGGCTCGGGGATCGATGCCGTCGCGAAGTAGTCCCACACGCCCGCGTCGGCCGACGAGGTGAGCAGCACGACGACCGCGTGGTCGATCCCGCGGCCCGCGCGGCCGACCTGCTGGTAGTACGACACCGGCGAGGGCGGCGCGCCGACGTGCACGCAGAAGCCCAGGTCGGGCTTGTCGTAGCCCATCCCGAGGGCGGAGGTGGCGATGAGCGCCTTGAGCTCGTTGCGGCGCAGCGCCTCCTCGAGCCGCTCGCGCTCCGCACCGTCGAGCTGCCCGGTGTACGCGGCAACCGGCAGGGCGTCGCCGTGCTGGGAGCGGACCGCCTCGGCCAGCCGCTCGGCGTCGGCGACCGTCAGCGTGTAGACGATCCCCGAACCCGGCAGGTGCGGCAGCTGCTCGGCGACCCATGCGTAGCGCTGCAGCGGCGTGAGCGAGTCGATGACCGCCAGCTGCAGGCTGCTGCGCGCGAGCGGGCCGCGCAGCACGAGCGTGTGCTCGCCGAGCTGGGCCGCGACGTCGTCCGTCACGCGCGCGTTGGCGGTTGCCGTCGTCGCGAGCACGGGCGTGTCCGGGTTGAGCGCCTGCACGGTGTCCGCGACGCGTCGGTAGTCGGGGCGGAAGTCGTGTCCCCAGTCGGAGACCGCGTGCGCCTCGTCGATCACGAGCATCCCGAGGTTGCCGGTCAGCGCGCTCAGCACGCGTCGGCCGAAGCCCGGGTTGGCCAGCCGCTCGGGGGATACCAGCACCACGTCGATCGACCCGTCCCGCAGCGCGTCCTCGATCTGCGCCCAGTCGCCGACGTTCGACGAGTTCAGCGTTGCGGCCGTGAGCCCGGCGCGGGCCGCGGCCGCGACCTGGTCGCGCATGAGCGAGAGCAGGGGAGACACGACGAGCGTCGGCCCCGCGCCCTGCGAGCGCCGGATGGCCGTCGCGGTCCAGTACACCGCCGACTTTCCCCACCCCGTCGCCTGCACGACGAGCACGCGTGCGCCGGGCGCGAGCAGGCCCGTCACCGCCGCGAGCTGATCCTCGCGCAGCCGCGCGCCGGACCCGGCGAGCGCCTCGATGACCGTCGTCGCGGTGGCCTGCTGCGCAGGCGTCAGGGCGGGGGCGGCGGTGCTCGGCATGCAGCCCACCGTAGGTCGCGCCGCCCACATGCGATCGCGCGGGGCCACGGGTTGACGTCCTAGACAGATCTGTCTACTGTCGCGTTAGACAGACCGGTCTACCTAATGAGGAGTCCTCACGGCCCGCCAGACGTCACCTACCGCCGCACTCGTGCTCCTCGTCTCGATCGTCGCGACGTTCCTCGCGTCCTCGGTCGCGCCCACACCGCTGTACGCGACGTACGGCGCCGAGTGGGGATTCGGGTCGCTCGGCACGACCGTGGCGTTCGGCGCCTACGCGATCGCGGTGCTGCTCTCGCTGCTCACCTTCGGACGCCTCTCGGACGAGCTCGGCCGCCGGCCGGTGATCCTCGCCGGCATCGCGGGCCAGGTCCTCGCGCTCGTCGTCCTCGCGACCGCCGCCGGCTACGACGCGCTGCTCGCGGGCCGCGTGCTGCAGGGCATCGCGACGGGCGCCACGGTCGGGGCGGTCGGCGCGGCGATGCTTGACGTCGACCGGACGCGCGGCGCCGTCGCGAACGGCGCCGCGCCCGGGGCAGGCACCGCGTTCGGCGCGCTGCTCGCGGGCGTCGTCGTGCAGTACGCACCGGCGCCCACGCACGCGATCTACCTCGTCGTCATCGCGCTGCTCGTGCTGCAGAGCGTCGCCGTGGCGAGGATGACCGAGACGGCGCCGCGCAGGCCCGGGGCGGGTGCACGAGCCCGCGCGGGTCTGGTCCCCGAGATCCGGCTTCCGCGCGCCGTCCGCCCGCGCATCCTCGCCACCGCACCGCTCGTCGTTGCCACGTGGGCGCTCGCCGGCCTCTACGGCTCGCTCGTCCCCGCACTCGTGCGCTCGCTGGGCGGTCACGGCGTGCTGCTCGGGACCCTGGCGCTCACGACGCTCGCCGGCGTCGCGTTCGTGGCGGCAATCGTGCTGCGCGACAGCGCGCCGCACGCACTCATGCTCGTCGCCATCGCCTCGGTCGTCGTCGGCATCGCGCTCACGTGGGCCGCGATCGCGGCGGGCTCGCTGCTCGTGTTCTTCGCGGGCACCGTGGTCCTGGGGATCGGGTTCGGCACCGGGTTCCAGGGTGCCGTGCGGACCGTCGTGAGCGCCGCGCTGCCGCACGAGCGGGCCGGCGTGCTGTCGGTCATGTACGTCGTCGCGTACCTGGGCATGGGCGTCCCCGCCGTCGTCGCGGGATCGCTCGTCGGGCACGTCGGGGACGTCACCAGCGTGGTCGAGGACTACGGGATCGCCGTCGTGCTGCTTGCGCTCGCGGCCCTCGTCGGGCTCCTGCGCACGACGAGCACGCCGGCACCCGTCGCGACACCTGACGCGGCTCCCGCCGCTCTCGAGCCGGTGCGCGCATGAGCGAGGCTATGGTGGACAGATCTGTCCAGTGGGAGGCGAGTGCGATGGTGACGACCGAGCGGGTGACGGCGCGGGACCGTCTCCTCGCCGCGGCCAACGAGCTGTTCTACGCCGAGGGCGTGCACGCGGTCGGCATCGATCGCGTGATCGAGAAAGCGGGCGTCGCCAAGGCCTCGCTCTACAACACGTTCGGCAGCAAGGACGCGCTCGTCGGCGAGTACCTGCGCACCCGGCAGGACTCCAACCGTGCGCGCATCACGGCCGCGGTGGAGCGAGCCGAGAACCCGCGTGCGCGGCTGCTCGCCGTGTTCGACGCGCAGATCGCCTGGTTCTCCCAGCCCTCGTACCGCGGGTGCGCGTTCGTCGCCGCCAGTGCGGAGGCCGAGCCGGGCGGGGTCGTCGAGGAGGTCTCCGACGAGTACCGCGGCTGGCTGCGGACGACGCTCACCGACCTCGCGCGCGACGCCGGCGCCTCCGACCCGGCCGCGCTCGCCAGCCAGCTCGTCATGCTCTACGACGGCGCCGCCATCGGGGTGCGGATGGACCGCGACGCGTCCGTCGGCCGGGCCCTTCGCGCGACCGTCGAGCAGCTCGTCGACGCCGCGCTCACGAGCTGAAGCGCGCGACCTGCCGGATCTTGTTCGTCGCGTCGAGCGCCGCGACCTTGTAGGCCTCGGACAGCGTCGGGTAGTTGAGCACCGTGTCGACGAGGTAGTCGACCGTTCCGCCGCACGCCATGATCGCCTGGCCGATGTGCACGAGGTCGGTCGCCGACGTCCCGAAGATGTGCACGCCCAGCAGCGCGCGCGTCTCGGTGTGGACGAGCAGCTTGAGCATCCCGTACGAGTCGCCGACGATCTGGCCGCGCGCTAGCTCGCGGTAGCGCGCGATGCCCACCTCGTACGGGACCGCCGCGCTGGTCAGCTCGTCCTCGGTGCGGCCGCAGTACGAGATCTCGGGGATCGTGTAGATGCCGATGGGCTGCACGGACGCGAGCTCGCGGGCCGGCTCGCCGAACGCGTGGTAGGCCGCGAGGCGCCCCTGGTCCATGCTCGTCGCGGCCAGGGCGGGGAAGCCGATGACGTCGCCGACGGCGAACACGTGCGGCTGCGCGGTGCGGTACTCGCCGTCCACGTCGATGCGGCCGCGGTGGTCCGCCGACAGCCCGGCAGCCTCGAGGTTGAGCGAGCTCGTCTGCCCCTGCCGGCCCGCCGAGTACATGACCGTGTCCGCCGCGATCTTCTTCCCCGACACCAGGCGCGTGACCGTGCCGTGCGTGTTGGAGTCGACGCCCGCGACCTCCTCGCCGAGCCGGAAGGAGACCGACAGGTCGCGCAGGTGGAACTTGAGCGACTCGACCACCTCGGGGTCGCACATCTCGAGCATCGTCGGACGCTTGTCGACGATCGTCACGCGCGTGCCCAGCGCGGCGAACATCGACGCGTACTCGATGCCGATGATCCCGGCGCCCACGACGACCATCGAGTTCGGCACGGCTTCGAGGGCCAGGACCCCGTCGGAGTCCACGACCGTGCGCTCGTCGAACTGGACCGTGTCGGGCCGGTGCGGCTTGCTGCCGGTCGCGATGACGACGAACCGCGCGGTGAACTGCGAGCGGCGCACGCCGTCCTCGTCGAGCACGCCGATGGTGTGCGCGTCCACGAACGAGCCCGTGCCCGTGAGGATGTCCACGTGGTTGCGCAGGAGCTGCGCGCGGATCACCTCGATCTCGCGGCCGATCACGTGCTGGGTGCGTGCGAACAGGTCCTCGACGGTGATGTCCCGCTTCACGCGGTAGTTCGCGCCGTACATGTCACGTTGCGACATCCCGGTCAGGTACAGGACGGCCTCGCGCAGCGTCTTGCTGGGGATCGTGCCGGTGTTCACCGAGACGCCGCCCATCATGTGGCGCCGCTCGACGACCGCCACGCGATGCCCGAGCTTGGCTGCGGCGATCGCGGCCTTCTGCCCGCCGGGACCGGAGCCGATCACGACGAGGTCGTAGTCGTACCGCGGCTCGGCCTGCTCCGCCGCGGTGGTGCCGGGTGCGTCCGTCGTCGCCATGTGGGCAGTCTGCCCATCCGCGGCCGATCCCGACAGGGGTCCGGGGAGGTCCCGTGCGTCGGTTAGGATTTCCGGCAGACCCCTCGTGCGGCGTCATCTCGCTGAACTCCCCCAGGGCCGGAAGGCAGCAAGGGCAGGTGAGCTCTGGCGGGTGTGCGGGGGGTCCTTGCTTTGCCCGGCGCAACAATGTCGTCGCGCCCGGCCCGTCACCCAAGGAACGCTGAACCCGTGCACGCCTTCGCCCTCGGCCTCCTCGCCGGCCTCGCCGTCGCCATGCCGCTCGGAGCGATCGGTGTCCTGCTGCTCCGCGAGTCGATGCTCGCGGGTCGTCGGAGGGCCGTCGCCGCGGCGCTGGGGGTCGCGACGGTCGACACCGTGTACGCCGTGGTGGCCGTCGTGGTCGGGTCGCAGGTCGCGCGCCTGGTCGAGTCGGCAGCCGACGTGATCCGGGTGGTGAGCGGCCTCGCGCTGCTGGCCGTGGGCGTCGTCGGCCTGGTCGGGTGGTGGCGCACGCGCGCGGTCGAGCCGGTTCCCGACGAACGGCCGGCCGGCTCCGCCTACCTGCGGTTCGTCGCGCTCACCGCGCTGAACCCGGCCACGTTGCTCATCTTCGCGACGGTCGCGACGGGGGCGGTCGCGGAGCTCGGCGACGGGCGGCCGGCGCTGGCGACCAGCGCCGCGTTCGTCGCCGGCGTGGGCCTCGCGTCTGCCGGGTGGCAGGTGCTGCTGGTGTTCGCGGGCGGCCTCGCCGGCGCGCGCCTCGGCCCACGGCTGCGCGCGTGGGTCTCGCCCATCGGCTCGGCGATCGTGGTCGGCCTCGCGGCGTGGGTGCTGGTCGGGTGAACGCCTGGGGGCGGGCGTCGGCGTGTGTCGGTGCGGGCGTCTAGGGTGCGGGGGTGAGCCAAGCCCTGTACCGCCGCTACCGGCCCGAGAACTTCGCCGAGGTGATCGGGCAGGACCACGTCACCGCACCCCTGCGGCAGGCGCTGCGCAGCGGCCAGGTCAACCACGCCTACCTGTTCTCCGGCCCGCGCGGTTGCGGCAAGACGACCTCCGCTCGCATCCTCGCGCGCATCCTGAACTGCGCCCAGAACACCGAGGCGAACCCCACGGACACCCCGTGCGGCGTGTGCCCCTCGTGCGTCGAGCTCGCGCGGGGCGGGCCGGGCTCGCTCGACGTCGTGGAGATCGACGCGGCGAGCCACGGCGGCGTCGACGACGCGCGCGAGCTGCGTGAGCGGGCGACCTTCGCTCCCGCGCGTGACCGGTTCAAGATCTTCATCCTCGACGAGGCGCACATGGTCTCGCCGCAGGGCTTCAACGCGCTGCTCAAGATCGTCGAGGAGCCGCCGCCGCACATCAAGTTCGTGTTCGCGACCACCGAGCCGGACAAGGTGATCGGCACGATCCGCTCGCGCACGCACCACTACCCGTTCCGGCTCGTGCCGCCCG
>JBCECL010000073.1:0-11751 GCA_039207135.1 Brevundimonas sp.
CAGGTCCTCCGCGGTGACCAGGTGCCGGTAGCGGAACCACTTGTCCTCGAGCGCCGAGTCGAGGTCGACGCCGAACCGCTCGGCCAGCAGCAGGACGTGCGCGAGCACGTCCGCGAGCTCGGCCCGCAGCGCTTCGTCGGCCTCGGGCGCCGACAGGCCGCGGTCGCGCGTCCGGCCCGTGCGCGTCAGGAACGCCTGCGTGAGCTCGCCGACCTCCTCGTGGAGCTTGAGCACGAGCCAGTCGTCCGTGCGCTCGACGTCGAACAGGCGCCCGTACACGCGCGAGATCGTCTCGATCTCGGACTGTGCCGCGGCGATCTCCACGCGCTACTCGACCGTGACGGACTTGGCGAGGTTGCGCGGCTGGTCCACGTCCAGGCCCTTGGCCGTCGCGAGCTCGCACGCGAAGACCTGCAGCGGCACGACCGTGAGCAGGGGTGCGAGCAGCGTGGGCGACTGCGGGACGAAGAAGACCTCGTCGGCGTACGGCAGCACCGCGTCGTCGCCGTCC
The DNA here is from genome assembly GCA_039207135.1 of Brevundimonas sp. Taxonomy (GTDB): domain Bacteria; phylum Actinomycetota; class Actinomycetes; order Actinomycetales; family Cellulomonadaceae; genus Cellulomonas. Next base: position 512 of record JBCECL010000073.1, read on the forward strand.
TCGGCGATCACGAGCGTGCGCGCGCCGCGCGCGCGGATCTCCTGGATGTTGGAGACGACCTTGGAGTGCAGCGAGTCCCGCCCGCGCGGCGAGGGAACGACGACGAACACGGGCTGGCCGGGCTCGACGAGCGCGATCGGCCCGTGCTTGAGCTCGCCGGCCGCGAAGCCCTCGGCGTGGATGTACGCGAGCTCCTTGAGCTTGAGCGCGCCCTCCATCGCGACGGGGAAGCCGACGTGCCGCCCGAGGAACAGGACCGTCTGGGTGTCCGCCATCCAGCGAGCGATCTCGCGCACGCGGCCGGCCCGGTCCAGCACCTGCTGGATCTTGTCGGGCATCGCGCGCAGCTCGTCGAGGATCTCGGTGACCTCGTCGGAGTACTTGTTGCCGCGAAGCTGCGCGAGGTACAGGCCGAGCAGGTAGGCGGCGGTGATCTGCGCGAGGAACGCCTTGGTCGAGGCGACGGCGATCTCGGGGCCAGCGTGCGTGTAGAGGACCGCGTCGGCCTCGCGCGGGATCGTCGAGCCGTGGGTGTTGACGATGGCGAGCACCTTGGCACCCTGCTCGCGTGCGTGCCGCACGGCCATGAGCGTGTCCATCGTCTCGCCCGACTGCGAGACGGCGACGACGAGCGTGCGCTCGTTGACCACGGGGTCGCGGTAGCGGAACTCGTGCGCGAGCTCGACCTCGACGGGGATCCGGCACCAGTGCTCGATCGCGTACTTCGCGACGTGGCCCGCGTAGGCGGCCGTGCCGCACGCGATGACGACGATCTTGTCGACGGCGCGCAGGACCGACTCGTCGATGCGGATCTCGTCGAGCACGAGCCGGCCACGCGCGTCGGTCCGGCCCAGCAGGGTGTCGGCGACCGCGTGCGGCTGGTCGTGGATCTCCTTGTCCATGAAGGAGCGGAAGCCGCCCTTCTCGGCTGCGGCAGCGTCCCAGTCGACCGTGTACCGGCGGGCCTGCGCGGGCGCGCCGTCGAAGTCGGTCACCGTCACCGAGTCCGGCGTGATCGTCACGACCTGGTCCTGGCCCAGCTCGAGGGCCTCGCGCGTGTGCGAGATGAACGCGGCGACGTCGGACCCGAGGAAGTTCTCGCCATCGCCGATGCCGACGACCAGCGGCGAGTCGTGCCGCGCGCCGACGACGGTCGTCGGGTCGTCCGCGTGCACCGCCAGGAGCGTGAACGTGCCGTGCAGGGTGCGCGCGACCGAGGCCATCGCTGCCGTCAGGTCGCCCGACGTCGCGTAGGCCCGCGCGATGAGCTGCGCAGCGACCTCGGTGTCGGTCTCGGACCGGAACTCGACGCCCTCGTCGACGAGCTCGGCCTTGAGCGCAGCGAAGTTCTCGACGATCCCGTTGTGGATGACCGCGAGGCGGCCAGCGACGTGCGGGTGCGCGTTGGTGTCGGTCGGCCCGCCGTGCGTGGCCCATCGGGTGTGACCGATCGCGGCGGTCGCCGGGTCGAGCGGATGCGCGTCGAGCTCCTCGACGAGGTTGGCCAGCTTGCCGGCCTTCTTCGCGGTCTCGAGCCCCGTGCCGGGGCCGACCAGCGCGACCCCCGCGGAGTCGTACCCGCGGTACTCGAGCCGACGCAGTCCCTCGAGCACCACGTCCAGGGGACGCTCGCTCGCCTGCTGGCTTCCGACGTAGCCGACGATTCCACACATGAGTCGGAGCCTACCCGCGCCCGTCGCACCACCCCCGCGACGACCATCAGGCGATGCGTCCGGCACAATCGTCGCGTGCCCGCCTCGCTCTCACCGTCCACGCCGTACGTGGACCTCGACCGTGAGGCGTGGACGCGCCTGTCGGCGTCCACGCCGCTCCCACTGACCGACGCGGACGTCGACCGTCTCGCGGGACTCGGCGACCCGATCGACCTGGCCGAGGTCGACGCCATCTACCGACCGATCTCGCGCCTGCTCGACCTGTACGTCGAGGCCACCCGCGGGCTGCACCAGGCGTCGAGCACGTTCCTGCGCGAGGACATCGTCACGACGCCGTTCGTGATCGGCGTCGCCGGCTCCGTCGCGGTCGGCAAGTCGACCACCGCGCGCCTGCTGCGCGAGCTGCTGGCGCGCTGGCCCGCGACCCCGCGCGTGCAGCTCGTCACCACGGACGGGTTCCTGTACCCGAACGCCGAGCTCGAGCGACGCGGCCTCATGGAGCGCAAGGGCTTCCCCGAGTCCTACGACCGGCGGGCGCTGCTCCGCTTCGTGTCGAAGGTCAAGGCAGGTCGGCCCGAGGTGCGCGCGCCGGTCTACGACCATCTCACCTACGACATCATCCCCGGCCGGGAGATCGTGGTGCAGCGGCCTGACGTGCTGGTCGTCGAGGGCCTCAACGTGCTGCAGCCCGCGCGCCCCACGGCGACGGGCAGCTCGAACCTCGCGGTCAGCGACTTCTTCGACTTCTCCATCTACGTCGACGCGCGCACCCCGGACGTGCGGCAGTGGTACGTCGACAGGTTCCTGAGCCTGCGCAGCACGGCGTTCGCCAACCCCGACTCGTACTTCCACCGGTACGCGTCCCTCTCGGATGACGAGGCCGTGGCGCGCGCCGAGCACATCTGGGACACGATCAACGCTCCCAACCTCGAGCAGAACATCCTGCCGACGCGCAGCCGCGCCGACCTCGTGCTCACCAAGGGACCCGACCACTCCGTGCAGCGCGTCCGGCTCCGCAAGCTCTGAGACCGCGCCGACCGGGCGTCCTGGCTCCGCGCCGGTCGGGTCAGCTGCTCGGCGTGGGCGACGGCTCGACGAGCTCGACCTGGTACGTGGCGACGTCGGTGACGACCATCGCGTCGAGCGCCTTGGTGACCTCCTCGCGCGGACCGCCTCCGCACGTGTTGATCGGGAAGGCGACGCGCACTCCGCGGTCCAGCGCGTCCGTGAGCCACAGGTCCATCGGCTGGGCCTTGCCGCACTCGGCGGCGTCGGCGGAGCGCTGGTCCGCGAGCGCGAGCGCCTTGACGAGCGCGTCGGTGTCGCCACCGCGGCGGGTGGCCACGACCGAGCTCCAGGCCCCCTGCCCGTCGACGAGGGTGCCGCCGGGCACGCACACGAGCACGCCCGTCGCGGCGAAGTCGGCGGGGACGCTCCCGCGCTCGGGAGCGGGTCCGTGCGCCGTCGACGACGGCGGCACCGCACCGGTGCCGGACCCGGTGCCTGACAGCCCCAGCTCGTCCAGCACCTGGGGCGCGAGGCAGTCGGCAGTCGCCGCGACCTTGGCCGTCGCGGCCGGCTCCGCGGCCTCCGGGCTGCCCGCGGAGCACGCGGCTAGCAGGACGACGGGCAGCAGCAGGGCAGCAAGCCGACGCACCACTATCGCCCCCTTCCGACGCGCGCACCATCGACCCCCGATCGGGGGTGAGCCACCTGGTGGGGGGCCGGCGGCGCAGCCGACCCACGTCGAGCCTATGAGCCCGAACGGGTGAATTGCGCCGTCGATACCAGATCGTTAGGCCAGCGTCCGGATCGTGAGGTGACCGTGACCGTGACCGGGGCAGGCCGGCGTCCGACGACGGCGCGACCGGCAGCCCCTGCTCAGTCCTCGAGCGAGAACCCGAGCGCCTCCGCGGCCTGCGTCGGGCTCGGCTCGCTGGCCCAGCGCAGCCCGTGCTCGTCGCCGCCGGCGAGCGAGCGCAGCTCGGCCCGGTCGAGGTAGAGGGTCCCGCCCAGGTGATCGGTCTCGTGCTGCACGATGCGCGCGGACCAGCCGTCGACCTGCTCGTCGAGGGGCGCGCCGGTCTCGTCGGCACCCGTCAGGCGCACCGAGCGCCACCGCGGGACGACCGCCTGGTAGCCGGGCACGCTCAGGCAGCCCTCGTAGAAGTGCGCGCGGACCTCGCCGACGGGCTCGTACGCGGGATTGACCAGGACGCGGTACGCCAGCGGCGCCCGCTCGCGCACAGCCGCGACCTCGGCCGACCCCACGCCCGGGTCCTCGATCACCGCGAGCGCGACCGGCAGGCCGATCTGGGGTGCGGCGAGCCCGACCCCGGGTGCGGCCCGCATCGTGCGGTGCATGAGCGCGAGCAGCCCGGCGAGCTCGTCGCCCTCGAGCTGGCCGTCGAACGGCACCGCGACACCGCGCAGCGCGGGGTGGCCGGCGCGCACGATCGGCGCGGGGCCGGCGCCGGCCGCGTCGATGAGCCGCAGCGCGTGCTCGCGCACCGCGGTGTCGCGGACGTTCACAGGGACAGCCGCCCGCGCACGACCTCCGCGAGCTCGTGGGCGACGCGGTCCGCGTCAGTCTGCGTCGCGGCCTCGACCATCACGCGCACGAGCGGCTCGGTTCCCGACGGGCGCAGCAGCACACGGCCCGTGGCGCCCAGTGCGTCCTCGGCGCGCTTGACCGCGTCGGCGAGCACGCCGTCGTCCGTGCGCGACTTGTCGACGCCGTTGACGTTGACGAGGGTCTGCGGAAGGCGCTGGACCACGGCCGCGAGCTCGTCGAGCGAGCGTCCGGTCGAGGCGACGCGCGCGGCGAGCTGCAGCGCGGTGAGCACCCCGTCGCCGGTGGTCGCGTGCTTGGCCATGATGATGTGCCCCGACTGCTCGCCACCGAGCGAGAAGCCGTTCGCGCGCATCGACTCGAGCACGTAGCGGTCGCCGACGCCCGTCTCGACGGTCGCGATCCCCGCCGCCTGCATCGCCAGGCGCAGGCCGAGGTTGCTCATCACGGTCGTGACGAGCGTGTCGTCCACGAGCTCGCCGTTGTCGCGCAGCGCGACCGCGAGCACGCCCATGATCTGGTCGCCGTCGACGAGCGCGCCGAACCGGTCGACCGCGAGGCAGCGGTCCGCGTCCCCGTCGAACGCGACGCCGAGGTCCGCGCCCGAGGCCACGACCGCAGCCTGGAGCTGCTCCGGGTGCGTCGAGCCGCACTTCTCGTTGATGTTGCGCCCGTCCGGGGACGCGTTGATGACGACGACGTCGGCACCGGCCTCGCGCAGCGCGGCCGGGCCCACCTCGCTCGCCGCACCGTTGGCGCAGTCGACCGCGATGCGCAGGCCCGCGAGCGGCGTGTCGATCGTGCCGACCAGGTGCTCGACGTAGGCGGCGCCGGCGCCGCCGTTGTCGACCCGGATACGGCCGACGGCTGCACCGAGCGGCCGCTCCCAGTCCTCGCCGATGCGCGCCTCGATCGCCGCCTCGAGCTCGTCGTCGAGCTTGTGCCCGCCGTGCGCGAGGAACTTGATGCCGTTGTCGGGCATGGGGTTGTGCGAGGCGGACAGCACGACGCCGATGTCCACGCCCGTCGTGGCCGTCAGGTAGGCGACCGCCGGGGTCGGCAGCACGCCCACGTTGTTGACGTCGACGCCGGCGGACGCGAGTCCCGCGCACACCGCGGCCGCGAGGAACTCGCCCGAGGCGCGCGAGTCCCGCCCGACGACGGCTCGAGGCCGGTGGCCCGCGAACACTCCCCTGGTGCCCAGCACGTGCGCAGCGGCGACGGACAGGTCGAGCGCGAGCTCGGCCGTCACGTCCCGGTTGGCGAGTCCGCGGACCCCGTCGGTCCCGAACAGGTGGCTCATCTCAGACTCCTTCGTCGTCCGTGCAGCACGTTATCCCCCTGTACCGCGGGGTGCTGCCCGTTCCGTCCTGCCGGTCCGCGGGGTGCGTCCGGACATGCCGACGGCCCCGCCGGTCTGTCGACCAGCGGGGCCGTCGTGCGGAGCGCGAGGATCAGCGCTTCGAGTACTGCGGAGCCTTACGGGCCTTCTTGAGCCCGGCCTTCTTGCGCTCGACGACGCGGGCGTCGCGAGTCAGGAAGCCGGCCTTCTTCAGGGCCGGACGGTTGTGCTCGGCGTCGATCGCGTTCAGCGCACGGGCGATGCCGAGGCGCAGCGCGCCGGCCTGGCCCGAGACGCCACCGCCGGTGATGCGCGCGATGATGTCGAAGCGGCCCTCGACGTCCACGAGCTTCAGCGGGGAGTTCACCAGCTGCTGGTGGACCTTGTTCGGGAAGTAGTCCTCGAGCGAGCGGCCGTTGATGGTCCACTCACCGGTGCCGGGGACCAGGCGCACTCGCGCGATGGCCTCCTTGCGACGACCGAGAGCCTGGCCGGGGGCCGTGATGCTCTGGCCGCGGCCCGTCGGGGCCGCCGTCTCGGAGGTGTAGCTGGTGGGGGTGTCGTCGCCCTCGAGGTCGATGTCGACCGTCGTCTCTGCCACGGGGTTTCCTGTCGTCTCTACGCGCTGCGGCCTCAGGCCTGCTGCGCGACCTGGGTGATCTCGAAGGGCTTCGGCTGCTGGGCCGCGTGGGGGTGCTCCGCACCCGCGTAGACCTTGAGCTTGCCGAGCTGCTGACGGCCGAGGCTCGTCTTGGGGATCATGCCGCGGACGGCCTTCTCGATCACTCGCTCGGGGTGCTTGTCCAGCAGGTCCGAGTACGCGGTGGCGCGGAGGCCGCCCGGGTAGCCGGAGTGGGTGTACGCGAGCTTGTCCTCGCGCTTCTTGCCGGTCAGGGCGATCTTCTCCGCGTTGATGACGATGACGAAGTCACCGCCGTCCACGTGGGGGGCGTAGGTCGCCTTGTGCTTGCCGCGCAGCAGCGTGGCCACGTGAGTGGCCAGGCGGCCCAGGACGACATCGCTCGCGTCGATGACGTACCAGGTCCGCTCGACGTCGCCGGGCTTCGGGGTGTACGTGCGCACGGTCGTAGCCTTCGTTTCGTGTTGCGTCGTGTCACGGCGAGAAACCCGCAAGCCGCAGGTTCGCCGTAAATGGCTGGTCGGTGGCATCCGCGGGCCGGCGAGTGGGATCACCGGTCCTGCCGACGCGACGGGTGCTGAGTACACCGGCCAGCGTGCGGGGACGCACAACGAGTCACCAGGTTAGCCGCCGCTCTCGGGAAGGGTCAAAATGCGGCTCGTCACACGAGTGGTGCCTCACTGGTTGCGCGATGCCGGCCCGTGCGGCGCCACGGGGCGCAGCGCCGCCGCCGCGGCGCGCACCACGCGCTCGGTCAGGTCGTCCAGCGTCGGCGTCCGCAGGGCCCAGTGCTGCCAGTACAGCGGCACGTCGAGGTGGCGCCCCGCCCGGAGCTCGACGAGCGAGCCGCGCGCGAGCCCGTCGGCCGCTGCCGCGGCAGGCACCATCCCCCACCCGATGCCCGCCTCGATGAGTCGCACGAAGGCTCCCTGCGACGGCACGTAGTGCACGAAGGGCGCCGCGCTGCGCCGGCCGACGACGGCCGCGACGAAGCGTTCCTGCAGGCCATCCTCACGATTGAAGGCCAGCAGGGGCGCCGCGGCGAAACCCTCGGCGCGCAGCCCGGAGCCGAACCAGCGGGCGCGGTAGTCCGGTGAGGAGACGGCGAGGTAGCGCATCGCGCCGAGCCGGCGCACGCGGCAGCCCTGCACCGCGCGCGGGTCGGCGGTGACCGCGGCCATCACGGTGCCGTCCCGCAGCAGACCGGCCGACAGGTCCTGGTCCTCGCGGCGCAGGTCGAGCAGGACGTCGCTCGGCAGGTCCGCCACGGCGTCGGGGAACCAGGTGGACATCGAGTCGTCGTTCACGGCCACGGGGAGCCTGCGCATCGAGGCCGCGGTCGGCACGGGCCTCGCGCTGCCGGGCGACGGCACGAGCTGCCCGAGCGCGTCGCGCCCGAGCACGTCGATCTGCCCCGCGAGCCGCACCAGGACCTCGCCGTCCTCGGTCGCCCGGCAGGGGCGCGTGCGCAGCACCAGCACGCGTCCCACCTGCTGTTCCAGGGCCTTGACGCGCTGGCTGACGGCCGACGGGGTGACGTGCAGCCGCTGCGCGGCGGCGTCGAAGCTGCCCTCGTGGACCACCGCGGCGAGCGCGTCCAGCTGGTCGGGATCGAACGCCATGGGTCGCTTCCTTAGGATTGCTTATGCATCTGCACAACCTTGCGTTGGACTGAATGTACCGCGCCCACCTACGGTCGTCGACGTGCCCGCCGCCGCCCTCTCGGGCTTCCTCACCGCGCTCACGCTGATCGTCGCGATCGGCGCCCAGAACGCCTTCGTGCTCCGCCAGGGGATCCGGCGCGAGCACGTGCTGCCCGTCGTGGTCGTCTGCGCGGCCGCCGACGCGGTCCTCATCGCGGCGGGCGTCGCCGGGCTCGGCGTGCTGGTGACCGAGCACCCGGTCGTCCTCGACGTCACCCGCTACGCCGGGGCGGCCTTCCTCCTGGCTCTCGCCGTCGGCGCCGCTCGTCGGGCTCGACGGCCCGAGCACCTGGACCCGAGCGCGGCCGGGCCGGCCGGGCTGGGCGCGGTCATGGCCACCTGCCTGGCACTGACGTTCCTCAACCCGCACGTGTACCTGGACACGGTCGTGCTGCTCGGCTCGCTCGCGCACCAGCACGACCCCGCCGCCTGGGCGTTCGCCGCCGGGGCCGCGTGCGCGAGCGTCGTGTGGTTCGTCAGCCTCGGCTTCGGCGCCGCCTACCTACGACCGGTCTTCGCACGCCCGCGCTCGTGGCAGGTGCTGGACGTCGTGATCGCCGTGGTGATGGCGACGCTCGCCGTCCTGCTCCTCGTCTGACGAGGGTTGGTCAGCGAGCGCGCGCGACGCGCGCGACGTCCCAGACCGGCTCGGGGGTCTCCACGACGCTGCCGTCGGCCCCGAACACGAGGAACCGGTCGAAGGTGCGCGTGAACCACCGGTCGTGGGTGACGGCCATGACCGTCCCCTCGAACGCGTCCAGGCCGCGCTCGAGAGCTTCGGCCGAGTGCAGGTCGAGGTTGTCGGTGGGCTCGTCGAGGAGCAGCAGCGTCGCGCCGCCCAGCTCGAGCAGCAGGATCTGCAGGCGCGCCTGCTGGCCGCCCGACAACGTCTCGTACCGCTGCTCGGCCGCCCCGACGAGCTCGTAGCGGTCGAGCGCCTTGCTCGCCTGCTCGCGGCCCATGCCGGACCTGTGGGTGTCGCCGCGGTGCAGGATCTCCAGCAGCGTGCGCCCGACGAGCTCGGGGTGGGCGTGGTTCTGCGCGAACCAGCCGGGCCGCACGCGCGAGCCGAGCACGACCCGCCCCGTGTGGTTCACGGCAGCGACGGGCGTCTCGCCCGCGGGCAGGTGCTCGGGACCGGGGTCCGAGCCACCCGCGGCGAGCAGCCGCAGGAAGTGCGACTTGCCCGACCCGTTCGAGCCGAGCACGGCGACGCGCTCGCCGAACCAGACCTCGAGGTCGAACGGCTTCATCAGCCCCGTCAGCTCGAGCCCCTCGGCCACGACCGCACGCTTCGCGGTCCGGCCGCCGCGCAGCCGCACCTTGACGTTCTGCTCGCGCGCGAGCAACGTCGGCGGGCCCGCGTCCTCGAACTTGCGCAGCCGCGTCTGCGCCGCCTGGTAGCGCGAGGCGAGCCCGTCGTTGAACGCCGACTTGGTCTTGAGGGTCAGGACGAGCTCCTTGAGCTTGGCGTGCTCCTCCTCCCAGCGACGCAGCAGCTCCTCGAGCCGGTTGCGGCGGTCCTCGCGGGCCTGGTGGTACGTGCCGAAGCCGCCTCCGTGCACCCAGACGGACGCGCCGACGACGGTCGGCTCGAGCGTCGCGACCTGCGTGGCCACCCGGGCCAGCAGCTCGCGGTCGTGGCTGACGAAGAGCACGGTCTTGCTCGACTCGACCAGCCGCTCCTCGAGCCAGCGCTTGGTGGGCACGTCGAGCGCGTTGTCGGGCTCGTCGAGCAGCAGCACCTCGTCGGGTCCCCGCAGGAGGGCCTCCAGCACGAGCCGCTTCTGCTCGCCGCCGGACAGCGAGCGCACCTCGCGGTCCTGCGCGCGGTCGAACGGGATCGACAGCACGGCGTCGGTCACGCGGTCCCAGCCCGCCTCGGCCTCGTACCCGCCGACGTCGGCCCAGTCGACGAGCGCCTGGGCGTAACGCATCTGCGACGGCTCGTCGTCGACCGTCATGATGCCGACCTCGGCCGCCGCGAGCTCGGCGGCGGCGTCGCGCACCGCGGGCGAGGCCAGCGACGCGAGCAGGTCCCTGATCGAGCGGTCGTCGTCCACGCGCCCGATGTCCTGCCGCATGACGCCCAGGCCGCCGCTGCGTCCGACGGTGCCGGAGTGCGGCGCCTCGTCTCCCGCGACGATGCGCAGCAGGGTCGACTTCCCCGCGCCGTTCGGCCCGACGAGCGCGACCCGCGCGCCGTCGGCGACGCGGAACGTCACGTCGTCGAGCAGCGGGCGGCCGTCGGACAGGACGTAGGTCACTGCTGCGATGTCGATGTGTCCCACAGGCTGAGTGTGAACGCCGATACCCCGTCCGGACGAATCCATTGCCGCGGCCTCAACGCGCCCCTGCGCGCGGCCGATGCAGGGACGACCCCGTCGTCACCGCTCAGGAGAAACCATGCGCCGCACCCTTGCCGCCGTTGTCGCGGCCATCACGCTCGTCGTCGCGCCCGGCCTGGCAGCGCACGCCGCGCCCGTGCAGCCGAGCACGGTCCAGACCGCGGTGACCCCGGCGAAGGTCCAGACGAAGGTCCAGACGGCGACGGCCAAGAAGTTCAAGAACTGCACCGCGCTCAACAAGACGTACGCCGGCGGCGTCGCCAAGAACTCGAAGGTGCACAACACCAAGACTGTCGCCGGCCACAAGGTGCGCGCGAAGTCGAACCACAAGCCCAAGGTCAGCGCGTCGCTGTACAAGGCGAACTCGGGCCTCGACCGCGACAAGGACGGCATCGCCTGCGAGCGATGACGTCTGGCGGTTCTGCGAGCGTGGTGCAAGTGTCGTGCCATGAGTGAGGACACCCCCGGCACCAGCACCGACCCGGCCACCGGAGGCGAAGGCGACTCCGACCAGCTCTCGCGCGAGGACACGCTCGTCGAACGAGGCGTCGACGACCTGCTCGACGAGGGGTACAGCCCGCCCGAGCGCGACCGCAGCACCCACTACGGCGAGACCGCGTGGGAGGAGAGCCACCGGGAGACGATCGACCAGCGCATCGCGCAGGAGGAGCCGGAGGTCTGGGAGCAGCGCCCGCGCATCAGCGGCGAGCGTGAGGTCGGTCGCGCCGGTCGGCTCGTCGAGGACGACGCCGCCGTCGACGCGGGCGGCACGGACTCCTTCGCGATCGACGCGGGCATCTCCGGCGGGGCCGCGAGCGCCGAGGAGGCTGCGATCCACCTCATCGAGGAGGAGTACGTCGACGACGACGAGGACGAGGACGAGGACTGACGCGCGCGATCAGGCTGCCAGCGGCACGATCAGCGGCAGGGCGAGATCAGCAGCAGGGCGCGATCAGCAGCAG
>JBCECL010000073.1:11851-18584 GCA_039207135.1 Brevundimonas sp.
CAGCAGGGCGTGACGGGCTCGTCGTGCGTCCGGCGGGCGCGGGTCTGCTCGGCACGCGCGGCGAGCTCGCGGTCCGGCGGGTAGCCCACCTCCTCGAGCGTGAGCCCGTGCGCGGGCGCGACGTGCGCCGCGGCGTCACGCGTGCGCGCGGCGAGCAGCTCGGCGGGCCACTCCACGCGGCGACGCCCCTCGCCGACGGCCAGGCTCGCCCCGACGAGCGCGCGCACCATCGAGTGGCAGAAGGCGTCCGCCCGGACGTCCGCCACCACCAGACCCGCCTCGTCCCGGGCCCACGAGAAGACCTCGAGCGTGCGGATGGTGGTGGCACCCTCGCGCGGCTTGCAGAACGCCGCGAAGTCGTGGAGCCCGACGAGCGGCGCGGCCGCCTCCGCCATGGCCGCGACGTCCAGCGGCCGCCGGTGCCAGACCACGCTCGACCTCGTCAGCGGGTCGCGGGACCCGGCGTCGTCGCAGATCCGGTACGCATAACGCCGCCGCACGGCGGAGAACCGCGCGTCGAACCCTTCGGGCGCGACGCGGACGCGGCTCAGCACCACGTCCGGTGGAAGCACGCCGGCGAGGCGTGACGACAACGCGTCGAGCGCGGTCCGCCCGGACCGGCCGCGTGCGGCCTCCAGCCCGTCGTCGTCGACGTCGACGTGCGCGACCTGTCCCCGCGCGTGCACCCCCGCGTCCGTGCGCCCCGCGACGGTGACGCGCGGATCGGCGACGCCACGCGGGCCAGTCCGCAGCACGACGGCCAGGGCGTCCTCGAGCACGCCCTGCACGGTCCGCAGGCCCGGCTGGCGCGCCCAGCCCGCGAAGTCGGTGCCGTCGTAGGCGAGATCGAGGCGCAGCCGGTTCACGGCACCACGGTAGGCGGATCGCTACGGTGGGCGCGTGAGCCACGGCGAGCCGTACACGCTGGGCGTCGACTGCGGAGGCAGCGGCATCAAGGCCTCCGTGCTGGACGCCGGGGGCGGTCTCACTGCGCCGCCGGTCCGGATCCACACGCCGTACCCGCTGCCGCCCGAGCGGCTCGCGGACACGATCGCGCAGCTCGCCGCCGACCTGCCGCCCGCCCAGCGGGTCACGGTCGGCATGCCGGGCATGATCCGGCACGGTGTCGTCGTCGCGACGCCGCACTACGTGACCCGGGCCGGTCCGCGCACCCCCGTCGTGCCGGAGCTCGCCGCCGCGTGGGAGGGCTGCGACATCAGCGCGCTCGTCTCCGATCGTCTCGGCCTGCCGACCCTCGTGCTCAACGACGCCGAGGTGCACGGCGCCGGGGTCGTGACCGGCTCCGGCATCGAGCTCGTGCTCACGCTCGGCACCGGGCTCGGCGCGGCGCTGTTCGACTCAGGTGTCCTCGCACCGCACCTCGAGGTCTCGCACGCCCCGGTCCGGCGCGGGCTCACGTACGACATCTACATCGGCCAGGTCGAGCGCCGCCGGCTCGGCGTGACCCTGTGGTCCCGGCGCGTGCAGCGCGTGGTGGAGGGGCTGTGGCCCGTGGTCCGGTGGGACCGGCTGTACCTGGGCGGGGGCAACGCCCAGAACGTGTCGCGGTCCGTGATCGACCGGCTCGGCGACAGGGTGACCGTCGTCCCCAACCAGGCCGGGATCGTCGGCGGCGTGCGCGCGTGGGAGCTCGGCGGCATCCGGACCACCGACGCCCGAGGAGGGCTCGACCGCTGAGCCCGCGCTACGGCCGGTGGCGCGCGGCCAGCTCGTCGGCGGCCTCGAGGACGACGCGGGTGAACGCGACCGGGGCCGCGACGCTCACCAGGTGCGTCGCACCCGGGACGACGACGAGGCGGCCGTCCGCGCACGCGCCCACGAAGCGGCGCTCCTGCCCGCGGAAGTGGTCCAGCCGGCCGTTGACGATCCAGACGGGCGCGCGCACGCGGGCCAGGTCCTCCAGCGGCCGCGCGTCGCGCATCGCCCGCAGGACGGGAACGGTCGCGTCGAGCGCGTATCCCCCGGCGCCGACGTCGGCCGCGCCCGACGCGGGCAGCGTCCTGTCGACGAGGCTCTGGTTGAGCCACGCACCGCGATCGGGCAGGCGCGCGATCCCGCGCGCGGCCAGTCCCCACGCGTTCAGGAGGACGGGCGCGGGACGCGTCGAGCACCCGGCCGCGACGAGCCCGAGGACCTGCTCGGGGTGGCGCGCGGCGTGGGCGATCGCCGTGTAGCCCCCGAGGGAGAGGCCCACGACGAGCGCGGGGCCGACCTCGTCGATCGCGACCCGCACGGTCTCGACGGCGCCCGCGAGCGTGAACGTCTCGGCCAGCCGCTCGCCGTGGCCGGGAAGGTCGACGGCGACGGCGGGCATCCCCGCGCGTCCGAGCGCCTCGGTCTGGAAGCGCCACATGGTGCGTGACGTGCGCAAACCGTGCACCAGCACGACCGGGACCACCACGAACGTCACGCTACCCGGCGCCGCCTCTCGACCCGTTCACCCGTTCGGCGCACGACATTGCCGGGCAATCGGACAAGCCGCCCAGGCGGCATGGCCGCACCCGGGACCAAAGACCTAGCGTCACGGACGATCGTGCCCGCACCCGGCCCATCGTGAGGATCTCCCTGTGCGCACACCCTTCTCGTCCCTCCGCTCCGCGGCGCCTCGGCGCTCTGCAGCCGCCGTCGTCGCGGCCGTCCTGGCGCTCGGCGCCGGACTGACGACCGCCACCCTGCCCGCCTCCGCCGCCGACCCGGTGGGCTTCACCGTCGACGACTTCAACGGGCACAACATGGGCACGCGCACCGTCCCGGCCCCGAGCATGTGGACGTGCGACCCCTCGCAGGGGTCCAGCGTCACGGTGAGCGGCGGGCGGATGCACGTCGACCTGCCGGCGAACGACTGCCGCAGCGAGAGCACGTGGATCGACTGGACGCCGTCGGCTCCCGTCGACATCACGAACGGCGGCACGGTCGACCGCATCGTCATGAAGTACCAGGACATCGTCCCGCAGGCCGCCGGGAACCCGATCAGCTTCGGGATCGAGGTCACCGACGCCAACGGGCGCACCGGCACCGCCGCCGGCCTCGCCCGCGGCCGCGAGGACAACTTCCTCAGCGTCCGCTACACGCCCGCCTACGACGGCGACGTCGCGTGGCTCGCGCCGGCGTGGCGCCAGTCCGGTCCGGACCTGACCCGCATCACGAAGCTGCGGCTCACGATCGCCGGCACGCTCCAGGACACCTCGACCTCGGTGACGTTCACGGGCCTCGGTTTCGTGATGAGCGAGCCCACGTACGAGCAGCCGTCGATCCCGTCGGCGGGCCCGTGGGTGTTCCCCGCGTCGCAGACGACGACCAAGACGCTCGACGTCACGGGCTTCCCGGAGCCGAACGTCACGATCTCCGGCGGTCCTGCGTGGCTCTCGGGCTCCAACGTCAAGGGCGACCACGCCAGCCGCCTGACCGTGTCCGGCAACCCCGGCACCTCGTACGTCGACACCACCGTGCACGTCCACGCCGTGGTGGCTGAGGGGCTCGTCGCCGACCGCGACGTGCGCGTCGTCGTGCCGTCGCCGATCACGTTCACGCCCGCGTCGACCCCGACGACGACCCTCGGCACCGCTGGTCCCGTCACGCTCGGCGCCGTCACCTCGATCCCGGACGCCACGCCGACGTCGACCACCGGCCTGCCCGCCGGGACGGCGCTCCGCGTGCGCAACGGCAACCTGGAGCTCACCGGCACGCCGACCGAGGGCGGCACCTTCTCCATCGCGACGACGCTCGACACCGGCTACGCGACCACGCAGGTCAGCGTCTCGCTCCTCGTGCGCACGCCCCCGACCGTGTCTGCCGTCGCCTCGGTGCAGCTGCCACGCTCCCTGGCCATCCCGCCGATCGACGTGACCATCGGCGGCGTCCCGGCCCCGACGGTGACCGTCACCGGGCTGCCCCAGGGCCTGGCCTCGACGACCACGGCGTCCGGCATCCGCATCTCGGGCACGCCGACCGAGTACGGCTCGACGACCGTGTCGATCAGCGCCAGCAACGCCGCCGGGGGCGCCAATCGGACGTTCGGCGTGCTCGTCGGCGACGCCCCTTCGCTGAGCGCGCCGGCGACGGCCACGCTCCGCGCGGGAACGCCCGTCCGCCTCCCCCTCACCGTCTCGGGCTACCCGACGCCGACCATCGCGGCGACCGGCCTGCCGACCGGCCTCAGCATCCAGACCGACGCCGACGGGACGGCGATCGTCGGCACGCCCGCGCGCACGGACGCGGGTCTCGGCACGGTGACCCTGAAGGCGACCAACACGTTCGGCGCGTCCCCGACGGTCGACGTCCCGTTCACGCTCGAGGCGTCGGCCGCCCTGGCCGGCCCCACGTCGATCGACGCGCACGTCGGCGCCCCGCTCGACGAGACGTTCACGGCCACGGGCTACCCCGTTCCCGCCATCACCATCACGGCTCCGGACGGCACCGCCGCGCAGCTCCCGGACGGCGTGTCCGTCGTCACCGGAACCGGCCTCGCGCGGGTGCACGGCACTCCGACGACGAGCGGGACGACCGTCCTGCGGATCACCGCCTCCAACGGCATCGACGCCCCGGTCGTTCGTGACGTCACGCTGCGTTCGCTGCTCACGCCTTCCTTCGACGACGACACGCCGTCGATCGTCGTGCAGGCCGGCGATCCCGTGTCCCTCACGCTCGGCGTGCGCGGGCACGAGCGTCCCGACCTCACGGTCAGCGCGCTGCCCGGCTGGCTGCACTTCGACGCGGCCACCGGCACGTTCTCGGGCACGCCGACCGCGCTCGACGCCGGCGACGCCGCGCCGATCACCATCACCGCGACCAACCAGTCCGGCAGCTCGACCGCTCACCTGAGCGTGCGCGTGACCACGCCGCCGGCGATCGTCATCACCGCGGCGAGCGGGTTCACTCTCGCCGGCGTCACCATCGCCCCGACCACGATCGGTTCGGTGACCGGGTTCCCGCTTCCCACGGTCACCGCGACCGGCCTACCTGCCGGCCTCGCCATCACGACGGACCCGTCCGGGTCCGTCGTGCTCACCGGCACCCCCACGGGCCCGGGCGGACAGTTCCTCGTGCATCTCGAGGCCGCCAACGGGGTGGGCGCTGCGGCGTCCGCGAACCTGCAGTGGGAGGTCTGGACCACGCCGATCCTGGCCGTCACCTCTGCGGTGACCCTGCCGGTCGGCGTCCCCGCCGAGGTCCCGGTCACGATCACGGGCTACCCCCGGGCCACACCCACCACGCCGAGCCCGCTTCCCGCGGGGCTGTCGTTCGACCCGGTCTCCGGTGCGATCGTCGGCACGCCCGTCACGCCCGGCACGTACGTGCTCGTCGTCCAGGCCGCGAGCCCGGCAGGCGTGAGCGCACTGGCCCTCGTGACCATCGTCGTGAGCGATGCCCCGGCGTTCGCCCCCGCCCCCACCGCGACGCACCTGCGGCTGGGAGCAGCAGTCGACGCCGAGGCGTTCGGATTCGGCGGCTACCCGCTGCCGGCCGTGACGATCGCCGACCTGCCCGCAGGCCTCAGCGTGACGGTGAACGGCACCGTCGTGTCGCTGACCGGTACGCCGACGACAACCGGCTCGACGCACGCGACCGTCACGCTCGCGAGCACGGCGGGAACGGTCTCGCACGACTGGCCGATCATCGTCGAGCAGCCGTCGGAGGTCTCGGCGGCGTCCTCGGTCACCACGCCCGTCGGTAGCGCGATCACCCCCGTGCCCGTCGACGTGGTCGGCTACCCGCGCCCGACGCTGACGGCGTCGGGCCTGCCGGACGGCGTCAGCATCGCCGACGAGGGCGGCGAGTACTCGCTCGTCGGCACCCCGACCGCGGACGGGCACTCGACGGCGGTCCTGACGGCCGACAACGGCATCGGCGAGGCGGCGACCACGACGATCGACTTCGACGTGCTCTCCGTCCCGGAGTTCTCGCACGCCACCTACACGGCGACGTTCCCCGCCGGTGGGACGTCGACCCTCGTGGTCTCGGCCACGGGGCATCTCGCGCCGTCGCTGAGCGTCGGTTCGCTGCCGTCGTGGCTGACGTTCGACGACGAGACCGGGGTCTTCACGGCGACGCCGAGCACCGCCGACGCCGGTCCCGTGGATCCCATCACGGTTACGGCGACCAACGCCTCGGGCACGGCGACGGCCGTCGTCTCGCTCGCGGTCTCGGCTGCGCCCGGCTCGGCCGACGCGAGCGGTGCGACGACCGTCCGCGCCGGCGCCGACGTCGACGCGGACCTCATGTCCGTGACCGGCTACCCGGTCCCGACCGTGACCGCATCCGGCCTGCCCGCCGGCCTGTCGCTCGTCCAGGACGGCCGCGACGTGCGCCTCACCGGCACGACGACCGACCTCGGCGTCCACGACGTGACGCTGAGCGCCGACAACGGCATCGGGTCCGCACTCGTGGCGCCGTGGACCGTCACGGTCCAGTCGCCGGCCTCCGTGACGGTCGACAGCAAGGTCGAGGTCGCCCTCGGCTCGCCGATCGCGGTCGACGTGACGACCTCGGGCTACCCGGCTCCGACGGTCGAGGCCAGCGGACTGCCTTCGGGTGTCAGCTGGGTCCCCGGCGCGGGTGGCGGTCAGCTGGTCGGCACGCCCGCAGCGGCGGGCACGTCGGTCGTGACGCTGACCGCGTCGAACGGCGTCGGGGACGACGCCAGCGCGGGCGTGACGATCGTCGTGAAGGCGAAGTCGGACCCGGGCACCGACCCGGGGACTGACCCGGGCAC
>JBCECL010000074.1:0-17973 GCA_039207135.1 Brevundimonas sp.
GGCTCGGCAGCCTCGTCGGTCGCGAGACCGGGGACCTCGTCGACGGGCGCGTCGGCCGGGGTCGGCGTCCACGGCTCGTCGTCCTCGGCAACCAGGCCGGGCACCACGATCGGCTCCACGGGCGCAGCGTGCGCGCCGCCCAGGCTCATCCACGGTGCGCGGACGGCGTCCGGCACGGCCGGCGTCGCGTCGGGGGCCGACTCGTCGGCGGTGCGGCCGCGGAACCCGGAGAACAGACCGGCGCGGGCAGCGGGCGAGGCGGGCGCGGCGGACGACGTGGTGGTCGCGCTGTCCTCGGGCTGCTGCCACGCCGACGTCCCGGCACGGGTGCGGCTCGGCAGTCCCCCGACACGCGGGGTGACCGACTCGGGCGCCCAGTCGCTGCCGTGGGCCGACAGGTCCGCCGACAGGTTGCCGCTCGGGGCGTCGGGAAGGACGAGGTTGTCCTCGTCGAACGTCTTGCGCGGCCGGCTCGGCAGCGAGGGGACCGGGATCGGCGCGGAGTCGGCGGCCGGCTCGTCGCCCTCACCACGGCGGCGGCGGGGCAGACCGTGCGAGGTCTCGCCGTCGGTCAGCTCGGCAAGGTTGACGGCTTCGACCTCGGGCGCCTCGGCCTCGGCGAGGGCCGCGAGCTCGGCGGGCGAGTCGGGCGCGGTGCCGTACAGCGAGGTCTCGGTCGCGGCGAACAGGTGCGCCGGGAACAGGACGGTCGTCTCGGTTCCGGTGCCCGTCGCCGCCTTCGCGAGCTGGACGGCCGCACCGAGGCGGTTGGCGATGCGCCCCACCACGAAGAGGCCCAGGCGCTGCGCGCCGAGCATCTCGCCGGCACCCGTCGACGCGATCTTGGTGTTCGCGGCGAGGATCTCCTGGTCGGTCATGCCGAGGCCGTGGTCGACGATGCGAACGGCGACGAACTGGCCGAGGACACCCGTCGAGACCGTGACCGGCGTCTCCGGCTCGGAGAAGACCGTGGCGTTCTCGAGGAGCTCGGCGAGCAGGTGGGCGGCGCCCAGGGCGTTGAACCCGAGCATGTGCGGGTCGGTGTGCAGGTCGAGCTCGACGCGGTCGTACTGCTCGATCTCGGACGAGGCGGTACGGATGACGTCGGACAGCGGCATCGCGTCACGCAGGCGACGACCGGAGTCGATGCCGGCGAGCACGAGGAGGGACTCCGCGTTACGACGCATCCGGGTGGCGAGGTGGTCGAGGCGGAACAGGTTCGCCAGCGTGCTCGGGTCTTCCTCAGCGCGCTCGAGCGAGTCGATGAACGACAGCTGGCGGTTGAGGAGCACCTGGTCGCGGCGGGCGACGTTGACGAACATTTCCGCGATGGAGCCACGCAGTGCGGCCTGCTCCTGGGCGACCTGGACGGTCGTGGCGTTCACCGAGTTGAACGCGGCGGCCAGTCGGCCGACCTCGTCCATGGACGTCACCGGGATGGGCGCGAGCGTGATCTCGGGGCCCTCACCAGGGGTGGCCACCTGCTCGACGAGTCGCGGCAGCTGCTCGCGGACGTTCGAGGCGGCCGACGTCAGGCGACGCAGCGGGTTGACGATGCCTCGCGAGACGAACAGCGCGAAGAGGAAGGAGAGCACGGCGGCCAGGACCACGATGATGACGGTGGTCACGGCGGTCTGCCGTGCGGCGTCCACGTCTGCCGACGCGACGTCGTTGGCGTGCGCGAGCACGGCGTCGCTCGTCTCGACGAGCCCGCCGAGCTGCGTCTGGACGTCGGCGACGTAGTTCTCGACGTTCAGGCCGTTGATGAGCTTCTGGTTGGCCGACGCGAGGATCTGCCGGGCCTGCGAGAAGCGCGAGGCGGGCTGGCCGTCCGGCATCGCGATGTTGTCCTGGCCCAGGCGGCTGATCAGGAGGGCCGCGTCGTAGCGGTCGTTCTCGGTGACCTGCGTGGCGTCGTCGTAGCGCGCGGCGATCGCGTCGTTCGTCGTCGGGCTCGCGGACATCGTCAGACCCAGGATCATCTCCGAGACGACGCCGTTCGAGAGGACCTGCAGCGACCGGAAGGCCGAGATCGCGGCGCCCAGCTCACGGTTCTTGGAGTACTCGGCGATCTGGGCGACCAGCTCGAGCTCTCCCTGCGTGATCTGCCCGTAGTTGAACGTCAGCGTTCCGCCGTTCGCGCCCTTGTCGTGGGCCGAGCGGGCATCGGGCAGGTTCGTGTCGTAGCTCTTCTGCACCTGCTCGAAGCGCTGGACGAGCGGGTCGGGGAAGGAGCTGAGGTCGAGCCCGTTGGTCACCTCGCGGACGGAGGCGAGAGCGGCGTCCGTCGCCTGTCGCGCGGCCGCGACCTCTTCCTTGGAGCCGCCGGTGAGGCTCACCACGCGCTCCGCCTCCATGGCGGACGAGAGCGGCTTGTACGCCTCGAGGACGTCGACGACCGACTGCGCCGCGCTAGCGGTGCGGTAGTTCTGGACCGCGCCATACGAGATGTAGGCACCGGCCATGAGCAGAACGATCATGGGGACGGCGAGAACCGCCATCACCTTGGCGCGAATGCCAAGCCGTCGCAGCATGTCGATCCCTTCCGTCACCCGACTCTGGGTGTGACCGCAGTCGGCCAGCTGTCCTGAACGATCCGCGGGGTTCCCCGTTCGCACCTCATCGGCTTCTGGACGGGGGACCATTAGCCCGCGGCAGAGTTTGCCATGGACGTCACCCCGGCGGATACGCCGAGTTCACCCGGTCATGTGGTAGTTCGACCCGGACGATACGGTCGACGACGTGCGTGCAATGCTGATCACCGAACCGGGTGAACCGGACACACTAGCGTCCGGCGAGGTCCCCGAGCCGGTCCCTGGGCCCCGAGATCTTCTCATCCAGGTGGCGGCTGCGGGGGTCAACCGCGCCGATCTCCTGCAACGTTCTGGGCACTACCCGCCTCCCGCGGGCGCGCCGGAGTGGCCCGGGCTCGAGGTCGCCGGCGAGGTGCTCGCGGGCCCGGCCGACTGGCCGGTCGGCTCTCGGGTCGCCGCGCTGCTGGCGGGCGGTGGGTACGCCGAGCGGGTTGCGGTCTCCGTCGACCAGGCGCTGGCCGTCCCCGACGGCCTCTCGTCGCGCGACGCAGCCGCACTGCCCGAGGCGCTCGCCACGGCCTGGTCGAACTTCGAGGCCGCGGGACTGCGCAGCGGGGAGCACGTGCTGGTGCGCGGCGGGTCCGGCGGCGTGGGCTCGGTCGCCGTGCAGGTGGCGCGTCATGCCTTCGGCGCCCGCGTCCTGGCGACGGCCGGCGGACCCGCAAGGGTCGCGCGACTGCAGGAGCTCGGCGTCGAGGCGGCCTTCGACCACCGCAGCGACGACCTCGTCGACCGCGTGCTGGAGGCGACCGGGGGGCGTGGCGTCGACGTCGTCCTGGACGTCGTGGGCGCGGCGGGCCTGGCGGACAACCTCGCGGTGCTCGCGAACGACGGCCGACTCGTCGTGATCGGTCTGCAACGCGGCCGCCGCGCCGAGCTGGACCTGGGGCTGCTCCTCGCGCGGCGGCTCAGCGTGCTGGGCACGACGCTGCGCTCGCGCCCGGCTCAGGAGAAGGCGCGGATCATGGCCGGCGTGCGGGAGCACGTGTGGCCGCTCGTGGCCGACGGCCGCATCCGGCCCGTCGTGCACGCGGCGTTGCCGCTCGATCAGGCGGCCGAGGCCCACCGGCTGCTCGAGTCGGGTGCCGTCTTCGGCAAGGTGCTGCTCGAACCCTGAGTCAGGCGGGCGGGGGCGCCTCGTCGGGGGCGTCGCCGGAGCGCGCGGTGAGCGCGATGGCGCCCGAGACGAGCAGCAGCCCGACCACCTCGAGCCCGTGCGGCACCTGCCCGAGGGCGACGGCGCCGACGACGGCCGCCGTGGCCGGCAGCAGCGCGAGCAGCACCGCGAACGTGGCCGGCCGCACGCGCCGCAGCACCACCTGCTCGATCGCGTACGGGATCACCGACGACAGCACACCCACGCCGATCACCGCGGCCGCGAGCGCGGGATCGTGCAGCACGGGCGCGGCGCCCTCGGCGAGGAACGGGGCGAAGACGAGCGCGCCCGCGGTCATCGCGAGCGCGAGCCCGGTCACGCCGCCGCGGTGCGCGGTCGCGACGCGGCGCCCGATGACGATGTACGCCGCCCAGAACGTCGCGGCCAGCGCGATCGCCACGAGCCCCACCACCGAGCCGCTCCCGCCGTTCAGGCTGACGCCCGCGAGCAGCACCACCCCCAGGGCGGCGATCCCGATGGCGACCCGGTCCCGCCAGCCGCGGCCGGTCACGGCGGCGACCGCCACGGGCCCCGCGAACTCGATGGCGACGGCCGTGCCGAGCGGCAGGTGGTCGATCGCGACGTAGAACGTCACGTTCATCGCCGCGAGGACCACGCCGAAGAGCGCGACGGTGCGCAGGTCCGCGCGCGTCCAGCGGGTGCGCCACGGCCGACGCCAGACGACGAGCACCACGGCCGCGACCACGATCCGCAGCCATGCGACCGTCGGCGCGGCGATCGACGCGAACAGCCCGACCGCGAGCGCCGCCCCCGCGTACTGCGTGAGGCCCGACAGGACGAAGAGCAGGGGCGCGGGCACCGGCCCAGGCTAGGTGGTCGTCACCTGGTGATGACGACGCTGCGCTGGTGCGTGGTCTGCACGGAGATGTAGTACGGCCCGGTCGGCTCGTCCCAGGTGGAGCTGGTCGCGCGGATCGCGTGCTTGGTCGAGCCGAAGCTGATGCTCGCCTTGCCGGTCGTGCTGAGCTTCCAGGTCGCGGTCGCCTGGCCGCCGACGGTCCCGCAGTAGTACTTGTTCGCGGGGGCCTTGGGCAGCAGCAGGCCGACGACGGACTGGCCGACGCCGATCACGTACGGCCCGGGCACGGGGATCTGCGTGAGTGCCCGGGTCACGGTGAGCGGTGTGAGCTTCTGCGGCTTGGTGTTGCACGCGATCGTCGACAGGTAGACCTTGCTCGCCGTGATCTTGTCGACGGTCACGGCCATGCCCTTCGAGTCGACCTTGGCCTTGCCGTCCAGCACCCGGTAGGCGAGCTCGGCGTGGCGGGTGGTGACGCTGAAGTGCAGCGGCTTCCACTTCTTCGACCTGGTGTCCTTGCACGCGAGCACCTTGATGGTGTGGTTCGCGATCGGGGTGTCCTTCGAGTAGTAGTAGCGCGGCGTGGTCTCGACGTGGCCCGAGTGGTCGATCTTCGTCTGGAAGTCGTAGTCCCAGGCGCGGGCGTGCACGGTGATCGCCGTGGTGCGCGTCGCCGAGCAGGAGGCGGCCGAGGCCGACGAAGCCCCCGCCACGGCCACCGTCCCGGTCAGCGCGAGGACCGCGAGCGCGGCCACCAGTCGTCTCTGCACACGCATGTCGACTCCTTCGTCACGGTTGCCCCAGGGGATTCGTCCGGAGTCTGGCACCGGCCCGCCGGGGCGGCAACGCGAGTCAGACGAGCAGGCTCCGCAGCACGTCGACGGCGCCGTCGTCGTCGATCGTGCCCGTGACCTCGTCGGCCGCGCCCCTGACCTGCGGCAACGCGTGCCCCATCGCCACGCCGCGAGCAGCCCAGCGCAGCATCTGGATGTCGTTGCTGCCGTCGCCGATCGCCACCGTCTCGAAGGGCTCGACCCCCAGGGTGCGGCGGATCGACTCGAGCGCGCTCGCCTTGGACACCCCGCCCGGGGTCAGGTCGAGCCACGCGCTGTAGCCGACCGCGTACTCGACCTCCTGGAGGCCGACGCGCTCGACGAGCTCGTGGAACTCCTCCGGGCTGCTCCCGGGAGCGCGGATGATCACGCGGGTCGCGCGCGTGGTGAGCAGCTCGTCGAACGGGACCACGCGGATCGCGCCGGACAGCTCGCCCGCCGGGAACTCACCCGAGACGAGCAGGCCCTCGCCCAGGTCGTCCACCGCGAACAGCGCGTCCGGGAGCTCGAGCGCGATCGCGCTCAGCGCCGGTGCCGGGTCGAAGCGCACGACGTCGGTCACCTCGAACCCGTCCCGCAGCTCGGGGTCGAGCCGCACGGTGACCGCGCCGTTCGAGCTCACGGCCCAGCCCGAGTCGAGACCGAGCTCGCGCGCGACGGGGAGCGTGCCGTACAGCCCTCGGCCCGTGGCGAGCACGATGTGCATCCCGGCGTCCCGGAGCGCGGCGACGCCGGAGCGCACCGCGTCGGAGATCACGCCGTCGTACGACATCAGGGTGCCGTCCACGTCGAGCGCGACCATCCGGGCGCGGGTCAACGCACAGGCTCCAGCACCTCGAGGCCGCCGAGGTACGGCCGCAGGCCGACCGGGACGTAGACCGAGCCGTCGGCCTGCTGGTGGTTCTCCAGCAGCGCGACGAGCCAGCGCGTGGTCGCCAGCGTGCCGTTGAGCGTCGCGACCGTGCGCACCGAGCCGTCCGCCGTGCGCTCCCGGACGCCGAGGCGACGGGCCTGGAACGTGGTGCAGTTCGAGGTCGACGTGAGCTCGAGGTAGCGCTGCTGGCTGGGCAGCCAGGCCTCGCAGTCGAACTTGCGCGCGGCGCTCGAGCCGAGGTCTCCCGCGGCCGTGTCGATGACGCGGTAGGGCAGCTCCGCGAGCGCGAGCATCTCCTGCTCCCACGCCAGCAGGCGGCGGTGCTCGTCGGCCGCGTCCTCGACCGTCGTGTAGACGAACGCCTCGACCTTGTGGAACTGGTGCACGCGGATGATGCCGCGCGTGTCCTTGCCGTACGAGCCGGCCTCGCGGCGGTAGCACGCCGACCAGCCCGCGTAGCGCAGCGGGCCGCCCGACAGGTCGAGGATCTCGCCGCTGTGGTAGCCGGCGAGCGCCACCTCGGAGGTCCCGACGAGGTACAGGTCGTCGGCCTCGAGGCGGTAGATCTCGTCGGCGTGCGCGCCGAGGAAGCCCGTGCCCGCCATGACCTCGGGCTTGACGAGCGTCGGCGTGATGACCGGGGTGAACCCGGCCGCGAGCGCTCGGTCCACGGCCGCGTTGAGCAGCGCGAGCTCGAGGCGCGCGCCGATGCCCGTGAGGTAGTAGAACCGCGCGCCCGAGACCTTGGCGCCCCGCTCGGTGTCGATCGCCTTCAGGCCCTCGCCGAGGTCCAGGTGGTCGCGCACGACGAAGTCCGCGCCGTACTCGGCTGCGAAGTCGCGCGGCGTGCCGACGTGCTCGAGCACGACGTAGTCGTCCTCGCCGCCCGAGGGGACGCCGGGCTCGATGATGTTGCCGATGCGCCGCGCGAGCTCGGTCGCGCGGGCCTCCGCGGCGTCGGCATCGGCCTGCAGCGCCTTGACCCGCTCCGAGAGCGCGCGACCGTGCGCGAGCAGCGCCTGCTTCTCGTCGCCCTTGGCCGCCGCGACGAGCTTGCCGTGCGACTTCTGCTCGGCGCGCAAGGTCTCGAACTCGGTCAGGGAGGACCGGCGCAGCGCGTCCGCATCGAGCACCTCGTCGACGAGGTGGGGGTCGTCGCCGCGCGCGACCTGGCTGGCGCGCACGAGGTCCGGGTTGTCCCGCAGGAGTCGCAGATCGATCACCCGCGTCAGCCTACCGACCGCTGCCCACCGCTTTACCCTCGCCGCTTGTCGGAGCAGCACCGTAGATTGCGCCTGTGACCTGGGCCGGATGGGTAGCGATCGCTGCGGGCGTGCTCGCGCTCGCCGCCATCTGGGTCGCGATCGTGGTCTACCGGCGCCAGGGAAGCCTGCACCGGCGCCTCGAGGCGGGGATCAGCTCCGCGGCCCGCGGCCTCGCGCGCGAGGTCGGCGGCAGCGGCCGGCTCGTCGCGTTCGTGGCCAACCCCTCCAAGCCCGACGCCGAGGAGCTGAGGGACGCGGTCCTGCGAACCGCCGCGGAGCTCGGCCTGCCCGAGCCGCTGTGGCTCGAGACCACGATCGAGGACCCGGGCGTCGGCCAGACGCGCGCGGCCGTGCAGGCCGGCGCCGACGTGGTGGTCGCCGTGGGTGGGGACGGCACGGTGCGGGCGGTGGCTGAGGGCCTCGTCGACACGAAGATCCCGATGGGGCTCGTGCCGATCGGGACGGGCAACCTGCTGGCGCGCAACCTCGACCTGCCGCTCGGGGACCCGCTCGCTGCGCTGCGCATCGCACTGACCGGCCGCGATCGCACGATCGACGTCGGGTGGCTCCGCGTGCTGCGGTTCGAGTCCGAGGTGCGGGACCGGTCGGGCGAGGCCGCGGACAAGCACCCGCCCGAGTCAGACAGCTCGCGCGACCACATCTTCCTGGTCATCGCGGGCCTCGGGTTCGACGCGGCGATGGTCGCCGACGCCGACCCGCACCTCAAGGCGAAGATGGGCTGGATCGCCTACTTCGTCGCGGGGTTCAAGCACCTGCGCGGCGACCGCACCCGCATGCACGTCCGTGTCGACGGCGACCGGGCCACCACCACGCGGCTGCGCAGCATCCTCGTGGGCAACTGCGGCAAGCTCCCCGGCGGCCTGACGCTGCTCCCGGACGCACAGCTCGACGACGGCTGGCTCGACCTCGCAGCCATCGACGCGCGCGGGGGCATCGCCGGGTGGGCGCAGCTGTTCGGCGAGGTGGTGCTGCAGGGC
This sequence comes from Brevundimonas sp., assembly GCA_039207135.1. Classification (GTDB taxonomy): domain Bacteria; phylum Actinomycetota; class Actinomycetes; order Actinomycetales; family Cellulomonadaceae; genus Cellulomonas. Next base: position 8,541 of record JBCECL010000074.1, read on the forward strand.
TGGGGCATGCCGAGCAACAACGCGCCCAAGATCGGCCGCATCGACCACCGTCGCGCCAAGGAGGTGCGGATCGTCGTGCCGGGCGGTGAGCACGCCCAGGTGGACGGCGACCTCGTCGGACGGGTGGTCGAGGTCGCGGCCCGCGTGGACCCGGGCGCGCTCGTGGTTCGGGTGGCCTGAGCCTCGCGCCGGCCTGAGCCTGGCGCTGGCCTGCGCCTGGCGCTGGCCTGCGCCTGGCGCTGGCCTGGTCCGCCGTCAGGTGGCCGAGCCGTCCCGCACGGCTCGCAGCCACGAGCGGGCCTCGACGAAGTCCGTGTCGGCCGTGCCCAGGTGCACGTTCGGCGCGACCTCGTCGGCCCGCGGGTACGAACCGAGGAACCGCACGAACGGGCAGCGGCGGTGCAGGCCCATGATCGCCTCGCCGACGCGCTCGTCGAGGATGTGCCCCTCGGCGTCGATCGAGAACGAGTACCGGCCCAGCGAGTCGCCGATGGGACGGGACTCGATGCGCGACAGGTTCACGCCCCGCACCGCGAACTGCTCGAGCATCGCGAGCAGCGCGCCCGCCTCGTTGTCGGGCAGGTGCACCACGAGCGTCGTCTTGTCCGCGCCTGTGGGCGGCGGGACGTCGCCGGGGTGCCCGACGACGACGAACCGTGTGACCGCCGTCGTGGAGTCGCCCACGTCGTGCGCGAGCGCGGTCAGCCCGTAGGTCTCGACCGCGGGCGGCGGGACGAGGGCGGCGTCGAACGGCAGCTCGCTGCCACCAGCGGCGATCAGCGCGGCGGGGGCGGTGTTCGACGTGGCCGGGACGTGCACCGCGTCGGGCAGGTTGGCCGCGATCCAGCGGCGGCACTGCACCCACGCGTGCGGGTGCGCCGAGATCCGGCGGACGTCCGCCAGCGAGCGACCCGGTGCGGCCGCGAGCGTGAACTGCACCGGCACGAGCACCTCGCGCAGCAGCACGAGCGGCGCGCCCGTCGCGAGGCTGTCGAGCGTCGCGGTCACGCCGCCCTCGGCCGTGCTCTCGATCGCCACGACCGCGAAGTCGGCCGAGCCGTTGCGGACCGCGGCGATGGCGGAGGTGACGTCGGTCTGCGGGAGGTAGACCGCCTCGTCGGGCGAGGCCACCTGGCGCAGCGCAGCCTCGGTGAACGTGCCCGCAGGGCCGAGGTACGCGTAGCGGGGCAGTGGCATGACGTCTCCCATCAGGTGGTTCGCTGCTCGGCAGGGTAGTCCTCGAGGTCGCCGGGCAGCGGCGCACTGCGGGTGAGCAGCATCCCCACGACGGGCAGCAGGGCCGCCAGCACGCCCGTCGCGATCTTGATCCCGTAGTCGTTGACGAGCGAGCCGCCGACCGCGGCCAGCAGCAGCGCCCACAGCGCCGGGCGGGCGAGCGGCCACTGCGCCTCCACCCGCTCCCACGCGACCCAGCGCAGCGGCTTCCACAGCACGCCGACCCCGAGCAGCAGCACCGCGAACGTCAGCCAGGTGATCGTGCTGCCGTTCACCGTGCCCACGGCGTAGTCGAGCTTGCGGCTGATGGTGTCCCACGCGGTCCCGTCCACCACGGACTGGACGAAGATGCCCAGGTGCGTGCGCTCGGGCGCGGGCCGCAGCCAGTCGAGCACGCCGATCCCGGCGACGAGCAGCACGCCCGCGGCCGCCGCGAGCGCGAGCTTGACCCACGTGACCCGGATCCCGGCGACGGCGAGCACCACGATCGCGCCGGCCGGCAGCAGCACCAGGCCACCGCCGACGTCGGCGCCCAGGCTGGGCCACACGTCGACGACCAGCGCCGTCCCCGCGACGAACGCCGCTCCGGCCGCCGCGGCCCACCGCCCGAAGCGCCGCAGCCACGTGCCGAGCGCGGCGGCGCCGACCAGCGCGCCCACCACGTAGACCGAGTACGTGGGGTTGCCGAAGCCGTAGAACCGGCCGCCCAGCGTGGGCGCGGGACCGAGGAGGCTGCCGCGGTGCAGCGGGGTGCCGAGCAGCGCGTCGAGCGTGAGCAGCCCGAAGGTGAACAGTGCGACCACACCCGGACCACCCGCGACCGGTCGCCACGGCACGAGCGCGACGGCCGCCGCGACGAGCAGCGTGCAGCCGGCCACCGCGAGCCACATGACGGTCTTCGGGTCCGCGAACCGCCACCACGAGGTCGCCGTCATGAGGAAGACGCCGGCAGGCAGGCTCGCGAGCACCAGGAACGCCGCGTCGGCCACGCGCCGGATGCCGACCTCGGTCCGCCGCAGGCGGCGGGCCAGCCACGGGGCAGCGAACGTGCCGAGCAGGATCAGGACGAGCGAGCCGACGAGCGGCCACGTCGTGACCACGGTCGAGGTGCCGCGCAACGCCTGGTCGCGCGTGGTGAGGTCGGCGAGCTGGCGCACGGCCGTCGCGGCGTCCGTCGGGCGGTCCACCCCCACGGTGATGGGGGAGCCGGTGAAGACGTCGGGCGGCGTGATCCCGACGGCGGTCAGCAGGGTCGCGGGAAGGTCGAGCAACCGCACGACGCCGACCCAGCGGGTCGACGGGGTCGACCAGTAGCGCGTGCCGGTGACGTCCTCGGCGTCGAGCATGCCGACGCCGAGCTCCGCGCGGGCCCGCGCCGGGTTGCCCGTGTCGACGAGCATGACCGTCGACGACTGCGGGATCACGCCGAGGAGCTCGCGGACCTGCGCGTCGAGCGCGACGAGGGCGGTGGCACGGTACGCGGGGTCGTCACCGGGCTCGTGCGGGGTCGCGCCCACGTCGACCATCGTCAGCGGGCACGAGAAGACGTCGGCCGGGTCGGTGGTCGCGTCCGTGAGCGAGCGGTAGCGCGCGACGGTCGAGTCCGTGCGCGCGAGCGCGAGCGCGGCTGCGGGCCCGACGGCCGTCGCGCACACGTCGTTGGTCGCGAGCGTGTTGCCGAGCTCGCCGATCGTGGTGTGGAACTCCGAGGTCGACTGCAGGGCGGCGAGCTCGTCCCAACCGGCGACGCGCGCGCCGTCGCCCTGTGCGTCGACGACCCACGGGGCGCACTGCCACTCGCCGTCCACGTTCTGGCCCGTGATGGGCGCTCGCCCCGCGCTCAGGGCGAGCCAGCCGCCCGACGTGCAGCGAGCCGAGCGTCCGGTCGCGCCCGGCGTGACCCCGCCCGCGGCCGCTCCGTCGCGCAGCAGCCCCCACAGCGTGGGGGTCGTCGCGCGGTCCACGTCGTCCCACGCGAGGCCCGAGGTCCCGAGCACGACGACGGGCTTGCCCGGCGTGACCGCGACCTGGCCGGCCCCCGAGGTCACCGCGCCCGCGGCCACGGCGAGCGGCGAGACGGCGACCGTCACGAGCATGAGCGCGACGAGCAGCGCGCCACCGCTCGCCACGACGACGCCGCCCATGCGGCGCAGCGGCGCGTCGGCGTCCCGTGGGACCGTCACCCCGGGCAGGCGGCCCCACGCCGACGCCAGGCCGGACGTCAGCAGGCACACGCCGGCGAACCCGAGCACGACGATCGCGACGACCACGCCGCTGTCGTTCAGGACCGAGCCGAAGAGCGCCGCGACGACCACCGCCACGAGCGCCGGGCGCAGCAGCGGCCACGAGCCGTACGCGCGCCGCAGCACCGGCGGGCGCCAGCGGTCGGGGCCGACGAGCGACGCGCACACCGCGAGGCACACGAGGGCGGACAGCGCCCCGGCCGGCTGGTCGACCGTCGCCCACGCGCCGGACAGCTTGCCCGAGACCACCACGCCCGCGTCGCCGTCGATGACCCGCTGCACGAAGAGCCCGAGGTGCGAGCTGCGGCCGGGCCGCGCCCAGTCGACCACGGCGACGGCGACGACGGCCGCGACGGCGGCCGCGAGGATCAGCGCCGCTCGCCGGAAGGTGACGACCGCGCCCGCCACCCCGACTGCGAGCACCGCGAACGCGGGGATGAGAGCGAGGATGCCGCCGAAGTCCGCCCCGAAGGTGGGCCAGCCGTCGACGACCACCGAGACGAAGCCGATCGACGACACGGCGACCACGGCGGCGGTCCGCCGACCCGCCGCGAGCAACCAGCTCGCCACCGCGGCGGCCAGCACGAGGCCCGACGCCGCGTACACGCCGAACGTGGTGTTGCCGAACCCGTAGTAGCGCGCACCGGCGCTGGACGCGTCGCCGAGGATCGAGCCGCTCTGCAGCACGGTCCCCGTCACGCCGTCGACCGTGAGCACGAGCCAGGTCACGCCGGCGGTCACGGCCCCGAGGCGCCACCTGCCAGGCGGCAGCGCCCGCGAGACGTACCAGCTGACGACCGCGACGATCGTCGCGGCGAGCACGTACCAGCCGGTCGCCGCGAACAGCGGTGCGGGCGAGCCCCACCAGCGCGACAGGGCGGCGAGGTGCATGCCGATGGGCGTGCAGACCCCGAGCAGCAGGACCGCCAGCACCGCGCGGCGCGTCGCGGGGGCGGGCGTCCGGCGACGACGTCGGGCGACGAGGACGGTGCCGAGCGCGAAGATGGCCGCGCCCGCCATCGTCAGCAGCAGCACCGGACGCAGCTGCGGGCTGATCGTCGTCATCTCGGTGAAGTAGCGGCGGTTCTCCACCGTGCGGTTGGTGCTCATCCGCCGCTCGGAGCTGACGAACAGCGGGGACCCGGTCAGGTCGCTCGTGTCCGCGTCACCGGCCTGCGCGACGGTCGCGCCGAGGTCCGCGAGCGTGACGACCCCCGGTCGGCGCGTCGAGCCCGACGAGAGCCACCCGACGGTCCCGCCGCCGCGGCGCCACTCGACGACGGCCTGCAGGCCCGTCTCTCCCGTGGGGCTGTCGGAGACGCCTGCCACGAGCACGTCGGTGCCGGGGGCGACCGTCCTGGTCAGGAGCTGGAGCTGGCTGTCGAGCGCGGTGAGGGCATCGGTGCGTTCGGTGCGGTCGGCCGGCAGCTCGCCGGCGTCGAGCACCGTGACCGGGCACGCCCGCAGCTCGGCGGCGCTCACCGCCGCGAGGTCGGCGGCGTAGCGGTGCAGCCGCCCGTGCTCGTCGGCCAGGGCGATCGCGGCTCCCGGCGCGACGGCCGTCGTGCACGACCCGGCGTCGTCGATCAGGTCGCCGATCGTGCCGGGGACCCCGCTGCCCTCGACGCTCGTGTCCGCGAGGCGCTTCCAGCCGCGGACGAGGTGCGGCCCGGGCGGCACCGCGGAGGTCGTGGGCGTGACCTCGGGCAGCGGCTCGCACTCGACCGGGACGGTCGCGCTCTGCTCGCCGTCGCCCTTCTCGGTCGCGACCGTCACCCGGCGGCTGGCGGAGATCGTGAGCCAGGCGTCGACCGGGCAGGTCACGGGCGCGGCGTGCACCGAGATCGAGCCGACCGACCCCTCGGTGATCATGCGCCACAGCGTCGGCGTCGCGGTCCGGTCGACGTCCGACCAGTGCAGCCCCCCGACGCCCACGAGCACCAGGTCGGCGTGCTCGGGCGCGCTCTCCTCGGCCGTCGCCTGCACCGCGCCCAGCGCCACGGCGAGGAACGTCAGCAGCGCCGTCACCAGGGCACGGAGCGTGGGAAGCACGGGCCCAGGTTACGGGGCCGCTCTGTCAGCGATGCGTCTTCGGGCCCGGCTTCGGTGTGACCTTGCGCTTGACGGCGCCCGCGACCGAGCGCACGCGGCGCGCGTTCACGGCGAGCTCGACGTCGCGATACTGGGCGGCGCGGTGCATCTGACCCTTGAAGTCCTTGCCCGACGGGCGGTGCCGCAGCTCGCACGGGACCTCGACGACGCGGAAGCCGCGGCGCAGCAGGTCGATCGTCATGCCGGTCTCGACGCCCCAGCCACGCGCGAGCGGCGTCGCGGCCTCGAACGCCTCGCGCGTCAGGCACCGCATGCCCGACAGCGGCTGCGTGGGGGTCCATCCCGTCATCGACTGGATCGCGCGGCGGGCCGCGCCGACGACGATCCCGCGCCCGCCCGCGCCGGGCTGCGCCGGGATCAGGGCGATCGCGAGGTCGGTGTGCCCCTCGACGACGGGCGGGACGAGCGGCGCGGTGTTCACCGCGGTCTCGCCCAGGTCCCCGTCGATGAAGAGCAGGATGCGCGGCAGGCGGTCGGGCGTGTCACGCATCGCGACGACGGCCGCGCCGGTCTCCATCGCGGCCGCCTTGCCGCGGTTGTGCGAGTGGCGGACGACGACCGCCCCCGCCTCGCGGGCGACGTGCTGCGTGTTGTCCTCCGAGCCGTCGTCCACGACGAGGACGAGGTCGACGTTCGGGATCGCCTTGGCCGACCGGACCGTGGCCGCGATGCGCCGCGCCTCGTCCTTGGCGGGGATGACCACCGCGACGCGCTGGCGGGGGCGCGCGACCCGGGCACCCGTCGCGCTCGCGGCGGGCTCGGCCTTGGCCGACTTCCCGGGCTTCGGGTCCGTCGGGGCTCCGGCCTTCTCGCCCGCCGGGGCCTCCGGGTGCTCGTCGGCCTGCTCGTCGGCCTGCTCGTCGGCCTGCACGGCCTCGTCGGCGGGCGTCTGCACGGCCACCTCGTCGGCCGGCTGCGTAGCGGCCTTCGCCCGAGACGCTCGCGAGCGCCCCCGGGCGCGAGGCTTCGCAGCCCCCTCTTCGTCGGGGGTCTGGGTGCCCTGGGACGTCACGGCGGTCAGCCTAGCGAGATGTGGTGAGGTCGGTCGCCAGCGTGATCAGCGCAGGGTCACCTGGCGGGCCACCAGGCCGGCACGCGCGCGCCGCTCGTTGGCGTCCAGGGGCTCCGTGCTCGCGAGCGCCTCGGCGAACCCGGGCGCGAACGCGGCGACCGCGTCCTCGATGTCCTCGGCCTCGGTCCCGCGCGGCAGCTCCCACACGGGGACGACGAGCCCGCTCGAGCGGAAGTAGCCGACGAACTTGGCGCCCTCGAAGCCCGACGCACGCTTGGCGTGCAGGCGGGCCAGCCCGTCGAGCACGACCTGCTCCTCGTGCGGCTGCGCCCAGCGCAGGAACTCGCGGGCACCCATCCGGCACCAGTAGGCCGAGTCGGCCGCCGCGAGCTTGCGCGTGTCGATGATGCCGGCGTCGGCCTCCTCGATCGCGGCCGTCAGGTCGTCGGACTGCTCGACGTCGGGCGCGAGCCAGTAGCCGAACGTGTCCTGGACGGTGACCTCGAACGGCACGGAGAGGTCCAGCACGTCCTGCAGGCGCGGGCCGGCCTCGGGCAGGCCGGTGAGCTCGATCGCGGTGCCGGGCTCGGCGTCGACGGCCTCGAGCAGCGCGGCGGCGAGGTCACGGCTCGAGTCGCCCGAGCTGCTCGTGGTCTGCAGGGCCAGGAGGATCACGCCGTCCGAGCGGTGCAGCGCCGGCCACGACTGCGGCAGCACCGTGGTGACGATGACCTCGCGGGAGCCGTACTCCTTGGTCGTGCGCGCGGTGGCGGTCGCCGCGGGGACGACCTCCTTGAGCGCGACCCAGTCGGGCTCACCCGGAAGTCCCTCGAAGGGGCGCAGCACGAAGTCGGTCGAGTTCTTGGCCATGCACCCAGGCTACCGGCGACCGGACCGTGGCAATGTCGCGGCCGCTGAGGAAGGATCGGGCGTATGCACCCGCGCGCCGGAACCCTTGCCCTGCCCGAGGACCTCGTCGACATCGACGCGCTGCTCGCGGCGTACTACGACCTGGAGCCCGACGTCACCGACCCGGACCAGAAGGTGGTCTTCGGCACCAGCGGCCACCGCGGGGGCGCGTTCAAGAGGGCGTTCAACGAGGCGCACATCGTGGCCATCACCGCCGCGATCGTCGAGTACCGCCGCTCGCAAGGCACCGACGGCCCGCTGTTCATCGGCCGCGACACCCACGGGCTGTCCGACCCGGCGCAGCGCTCGGCGATCGAGGTGCTGGTCGCGGCGGGCGTCGAGGTGCACGTCGACGCGCGCGACTCCTTCACGCCCACGCCCGCGGTGTCGCTCGCGATCCTGCGCCACAACGGCGCCGGCACCTCGGAGGGTGTCCGGACGCACGGGCCGGGGCTCGCGGACGGCATCGTCGTGACCCCGTCGCACAACCCGCCGACCGACGGCGGCTTCAAGTACAACCCGCCGCACGGCGGCCCCGCGGGCTCGGACTCGACCAACTGGATCGCGGACCGGGCCAACCAGATCCTCGCGTCGGGCTGGCGCGCGGTGCCGCGCATCCCGTACGAGCGTGCGATCGCGTCCGAGCTCATCCGCAAGCACGACTACCTGTCCTCGTACGTCGACGACCTCGCCAACATGATCGACTTCGACGCGATCCGCTCGGCCGGCGTGCGCATCGGCGCGGACCCGCTCGGCGGCGCGGTCGTCGACTACTGGGGCGCGATCGGCGAGCGGTACGGCCTGGACCTGACGGTCGTGAACCCCGAGGCCGACCCGCGCTGGCCGTTCATGACCCTCGACTGGGACGGCAAGATCCGCATGGACTGCTCGTCGCCCTACGCGATGGCGTCCCTGGTCAACCGCATGACCGCCGGCGGCGGCCCCGCGCCGTACGACATCGCGACGGGCAACGACGCCGACTCCGACCGCCACGGCATCGTCACGCCCGACGGCGGGCTGATGAACCCGAACCACTACCTCGCGGTGATGATCGACTACCTCTACAGCGGGGCGCGCCCGCAGTGGCCGTCCGACGCGGGCATCGGCAAGACCCTCGTCTCGTCGGACCTGATCAGCCGCGTCGGCGCCCGCCTGGGCCGACGGGTGATCGAGGTGCCCGTGGGGTTCAAGTGGTTCGTGCCGGGTCTGATCGACTCCTCGATCGGGTTCGGCGGCGAGGAGTCCGCCGGCGCCTCGTTCCTGCGCAAGGACGGCACCGTGTGGACCACGGACAAGGACGGCCCGATCGCCGCGCTGCTCGCGTCGGAGATCCTGGCCGTCACGGGCAAGTCGCCCTCGCAGCGGCACGCCGAGCTCGTCGAGGAGTTCGGCGAGTCCTGGTACGCACGCGTCGACGCCGAGGCGACGCGCGAGCAGAAGGCCACGCTCGCGGCGCTGTCCCCCGAGCAGGTGTCCGCGACGACGCTCGCGGGCGACCCGATCACCGCCCGGCTGACCAAGGCGCCCGGCAACGACGAGTCGATCGGCGGCCTCAAGGTCACGACCGCCAACGCCTGGTTCGCCGCTCGCCCGTCCGGGACGGAGGACGTCTACAAGATCTACGCCGAGTCGTTCGTCTCCGCCGACCACCTGGCCCAGGTCCAGGCGGAGGCCAAGGACGTGGTCTCGGCAGCCCTGGGCGCCTGAGGCGCGAACCCACGCACGAGCCCGAGGTTGTCCGCGCCAGCCGGTCGCCGGCCGCGGACAACCTCGGGTTCGGCGACCGGCCCCCGGCCGCCGAACCTCAAGTTGTGCGCACTTTCGGCCCTCGTCGCGCCCATAACTTGAGGGCCGGCTGGCGGGAGCGGGCCGGCTGGCGGGAGCGGGCCGGCTGGCGGGAGCGGGCCGGCTGGCGGGAGCG
>JBCECL010000075.1:0-16870 GCA_039207135.1 Brevundimonas sp.
CCCTCAGGTGCGCAGGTCCAGCTCGAGCAGCGTGCAGGCGAAGTCGTCGAACTGGCGGATGCCGACGGCCGTGAAGCCGTACGCCTCGTAGTAGTCCCGCAGGACGGGGTTCGTCGTCCGACAGTCCAGGCGGAACAGCTCGACACCCGCCGAGCGCCCCTGCGCTGCGGCCCAGTCCAGCAGTGCGGTGCCGACGCCGTGCCCTGTGCGTCGTCGGTCGACCATCAGCCCGTGCACGTAGACGGCGGGCGTCGCGTCCGCGCCCCAGAAGTCGGGGTCCGACCAGAGCAGCCGGACGGTGCCGACGATCCCGTCGCCGTCGGTGACGAGCCACCACTCGCCCGAGGCCACCTGGGCCGCGATGCGCTCGCGGGGCAGCGAGCCTCGAGGCCACTGGACCGTTCCGCGAGCGGCCATCCAGTCCTCGAGCGAGCGGCGCAGCGCGTGGATGGCGTCGATGTCGTCCTCGGTCGCGCGGACGGGTACCAGCTCGGCCATCTCAGGGCGTCGGGAGATCGGTCGGCAGCGGGAAGTCGTGCAGGATCTTGTCCACGTCTGCGTTGACCTTGTCGACGTCCGACTTGACCTTGTGCACCGCGACCACCGGCACGGAGGCGTAGTACGCGCCGGCCGCGACGAGGGCGACGACCGGCACCAGCCAAACGAGCACCGGGAGCGCCGGCGCGCCACGGAACACGGCGCGCTGGTAGTCGCGAACGGCCTTGACCACCAGCGCACCGGCGCCCAGCCCGAACACGATCCACAGCCCGTCAGGACCGCCCAGGGCGGAGCCCGCGGCACCGCCGACGGCGAGCAGGACGACGGCGAGCCACATCTCGACGACCGCGTTGCGGCGCACCCTGCGTGCTTCGTTCGCGCGGTTCCGGAGGTACTCCGGCTGCTGAGTGACGGAGTCCGCGAGGTTGAGCGACTGCCCCAGGCGCGTCGGGATGAACGAGCCGAAGGTGCTCTCCGACTCGCCGAGCGCGGTGTACGCAGTCGAGTGGTGGCCCATGAACGCCGTCGCGGTGTGCGCGTCCGGTGTCGACGCGACGACCGGGAGTGCCGCGACCGGGAGCGGCCGGGTCTGCGCGGTCCACGCGGAGCCGTCGAACCAGCGCTCGACGCCGGCGGTCGCGCCGTCGTCGTACCAGCCGGCGGGCGGGTAGTCGCTCATGGCGCAGATGGTGGCACAGCAGCGCCGGGCGTGGACCGACACGCTCACGCCGTCACCCGATCGCCCGTGGCAATGGCCCTTGGGGCTCGCCGAGGGCGCGGTTCATCGACGGGGGTCACGCCCGCAGGCGTGCGACGTGCAGGACGCAACCCCAGTGCCGGTGCAGGAGCCCGTCGGGTCGGGCGGCGAGGCGGGCGCGGATCTCGCCGTGGAGTCGTTCGCGCTGCCACGGCTGCATCGCGATGTGCCCGCTGAAGGTGTCGAGCAGCGCGAGGTAGCTGTCCGCGTCGTGCACCGTCTCCCAGTCGTACTGCCGGACGGCGACGACGTCGAACAGGCCGCTCGCCTCGATGGCCTCGCCCTCGTCGGGAAGCTCCTGCGGGCGGGGCGTCGGCGTGCCCGGCGGCAGGCCTTCGCCGATCGCGTCGTAGACGTCCTGGAGCTCGGTGAAGAAGGGGTCGCCGTCGTACGGGATGACGTGCGTCGCGGTCCAGAACGCCAGGTGACCGCCGGTTTCCAGCACCTCGGCGACCCTGGCGAACCGGGTGTCCGGGTCGAGCCAGTGCCAGGACGTCGCGGCGTAGACCAGGGCGTACGTGCCCGTCGGCTGCCAGTCCTCGAAGCGGGTGGTCACGACGTCGACGTCGCGCCCGGCGAGGCGCGTCCGCGCGGCCTCGGCGAGGGCGGGGCCGGGCTCGAGGCACGTGATGCGGAAGCCGCGATCGGCCAGGGGAGCGGTGGCGATCCCGGGGCCGGAACCGACCTCGAGGAGGTGTGCGCCGGGTCGGATTCCGGTGGTGGCGACGAGGTCGTCGAACAATGCGTCCGGGTATGTCGGCCGTGCGTTCGCGTAGGTCGCCGCGGCGGTGTCGAACGTCGCGGCGAGCTTCTCGCGCTCGGAGTCGGGGGCCATCCGGCCGAGGGTACGACGGCCGATTTCAGTCCTCCGAGTTTTGCGTTGTGCCCCTTCGGGCATCTGCGCAGGTCACACGCATGTGTCCGCGTTGGCAACGGCGCTGGACGGGCGCGCCCGACTTGCCTGAATTTCACCCGAACTGTTGACCGATTTCACCCGGTCTCACTATGGTCACAAGTGAAGGATTAGTGAGTGATCCTTACAAAACACCCCTACCAAATGCGTCACCACGGAGGCACGAATGCACTTCGCGAGACGAGCCGCACCGGCGGCCGGAGCACCCGGACACACCCCTCGAAGCACCTCTCGACGCCGGCGCAGCGCAGCGCTGGCATTCCTCACCTCGGCCGGACTGGTCGCCGCGCTGGCGGCGGTCCTTCCGGCATCGGCGAGCGCGGCTGGATCGTTCACCGCGACGTTCACGTCGACCGGCGACTGGGGGACCGGCCACCAGGCCTCCGTCCTCGTCACGAACGCGTCGACGACGTCGGCCGCGAGCTGGACCCTCGACTTCGACCTGCCGGCGGGTACCGCGATCACGAGCTCGTGGGACGCCGACGTCGTCAAGACGGGGAACCACTACAAGGTCACCTCGAAGAGCTGGGCCGGACCGTTCGCGCCGGGCTCCACGCAGACGTGGGGCTACGTCGGGTCCGGGCCGTACAAGGCGCCGACGGGCTGCGTGATCAACGGCGCCGCGTGTACGGGCGGCAACCCGACCACCACGCCGACGCCGACGACGACGCCCACGCCGACCGCCACTCCTACGCCCACCCCGACCCCGACGCCGACTCCCACCACGACGACCCCTCCTCCGGGTGGCAAGAAGCTCGTCGGCTACTTCGCCGAGTGGGGCGTCTACGGTCGCAACTACCACGTGAACAACGTCAAGACGAGCGGCTCGGCATCGAAGCTGACCCACATCCTCTACGCGTTCGGCAACACCACGGGTGGCAGGTGCTCGATCGGTGACTCGTACGCCGCGTACGACAAGGCCTACACGGCGGACCAGAGCGTCGACGGCGTTGCCGACACCTGGGACCAGCCGCTGCGCGGCAACTTCAACCAGCTGCGCAAGCTCAAGGCCGCCAACCCGAACCTCAAGGTGATCTGGTCGTTCGGCGGCTGGACCTGGTCCGGCGGCTTCACGCAGGCCGCGGCCGACCCGACCGGGTTCGCCAACTCCTGCTACGACCTGATCAACGACTCGCGGTGGAAGGGCGTCTTCGACGGCATCGACATCGACTGGGAGTACCCGAACGCGTGCGGCCTGTCATGCGACAGCAGCGGACCTCAGGCATTCGACAAGGTCATCACGGCCCTGCGCAACCGGTTCGGCTCGAGCTTCCTGGTGACGGCCGCCATCACGGCCGACGGCAGCAACGGCGGCAAGATCGACGCCACCGACTATGCCACCGCGGCCACCAAGCTCAGCTGGATCATGCCGATGACGTACGACTACTTCGGCGCGTTCAACCCGCAGGGCCCGACGGCCCCGAACGCGCCCCTGACGTCGTACCCCGGCATCCCGCAGGCCGGGTTCAACGCCGAGGACGCCATCAACAAGCTGATCGGCAAGGGCATCCCGGCGAGCAAGATCCTGCTCGGGGTCGGCTTCTACGGGCGCGGCTGGACCGGCGTCACGCAGACGGCGCCGGGGGGCACGGCGACCGGCCCCGCACCGGGCACGTACGAGCAGGGCATCGAGGACTACAAGGTGCTCAAGACGCGGTGCCCCGTGACGGGCACGGTCGGCGGCACGGCGTACGCCAAGTGCGGCAGCGAGTGGTGGGGCTACGACACGCCCGCCACGATCACCAGCAAGATGACCTGGGCCAAGAACAAGGGGCTCGGCGGGTCGTTCTTCTGGGAGCTGTCCGGAGACACGTCGAACGGCGAGCTCATCACGGCCATGAAGAACGGGCTGGGCTGACGCCGATCCGGCACTGGACGAGGGGGTCGGCCGTTGGCCGGCCCCCTCGCCCTCGTTTCACCCCGGTTCGGTGCCCGGATGACCGGCGCCGACCAGCCGCACTCCCGTCGCGTCGGTAGCGTCGTCGAGGTGAGCCGTGCTTCCGTCCAGGAGGTCGAGCTGGTCGAGGGCGACGAGCCTGAGGCCCCTCGGACCCCGGTCGTGCGCTGGCGGCGGTGGTGGTTCGTCCCCGTGCTGGTCGCGCTGCTCGCCGTGGGCGTGCAGACGAGCCTCGACGCTCGTGCGAGGGCGCAGGAGGCGCGCGTCGCGGCCTTGCCTGGCACGCTCGAGTCGGTCGGAGCGGCACTCGACGTCCTCTGGACCGTGGCGCCGCAGGACGTTCCCGTCGTCAAGGCGGACCACGAGGTGAACGGGGCGCTCGTGGGTTCGCGGCAGGCCGACGACGGCACGTACGCCGCCCTGGCGCTCGACGCGGCGACGGGTCGGACGCGCTGGAGCGTGCCCCTCGATGTCTCGCACGCACGGCTCAACCCACGGTTCGGTCCGGGAGAGCCGCAGTGCCGGCCGGGCGGCGACCTGCTGTACTGCATGGTCGACGCGCCGACCGGGACCGACCGGGCGGTCCTGACGATCGACGCGACCGACGGGTCGATCGTGCGGCGGATCGAGGTGCCGGCGGCGGACCAGTTCGCCGTCGACGGGGCCTGGACGTATCTCGTGCGTCAGAAGCCGAGGACGTCGTGCGACGTCTCGGGCGTGGACGGGGCCACGGTGCGATGGACGACGAGCGTCCCGTGTGAGACGGGCTCGCTGCTCGTGGTCGGTGCCGGCCTGGTCGCAGTGGGCGACGCGGGTTCGGAGATCACCGTGCTGGATCGCACGGGTGCCGTCCATGAGCGAGAGCACGGGGCCTGGGCCTGGGCCCTCGGTGACGCCATCGTGGTGGCGACCTCCGACGACCGCGGTGCAGCCACGTCGCGTCTCCTGCGTCGAGGGCATCCCGACATCGAGGTCGCCGGCGCGGTCATGGTGCCGCGCGTCGACGACGGCTCGGCGTCGGACGTCGTCGTGACGACCGACCGCGACACCCAGGGGTTCGACGCCCGCACGGGCAAGCACCTGTGGACCGCACCGGTCTCCCTGGCCGGGAGTCCGATCGTGCGAGGCGGCCAGATCGTCGACTCCGGCGCGGGCGACGCTGTGCTGGCCATCGACGCGCACTCGGGCCGCGTGCACCATCGACTCGCGATGCGGCCGGACCAGCACTCGCAGGACCCGCTGACGGACGGCCGCCGCTTCCTGGGGCTGGTGCGTGACGGCCCGTCGCTCCCGGTCCGCGTGCTGGCCTTCGACGTCGCGGGAGGCGGGCCGGTCGACCAGCTCCAGCTCCCGCCCGGGGTGATCGGTGTGCAGCAGTCGGGCCGCCGCCTGCTGGGCATCGAGGCGTCGGGCACCGTGCGCCTGCTCGGCTGACGCCCCGCGGAGGGTGGTTTCGGCAGCCGTCGCGCGGCGTCGGACAGGCGCGTCCCGCATGCGTTGATTTTCCGTATTGCACGTAAGTTCTTGCATCGTCTCTTTGACTCTTGTCTCCGGATTGTCCAATCCGTACGGTGTACCCGTCATGCGGTGTTGCATACCCCCTGCGACACCGCCCCCGGTGCGCAAGGAGGCGTCTCCGTGAGGAATTCGGTACATCACCCCCGCCGTAGGCACGCCCAGCGCGTGGCCGCGGTGACGGCCGTGGCGATCGTCGCCACGTTCGCCGCAGCCCAGCCCGGTCTCGCGACCGGCGGGAGCCAGCCCCGACCCGGCGTCGAGACCGTCGCAGGGCTCGACCCGTCCCTGACCGCCGGCCGCGGAGCGGTGGTTCCGTTCGTCGAGCAGGAGGCCGAGAACGCGACCACCAACGGCTCGATCGTCGGTCCCGACCGCACGCCCTACACGCTCGCGAGCGAGGCGTCGGGCCGCAAGGCCGTCAAGCTCGACGCGGCAGGCGAGTACGTCCAGTACACGCTGACCAAGCCGGCGAACGCCGTGACCCTGCGCTACGCCATCCCGGACGCGCCCACGGGCGGGGGGCTGACCGGACCGATCGACGTCGCGGTCAACGGCCACAAGCTCACGAGCGCCACCCTGACGTCGCAGTACTCGTGGCTCTACGGCACCTACCCCTTCTCCAACGACCCCCAGGCCGACCCGAACAAGGACTGGTGGCTCACCGAGTGCGCCTGCGTGCCCTCGGCGACCACGCCGGCGCCCGTGTTCGACAAGCCGTTCCGTCCCTTCCACTACTACGCCGAGACGCGCATCCCGCTCGTCGTGCCGCTGAAGAAGGGCGACACCGTCCGGTTCACGGTGCCGAAGTCGAACAAGCTCGACTGGATCACGCTCGACGTGGCCGACTTCGAGCAGGTGGGCCTGCCCAAGCTGCCGCCGAAGAACAGCATCAACGCCTGGCTCTACGGCGCCGACCCCACCGGGCGCAAGAGCTCGGCCGACGCGCTCGACAAGGCGATCGCCGCGGGTGCCAAGAGCCACCGCACCGTCTACATCCCGCCGGGCACGTACAAGGTGGAGCGCCACCTCGTGGTGGACAAGGTCACGGTCGTCGGTGCCGGCAACTGGTGGACCACGCTCACCGGCAAGGGCGTCGGCGTCTACGGCAAGTACGTCGAGGACGGCGGCTCGACCGACGTGCACCTCGCGGACTTCTCGATCATCGGCGACACGCGTGAGCGCATCGACGACGACCAGGTCAACGGCGTGGGCGGCGCGCTGGGCGGCGGCTCGAGCGTCGAGCGTCTGTTCATCCAGCACACCAAGGTCGGCATGTGGTTCGACGGACCGTTCAGCGGCCTCACGGTGAAGGACAACATCATCGTCGACCAGATCGCCGACGGTCTGAACCTGCGCCGCGGCATCTCGAACGCGACGGTCACGAACAACTTCATCCGAGGCACGGGTGACGACGGCCTGGCGATGTGGTCGCACGGCGTCTCGACCCCGGCCCAGGACGCCGACCACGACAACGTCTTCTCGCACAACACCGTGCTGAACCCCGCGCTCGCCAACAACATCGCGATCTACGGCGGTCACGACAACACGGTGGCGAACAACGTGGTCGCCGACCCGGTGCGTGAGGGCAGCGGCCTGCACGCCGGCGCGCGGTTCAGCGCCGTGCCGTTCTCGGGTCGCACGACGTTCCAGAACAACACGACGGTGCGTGCGAGCACGCTCGACCTGAACTGGAACATCGGCCTCGGCGCGATCTGGCTGTACGCGCTCGAGGGCCCGGTCAAGGGCGTGGACGTCACCGGCGACCACTACCTCGACAACGGGTACAACGCGATCATGATGGTCTCCGAGTGGGGCGTGAAGGACCTGTACGGCATCGACGACGTGCACTTCAAGGACGTGCAGGTCGACGGCGCCGGGACCTCGGTGGTCAGTGCACGGGCGTTCGGGTCTGCGAGCTTCACCAACGTCGACGTGCGCAACGTGGGCTGGGCGGGCGTGAACAACTGCGGCTCGTTCGGCTTCCCGGCCACCGGTTCGGAGTTCTCGCTGGTCGACGGCGGCGGCAACGACGGCACGGACAACAACCCGTGGGAGGTGGGCCGCAACTGGTTCACCCCGTTCGTGCCCAACGCGATCACGTGCAACGACCGCCCGCCCGTGGTCACCCCGCCCCCGCCGTCCGGGTGGTGATCGCGCGCTGATCGGCGCCCGCGCCGGGTGATGGTGCGAACCAGGCGCGGGCGTCACCCCCTCCAGCGAGGGGGAGCAGGAAGGCGGAAGGGCTCGACGACGGGGGTCGTCGGGCCCTTCCGCTGTGCGTACGCTGCGCGCGCGTCCATCAGATGGGACGAACGCGTCCAACCCTTGCCCATCGAGATCGCGCCCACGACTATCCGCGCCATGGCGAGCACCCCGTCCCGAGCGCGCACCTGCGCACGCCCGCAGGACTGTCGGGCCTGACCCGACCCCGCCGCACTCACGCAGTGCGGGCTTTCTCATCGATTCCCCCGACGACGAGAACAGGCGTTCCCCATGACCTCGTTCCACTGGTTCCTGCCCACCAACGGCGACGGCCGCCACGTCAGCAACGTGGTCGCCGCGGCCGGCGCGCGCCGCCTGCCTCGCCCGGCATCGCTCGACCACCTCGCGCAGATCGCGCGCGCCGCCGAGCTGGCGGGCTTCGACGCGGTCCTCACCCCCACGGGCGCCGGCTGCGAGGACGCGTGGATCACGACCGCCGCGCTGATCTCCCAGACCCGGACGTTGCGCTTCCTCGTCGCGTTCCGGCCCGGCTTCGTGCTGCCCACGCTCGCCGCTCAGCAGGCCGCGACGTTCCAGCGCCTGTCGGGCGGCCGGCTCGCGATCAACGTCGTGACCGGCGGCGACCCCGCCGAGCAGCGCGCCTACGGCGACACGCTCTCGCACGACGCGCGGTACGAGCGCACCGACGAGTTCCTTACCGTCGTGCGCGGGCTGTGGAACGACGTCCCCTTCGACCACACCGGCGCGCACTACGAGGTGAGGGGCGGCGGGTTCCCGCAGCTGGACTCACCGCAGCCGCCGATCTACTTCGGCGGCGCGTCGTCGGCCGCCGAGGCCGTCGCCGCGAAGCACGCCGACGTGTACCTCGCGTGGGGCGAGCCCGTGCCCGCCCTCGTCGAGCGCATCACGCGCGTGCGCGCCCTCGCGGGCGGTCGGCCCATCCGGTTCGGCGTGCGCCTGCACGTGATCGCACGCGACACCGCCGACGAGGCGTGGGACGAGGCGGACCGCCTGCTCGCGGGGATGCAGCCCGAGGCGGTCGCGGCCGCCCAGGCCCGGTTCGGGCGGCTCGAGTCCGTCGGGCAGCGCCGCATGAACGACCTGACGCGCGGGCTCGGCACGGACGCGCGCAGCCAGGAGGTCGCCCCTAACCTCTGGGCGGGGATCGGGCTGCTGCGTGAGGGCGCCGGCACCGCGCTCGTGGGAAGCCACGACGAGGTCGCCGCGCGAATCGTCGAGCTCACCGAGGCGGGGTTCGACGAGCTCATCCTGTCGGGCTGGCCGCACGTCGAGGAGGCCTTCCGCGTCGGCGAGGAAGTCCTGCCGCGGGTTGCCGCGCTGCAGGGCACGCGCCCATGACCGCGCCCGCGGACGAGAAGGTGGCCCTCGCCGAGCAGCCCATCCCGCCGGTCGGCATCCAGCCGCGGCGCAAGCCGCGCACCTGGCCCCGGACGCTCTGGCTGCGCACGCTCGCGGTGCTGGTCCTGGTGGGCGTGTGGTGGCTGGTCACGGCGCTGGAGATCTGGCCGCGCGTGCTGGTGCCGACGCCCGGCGACGTGTGGGACGCGTTCCTGACGGTCTCGGGGATCAGGCCCGACGAGAACGGCCACACGGGGTTCAGCGGCTACACGTTGCAGGAGCACCTGGCCAAGAGCCTGAGCCGCATCCTGCTCGGCGCCGGGCTCGGCACGATCGTCGGCATCGTCGTGGGTCTCGCGATCGGCACGATCCCCGTGGTGCGCGTCGTGCTCGAGCCGGGTGTCACCTTCCTGCGGCAGCTGCCTCCGCTCGCGTACTTCAGCCTCCTGGTCATCTGGTTCGGCATCGACGAGACGCCCAAGATCTGGCTCCTGCTCATCGCCGCCATGCCGCCGGTCGCGGTCGCGACGGCTGCCGCGGTCGGTGGCGTGCATCGCGACTACATCAACGGTGCCCGCTCGCTCGGGGCCGGCCGGTGGAACGTCGTGCGCTGGGTGGTCATCCCCGCGGCGCTGCCGGAGATCGTCGTGGGCATCAGGCTCGGCGTCGGCGTCGCGTACACCTCGGTGGTCGCCGCGGAGACGATCAACGGCGTGCCCGGCATCGGCGGCATGATCCGCGACGCCCAGCGCTACCTCCAGACCGACGTCGTCATCCTCGGGATCATCGTGCTCGGCATCTCCGGCGTGGTCCTCGACTCGTGTCTGCGCTGGGCCGAGCACCGCTCCGGCCCGTGGCGCGGACGCGCCTGACCCCTCACCTCGTACCCCTTCGAAAGGAACACCCATGTCCGCACGCAAGCTCGTCACCCTCGCCCTCGCCGGGCTCGTCCTCGCCGCGAGCGCCGCCTGCTCCTCGTCGTCCGACGCCGACGAGCCGACGCCGTCCGGCTCGGCGACGTCGGACGGGTCCACCACGGTCGACGCCCCCGACACGCTGCGCATCGCGTACCAGCAGATCCCGAACGGCGACCTCGTCGTGAAGCACAACAAGTGGCTCGAGGCCGCGCTGCCCGACACGAAGATCGACTGGGTCCGCTTCGACTCGGGCGGCGACGTGAACACGGCCGTCGTCGCGGGTTCGGTCGACATCGGCCTGGCCGGGTCAAGCCCCGTGACGCGCGGGCTGTCCGAGCCGCTCAACATCCCGTACCAGGTGGCCTGGATCCACGACGTGATCGGGGACGCGGAGTCGCTCGTGGCGCGCGACGGCTCGGGCATCACGAGCATCGCCGACCTGAAGGGTCACAAGATCGCGACGCCGTTCGCCTCCACGTCGCACTACTCGCTCGTCGCGGCCCTGACCGACGCGGGCCTGTCCACGGACGACGTGACGCTCGTCGACCTGCAGCCCGCCGACATCCTGGCGGCCTGGACCCGCGGCGACGTGGACGCCGCCTACGTCTGGGACCCCACGTTGTCGCAGCTCGGCGGCACGGTCCTGACCACGTCGACCGAGCAGGCCGCGGCCGGTCACCCGACCTACGACCTCGGCGTCGTCACCACCGCGCTCGCGCAGAAGTACCCGGGCGTCGTGGACGCGTGGCTGACGGCGCAGGACAAGGCCGTGGCCCAACTGCAGGACGAGACCGCGACGGCGGCCGACGCCATCGCCGCCGAGCTCGACCTGTCGGCAGACGACGTCACCAAGCAGCTCGCCGGCCTGACGTTCCTGCGCGGCTCCGAGCAGCTCGTGCCGCAGTACTTCGGCACCAAGGCCACGCCCGGAGCGTTCGCCGACAGCCTGCACCAGGCGGCAGAGTTCCTGCACGGGCAGGACGCGATCGACGCGGTGCCCGACGTGAGCACGCTGCAGGCAGGGATCGCGCTCGACGCGCTCGACCGCACCTTCGGCCAGAAGTGACGTCCGCGCACGCGGGCGCCGCGGCCCACGGCGCCCGCGTGCGCCTCGACGGGGTGCAGCACGTGTTCGGTCACGGGTCGTCGGCCCGTCGGGCCCTCGATCACCTGGACGTCGACGTCGCGCCCGGCGAGTTCCTCGTGCTCGTCGGCCCGTCGGGCTGCGGCAAGAGCACGGCCCTCGGGCTGGTCGCCGGGTTCCTCGCGCCCACGGTCGGGAGCGTGAGCGTCGACGACGTCCCCGTCACCGCGCCGGGTGTCGACCGAGGCGTGGTGTTCCAGCAGCCGCGGCTGTTCCCCTGGCTGTCGGTGCGGCGGAACGTGGAGCTCGGGCCGCAGTGGGCAGGTGCGTCGAAGACGGCTCGCCGGGAGGCGGCCGACGAGGTGCTCGCGCTCGTCGGCCTGCACGACGTGGCGGACCGGGCGCCCTACGAGCTGTCGGGCGGCATGCAGCAGCGCGCGGCCATCGCGCGGGCGCTGGCTGGTCGTCCGCGCGTGCTGCTGATGGACGAGCCGTTCGCCGCGCTCGACGCGCTGACCCGCGAACGATTGCAGGAGGAGCTGCTGCGCGTCTGGCGGGCGACGGGCACGACCGTCGTGTTCGTCACGCACTCGGTCGACGAGGCCGCCTACCTCGGCACGCGCGCGCTCGCGTTCTCGGCCAGCCCCGGGCGCGTGGTCCTCGACCTGCGGCTGCGGTCCCTCGACGAGGCGCAGGCCGAGCCGCTCGGGCCGGATGGCCACGTGCTGCGGGCTCGCGCCGACGCGCGCTCCGACGCGGATCGGGACCGGCTGCGCGAGGCGGTGCGCGGGGCGGCGGCCTGAGCCCGCGGCTCCTGTCCTCGGTCGGCTACGCGGTCTCGCGCACCACGAGCGTCGGCGTGAACATCACGCCGCGCGGCGGCTGCTCGGGATCGCGGATCTGCTCCAGGAGCAGCCTGGCCATCTCACCGGCCATGTCCTCGACGGGTTGCCGCACGGTCGTCAGCGGCGGCGTCGACTCGCGCGCGGTCGCGCTGTCGTCGAACCCGACGACGGCGATGTCGTCGGGCACGCGCCGCCCGGCGTCCTGCAGCACGCGCACGGCGGCCTCGGCCATGAGGTCGTTGGCCGCGAAGACGGCATCGGCCTCGGGGTGCTCCGCGAGCACGAGGCGGGCGCCCGCAGCACCCGATCTGGCGCTGAAGTCGCCGTGCTCGACGGTCACGTCGATCCCGAGCTCGGCGGCCGCGGCCCGGAACCCGGCGAGGCGGTCGCGCGCAGCGGCGAGGCCCGGAGGGCCGGCGAGCACCACGGCCCGTCGTCGGCCTCGCGAGGCGAAGTGCTCGGCGGCGAGCCGGCCGCCGATCGTCTGGTCGGCGTCGACCCAGCTCACGGGGAGGGTCGCGCCGGGCTGGTGGGACACGACCACGGGGACGTGCATGTCGTGCAGCGCCGAGGGCAGACCGCTCTCGTCGCCGCCGGACAGGAACAGCACGCCGTCCACGTGCCCCTGCCGCAGGTAGGTGAGCACGAAGTCGTGCGCCTCGCGGTCGGCGGGCACCACGACGAGGTGCACCCCGGTGGCGCGCAGCACCTGCTGCGCACCGGCCGTGACCCGGCCGAAGTAGGGGTCGGAGAAGATGCGCTGCAGGAACTCCGCGCCCGCGGAGCCGGAGGCCGGCTCGGCGATCACCAGGGCGACGGAGTTGGTGCGCCGCGTGACCAGCGAGCGGGCGGCGAGGTTGGGCACGTACCCGGTGGCGCGCACCGCCTCGTCGACGGCCCTGCGCATCTTCGGGTCGACGGTCGCGACGCCGTTGAGGACGCGGGAGACCGTGGAGCGCGACACCCCGGCGCGGCGCGCCACTTCCTCGATCGTCGACGGACCCGTGCTGGTCATGCTCCCCCTTATAGCACTGCAGGGTGGCGGGGCCGAGAACGACCCCGCCACCCGATGTGTGTGCGTCAGCGGTAGACGCGCACGTAGTCGACCAGCATCTTCGCAGGGAACGGCGTGGTCGCGTCCACGGGACCCGGCCAGTCACCACCCACCGCGAGGTTGAGGATCACGTAGAAGTCGTGGTCGTAGATCCACGGCCCCCGCGTCGACTCCACGGTCGCCTTGTCGGCCGTGAAGACGAGCCGGTTGTCGAGGTAGTAGCGGATGCCGTTGGCGTCCCACTCGGCGGCCCACGTGTGGAAGTCGTCCGACAGCGGCGCGCCGTTCGGCAGCTTGTACGACCCGCCGTAGCCGCCCGCCCCGTTGTACGCCGGTGCGTGCAGCGTGGAGTACGACGTGGTGGTGTCCTTGCCGAGCACCTCCATGATGTCGACCTCGCCGTTGTACGGCCACGGGCGGCCCGTCAGGAAGTCGGCGCCCATCATCCAGAACGCCGGCCAGTAGCCCTGGCCCGTCGGGACCTTGATGCGGGCCTCGACCCGGCCGTAGGTGAACATGAACTTGTTGCTCGTGTTCATGCGGCCGGACGTGTAGTCGCGGCCACCGGACGCCTGCTTGCGGGCCTCGATGACGAGGTGCCCCTGGCCGTCCATGTTCAGGTTGCCCGTCGGCGTGTAGTACTGCTGCTCGCCGTTCTGCCCGGTGCCCGCGTCGACGGTCCACTTGGACGCGTCGGGGCCCGAGCCCGCGGCGCCGTTGAACTCGTCGCTCCACGCGAGACGCGTGAAGTTGGGTGCGGGCAGGTTGGCGGTCGGCGGCTGCACCGGGTTGCCACCGGTGCCGTACACGTCGAACGCGTACAGCGAGTAGCCGTAGGGGCCGGAGCGCTTGGTCAGGTTGAGCCGCACGTAGCGGCCGTCACCCGTGACGTTGAGCGTCTCCTTGAAGCCCTTGCCCGTGGTGGTCGTGTAGATGGTGCTCCACGCGTTGCCGTCGGGCGAGACCTGCACCTGGTACCCGGTGGCGTAGGCGGGGTCCCACTGCAGCACGACCTTCGTGACGTGCGCAGGAGCGCCCAGGTCCACCTGGATCCAGCCCGCGTCGGTCCAGCCGGCCGGGTTGGCGCTCGCCCAGCGGGACGCCGCGTCGTAGTCGAGCGCCTTGTCCGCCGTGCACTGGTAGCAGGTGCCGTCGTCCTGGCTCGACGAGGCCGTGCCCGGCTTCTTGTACGACAGCAGCACCGCGCCGCCCGGGTCCTGCGTGGGCGTGCTGGTGGGCGTGCTCGTCGGGGTGGGCGTCGTCGTGCCGCCCGTGCCGAAGACCTCGAGCTCCCACAGCGAGATGCCGTAGCCGGTGTTCTTCGCGGTCGCGTTCAGGCGGACGTACCGGCCCGTGCCGCTGACGGGGAGCGACTGCTTGCCGCCGGTGGCCGCCGTCTGCGTCGCGATCGTGCTCCACGTCTGGCCGTCGGACGACGACTGGATCGTGAAGGCCGTCGCGTAGGCGGTCTCCCACGTCAGGTCGACGCGCGACAGCGCGCTCGACGTGCCGAGGTCGACCTGGATCCACTGCGGGACGGAGAACGCGCTCGACCAGCGCGTGCCGAGGTCGCCGTCGGTCGCCGAGCTGGCAGGGGTCGCGGCGGACTCGGTCGACGAGGCCGTCGTCGGCTTGCCCTTGGACAGCAGGGTCGTCGGCTGAGGATCGGACGAGCCGAGCACCTGGAACTCGAACAGCGACGTGCCGTAGGCAGTCGCGCGCTGCGTGCCGGTCAGGCGGACATAGCGGCCGCTCGCGGTCGCGGTCAGCGACTGCTTGGCCGGGGAGGTCGCGGTGCCGTTGACGACCGTGGTCCACGTCGTGCCGTCGTTGGACGTGGCAATCGTGTACTTGGAGGCGTACGCGGCCTCCCAGGTGAGGTCGAAGCCGGCGATCTGCTTGGTCGCGCCGAGGTCGACCTGGATCCACTGGTTGTCGGCGAAGCTGCTCGACCAGCGGGTGCCGGCGTCTCCGTCCGTGGCGCTCGTCGCGGGGGTCGCGGCGGACTCGACGGAGGAGGCGGTCGTCGGCTTGCCCTGGGACAGGACGACGGTGGTGGCGGCGTGCGCCTCGTCGGCCCGGACTGCCGCGAGCGAGATCACCACGGCGAGGGCGGCTAGGGCGGCCACGGCGATGCGGCCGGCGGGACGGCGGCCGAGCGCGGGCGCGCTCGATCCTGGACGTGGAACGGGAGTCATGCTTCCCCCAAAGGTCGTCATTGACTGGGTGGATGAGCGAGGAGAACGCGAGGGAGCGCTCTCTGAGGGACCACCTTGAACCCGGACAATCCCCGTGTCAACAGGCGGAGAGAACGCTCTCTCGGACGTCAGCGTTGACGTGAGGTCAGGCGCGCTCGCTGCTTCTGGACGGGCTCACCGCGCGCGCGACGAGGTGGGTCATCTGCCGGGCGTCTCGCGTGAGCGCCGTGCCGACGAGCACGCCCAGCGCGATCGAGAACAGGGCGATGGCCGTGTCGACGAGATCCGCCAGGCCGAGCGACGAGCCCGTCGCGACCTCCGACAACCCGCGGAACCCGAGCGCGCCGGGCACCAGGAGCCAGAAGGCGGGGAGCATCACGACGATCGCCGGCGGTCCGCTGCGCGCTCGGGCGATCACCTGGGCCACCGGTGCGATCACGAGGCCGCCGATGAATCCGCCCAGCTCGGGCGTCAGCAGCTCCGTGCCGAGGCGCTGCGCGAGGTACGCGGCATACAGCGCGACGAGCAGCCACCAGAACGCGCCCGGCGGGGTGGAGGAGAAGAACCGGTAGCCGACGGCCACGGAGAGCACTCCCGCCAGGCCGACCCAGCGGCTGAGCGTCTCGGGGCTGCCGGTGGTCGTCCACGGCCCCGCCAGAGACACGGCTGCGACCACTCCGAACGCGAGGAGCAGCAGCTGTGCGATGCCGAAGACCATGCGGCTCGCACCGGCCACGACCTGGTTGCTCGTGAGCTCGATCGCCGCGACGGTCAGGACCGCGCCCGGAAGGAAGCTGACGAGAGCGGGGGTCAGCAGGCGCAGCGGGTCGCCCCCGATCCAGGGCGCGATGTACTCGATGGTCACCAGAGAGACGACGAGCGCGGCGAACACGGGCAGGACGGCGTCGAGCGTCGGCCATCGCGCGGCCAGCAGCCGGAGCAGGCCCACGGCCGCGCCCATCACCAGGTACACACCGAGCGAGTCGATCCGGGGATAGAGGATCAGGCCGAAGCCCAACGTCAGCAGCGCGTGCCCCAGGACGACCACCAGCGGGCCGTACCGCGCCGGCGAGGCCAGGATCGAACGCAGCTCGAGCCGCGCGTCGGCGAGGTCGGCCGACTTCTCGGTCAGCCGGTGGACGAGCGAGTCGAGCGCTCCGATCTGGTGCAGCGGGAGCGTCCTCGTGGAGCCCGGGCCGGTGAAGTCGGCCGACGGGCCGCTCGCGGTGTCCAGCTGGATGAAGACGCCCGTCGGCAGGACGAACACGCGCACCTGGTCCGCGCCGTGCGCCTGCGCCACGGCGGCGAGCTGGTGCTCGGTCTCCAAGACGGACTGCCCCGACGACAGCAGTGCGGCGCCCAGTTCGCGCAGCAGCGGGACCAGGTCCGCGGGGACGTCGGGCGGCGGGGGCGGTTCGGGGAGCGCGGGCGGCGCGGCCGGGGCGACCAGCGTCCGCATGGCCCGTCGCAGGCGGGTCGACAACCTCACGCTCGGCTCCCCTCGTCGGGCCCTGCACTGCGCCGATCGTACGGTCAGGCACGATCCCGGTCCTGGTGCGGGCAGCCGGACCGGGACGCCTCCCGTCGCTCAGCCGGCGACCTCGGTG
>JBCECL010000076.1:0-10581 GCA_039207135.1 Brevundimonas sp.
GCTACGACGCCCTCCCGATCCCCACCACCATGCCCGCGCTCCCCGCCCTCCCGCCCGGCGCCCCCGAGCTCTCGCTTCCGGCGGCCCCCGCGCTGCCGTCTATCCCCACCCTCCCGTCGGCGCCGGCGCTGCCCGAGGTCCCCCAGAACATCCCGCAGCTCCCGAACGGGCCCGGTACTGCCGCGCCTGTCGATGCCGCAGCGCCGCACCAGGCGCCCGCGGGCCACAGCGGAGGTTCGTCGGGATCCGCCATGACCGCGACCGAGGTCGACGACCTCGCACGCCGCCTGACCACCCCGCTGCTGCGCCGCCTGCGCGCGCAGCTCCTGCTGGACCGCGAGCGCCTCGGCGTCCGCACGGACGTGTGAGGAGGACGCGATGCTCGACGAGACGGTCACCGCGGTCGGAGTGCTCTACCTGGTCACGCTCGACGGGCAGAACCTGGGCGCGTTCAGCTCGTGCGACGGGCTGGGTGTGGAGGTCGTGCTGGAGACGCGCGAGGAGGGCGGCAACAACGACGCGGTCTGGCAGCTGCCCACGCGGCTGAAGTACCCGAACATCAAGCTCAGCCGGCCGCTCGGCGCGGACACGGACAAGGTCGTGAGCTGGTTCCAGGGCGTGACCGGCGGGTACGAGCGGCGCACCGGCACCATCCAGGCGATGGCGACCAACGGCAAGGTCATCGCGACGTGGAACCTGCGCGACATCGTGCCGGTGCGGTGGTCGGGCTCGTCGATGTCGCCCGACAACCCCAAGGTCGTCACCGAGACCGTCGAGTTCGCGCACCACGGGTTCACGGCCGAGGGGAAGCGGTCATGAGCCCCGCACCCGTCGGCCTCGACGCCCCGCCCGCCGCGGGCCCGGGCGAGCGCCAGACGCTGACGCACGCCTGGCTGGACGTGCGCGAACCCTCGAAGGACGGCTCGCTCGCGCAGGCGGGACCGTCGATCGGGCAGATCAAGTTCCAGTTCAACCCCAAGGAGCTGACGCTCGCCAAGGCGGCGCAGTGGACGCGGCCGACGACGCAGGGAAACAAGCGGTCGAGCCCTCCGCAGTACCAGGGCCCGCAGCCGTCCAAGCTCACGCTCGAGATGTTCTTCGACGCCTCGGACAAGCACGACGACTCCGTGGTCAAGCAGGTCGACATGCTCTTCGCGTGCTGCGTCCCGACGACCGCGTCGCACGACAAGAAGAAGGACTCGCCCCCGTGGGTGCTGTTCCGCTGGGGCGGGCTGACCGGGTTCCTCGCCTACATCTCGTCGGTCTCGGCCAAGTACACGTTGTTCACGGCGGCCGGTCTGCCCATCCGCGCGACGTGCACGGTCACGCTCGAGGAGCTCTCGGGCGACCCGCCGCGGCAGAACCCGACGTCGGGCGGGCTCGCGCCGCACCGCGAGCACATCCTCGTGGAGGGCGACACGCTCGCCGGGATCGCGTACGCCGAGTACGGCGACGCGGGCTCGTGGCGGGCGGTCGCGGAGATCAACGGGATCGACGACCCGATGCGGCTGCGGCCCGGCCGTCGGCTGCTGCTGCCGGCCGGCGACGAGATGCCGAACCGACGGGAGGTGGCCCGTGCCGCTCGGTGAGCAGTTCGCCGCGACCCTGCTGGTCACCATCGACGGGACCGCGCTGCCGGCCGACGTCAGCCCGCTGCTGATCGGGGGGTACATCGACTCGGCCCGCAACGCCCCCGACATGTTCGTCCTGCGGTTCAGCGACGACCACGGGATCGTGCTGCCCAAGTCCGGCGTGAAGATCGGCTCGGCGGTCAAGCTCCGCCTGCAGTCGAGCGACCCCGGCGGAGCGATCCCCCTGCTCGACGGCGAGGTCACGGCGCTCGAGGTCGAGGTCGACACGAACGGCACGCACGTCGTGGTGCGCGGCCTGGACCTGTCCCACCGGCTGCTGCACGGGCGCCGGATGGAGGCCTACCTCGACGTCACCGCGTCCGACGTGGTGCGCAAGATCGCGCAGCGCTCGGGGCTGCGCGTCGGCAAGCTCGACGCGACGAGCAGCAAGTACAAGCACCTGACGCAGGACAACATCAGCGACTGGGAGCTCGCGCAGCGGCTGGCCGAACGCGAGGGCCGCGTGCTGCGGATCGCTGACGGAGCGCTCGACTTCGTGAAGCCGACGGATGCCAGCGGTGCGCCCGCCCAGAGCGGCGGCGCGCGCACCAACGCGCTCGTGCTGGAGAAGGGCGTGAACCTGCTGTCGGTCCGCGCCACGCTCACCTCGTCGAGCCAGGTCCCCGAGGTCGAGGTGCGCAGCTGGGACCCGACGACGAAGAAGGCGCTCGTCGCGACGAAGCCCGCGAAGACGACGAGCGCGTCCCCGGCGGGCACCACGCCCGCGAAGCTGGGCCAGGCGTTCTCGGGCACGAAGTGGGTCGTCGCCGCGACCGGCCTGACCGACCAGGCGCAGGTCACGGCGCGCGCGACTGCGCTCGCCGACGACGTGGCCGCGGGGTTCGCGGAGCTCGAGGGAGTCGCGCAGGGCAACCCCACGATGCACGCGGGCATCGCCGTCACGCTGTCCGGCATCGGGCCGATGTTCGACGGGACGTACGCGCTGAGCGCGGTGCGGCACGAGTTCAGCGCGGAGTCGGGCTTCACGACGTCGTTCACCGTCGCGGGCAGCGCAGAGCGGTCGCTGTTCGGCGCCGCGGGCGGCGGGCACCGCCCACCGCGGGGCACGGTCGGCGTGCTGCCGGCGATCGTGACGAGCGTCAAGGACCCGGACTCGCTGGGACGGGTCAAGGTCAAGCTGCCGACCTACTCGGACACGTACGAGTCGTGGTGGGCGCGCACCGTGCAGCCCGGCGCGGGCGCCTCGACCCGCGGGACCGCGATGCTGCCGGAGGTCAACGACGAGGTGCTGGTCGCGTTCGGCCAGGGCGAGCTGGGCCAGCCGTACATCCTCGGCGGCCTCTACAACGGCAAGGACAAGCCCGCGTCCGACCTCGTCGGCGGCAACGACGGCTCGGTGCAGCGACGCGCCTTCCAGTCCCGCACCGGCATGCGCGTCGAGTACATCGAGAAGCCCGGCGCCGAGGAGCTCGTCGTCAGCACCACGGCGGGCAAGCAGATGGTGCGCCTGGTGCAGAAGCCCGACGCGGCGATCGAGATCGTGTCCGAGGGACCGCTCAAGGTCACCGCGAAGAAGGCGGTGACGGTCGAGGGGCAGCAGGACATCACCGTGAGCACGGCGTCGGGCGCGGTCAACATCAAGGGGAAGGACGTCGTGATCGAGGGTTCCGCGT
This sequence comes from Brevundimonas sp., assembly GCA_039207135.1. Lineage (GTDB taxonomy): Bacteria > Actinomycetota > Actinomycetes > Actinomycetales > Cellulomonadaceae > Cellulomonas. Next base: position 3,266 of record JBCECL010000076.1, read on the forward strand.
CCGTGAAGCTCAAGACCGCGCAGCTCTCGATGGAGGGCAGCGCGAGCGCCGAGCTCAAGGGCGCCACGGTCAAGGTCGCCGGCCAGGGGAGCGCCGAGCTCTCGGCGAGCGGTCCGACGACCGTCCGCGGCGCGATCGTCAAGATCAACTGATCGTCTACGAGGAGCAGCAAATGGGACGCGAGTTCGTCGGCGCAGGGTGGTCGTTCCCCGTGCGCACGGACGCGACCGGGAGCATCGCGCTCTCGCGCGAGGGGCGCGAGATCGAGGAGAGCATCCGCCTGATCCTGGCCACGTCCCCCGGCGAGCGGCCGATGCGCCCCGAGTTCGGCTGCGGCGTGCACGAGCACGTGTTCGCCCCCGCGAACGCGACGACGGCGGGCGACATCTCCTACGCGGTGCGCATCGCGCTCGACCGGTGGGAGCCGCGGATCGAGCTCGACGAGGTCGTCGTGCGCTTCGACGAGGTCGAGGCCGGCGTGCTCTACATCGACGTCCGCTACTCCGTGCGCGGCACGAACGACCCCCGCAACCTCGTCTTCCCCTTCTACACGATCCCCGACGACGGAGGTGAGTACTGACGTGCTGCCTTCCCCGAACCTCGACGACCGCCGGTTCCAGGACCTGGTGGACGACGCGAAGCGCCTGGTCCAGCAACGCTGCCCGGAGTGGACGGACCACAACGTCTCCGACCCCGGGGTGACGCTCATCGAGGCCGTCGCGTTCATGGCCGACGAGCTCTTCTACCGCCTCAACCGCGTGCCCGACCGCCTCTACGTCACGTTCCTGGACCTGCTCGGCGTGCGCCTGCAGCCCGCGTCGGCCGCGAGCGTCGACCTGACGATGTGGCTGTCCGCGCCGCTCGACGAGGAGGTGCTGGTGCCCGCCGGCACCGAGGCCGCCACCGAGCGCACGGACGCCGACGAGGCCGTCGTGTTCGCCACCACCGCCGACCTGCGCATCCCCCCGCGCCACCTGACCCGGGTAGCGACCCAGTCCGAGGACGGCGACCCGGTGCTGCGCGACCTGACCGACGGCGAGCCGTTCGCGTGCTTCTCCGAGCGCCCGGCCCTCGGCGACGTGCTGCTCGTCGGCCTCGACGACGCCGCGCCGGCGTGCGTGGTGGTCGTGCGCGTGGACTGCGACGTGCAGGGCGTGGGCGTCGACCCGCGTCGGCCGCCGCTGGCGTGGGAGGCGTGGGACGGGGTCACTTGGGTCGCGTGCGACGTGGACGACGACGGCACGGGCGGCCTGAACCGCCCCGGCGACGTCGTGCTGCACCTGCCGAAGGGGCACGTCGCATCGGTGCTCGCGCAGACGCGCGCGGGCTGGCTGCGGTGCCGCGTGGTCGAGCCCGACGAGGGCTTCCCCGGTTACTCGGCCTCGCCCACCCTGCGCTCCGCGAGCGCGTTCACGATCGGCGGCACCGTGTCGGCCGTGCACGCCGAGACGGTGCTCGACGAGGTCGTCGGGCTGTCCGAGGGCGTCCCCGCGCAGATCTTCCCCCTCGAGCGTCGGCCGGTGGTGGCGGGCGGCCGGTCGGTGCTCGAGGTGGCGGGCGGCAGCGGCTGGGAGCAGTGGACCGAGGTGGACTCGTTCGCTGGCTGCGGCCCCGACGACCGCGTGTTCCGCCTGGACCGGGCCGCCGGCGAGCTCGTGCTCGGGCCGGCCGTGCGCGCGGAGGACGGCTCGATCACCTCCTACGGCGCGGTCCCGCCCAAGGGGGCTCCCCTGCGCCTGCCGTCGTACCGCTCGGGTGGCGGGCCCCAGGGGAACGTGAGCGCCGGCGCGATCCGCACGCTGCGCGGGGGCGTGCCGTTCGTCGACCGCGTGAGCAACCGCCGGCCGGCGCTCGGCGGGGTCGCGGCAGAGACCGTGGACCAGGCCAAGGTGCGCGGGCCGGTCGCGCTGCGCACGCGCGACCGGGCCGTCACGGCCGAGGACTACGAGCAGCTCGCCCGCGCGGCCGCGGTCGAGGTCGCGCGCGTGCGGTGCATCCCCGCGGGCGAAGGGGCCGACGCCGGTGCCGTGCGCGTCCTCGTCGTGCCGTCCGCCGTCCCCTCGGCCGACGGCGCGCTGCGCTTCGAGGACCTGGTCCCCTCGCCCGAGGTGCTCCAGACGATCACGTCCGAGCTCGACGAACGGCGCCCGGTCGGCGCGCGGGTGCTCGTCGAGCCGCCGTACTACCAGGGCGTCACGGTCGTCGCGCGACTGACCGCGCGCCCCCGCTCTGCCCCGGCCCTGCTCGAGCTGGACGCCGTCCGCGCGCTCAACCGGTACTTCGACCCGCTCACGGGTGGGCCGGACGGGACCGGCTGGCCGTTCGGCCGACCCGTCCAGGCCGGCGAGGTGTACGCCGTGCTTCAGCGGCTGCCGGGCACCGAGATGGTCGAGGACGTCAAGCTGTTCGCCGCCGACCCGATCACGGGCCGCCGCGGCGAGCCCGTGCAGCGCATCGACCTCGACCGGCACGCGCTCGCCTTCTCGTTCCGGCACCAGGTCCGGGTGGTGGTCTGAGTGCGCGGCGCGGTCCCGGGCCTCGAGTCCCCCGTCCCCGTCGCGGGCCGGCTGCCCGTGGTGCTGCAGGAGGACGAGTTCCTGCAGCGCTTCGTCTCCGCGTTCGACGACCTGCTCGCGCCCGTCTTCCTCACGCTCGACTCGCTGCCCGCCTACTTCGACCCGCAGCTCGCGCCGCCCGACTTCCTCGAGTGGCTGTGCGGCTGGGTGGGCATCGAGCCCGACGACACCTGGACCGTGCAGCGGCGGCGCGAGATCGTCGCGTCCGCGATCGAGGTGCACCGCTGGCGCGGGACCGCGCGCGGTGTCGCGCACGCCGTCGGGCTGGTGGTGGACGGGACGGTCACGGTGACCGACTCGGGCGGTGCGGCGTGGTCCCCGGCCCCCGGCGCCGACATCCCCGGGGACGCCGAGCCCTGGCTGCGCGTGGTGCTGCACGTCCCCGACCCGGCGGCGGTGGACGTCCGCCGGGTCGAGCGGGTGCTCGCAGGGGTCAAGGCGGCGCACGTGCCGCACGTGCTCGAGATCCAGGAGGTGGCGTCGTGATCGTGTGCCCGGAGTGCGGGACCCGCAACGAGGTGGGAGAGCAGTTCTGCGGCGGGTGCGGGAGCTACCTGGAGTGGTCGGACGACGAGGCGGCCGGGGCGGAGGGGGCCGGGGCTGCCGCGAGCGCGACGGCCGCCGACGAGACAGCCGTCGACGAGACGGCCGCGGTTTCCGATGAGGCTCCCGTTCCGGCCGATCCCGTCGAGGCCGATCTCGTGGCTGATCCGGTCGAAGCCGATCCGGTCGAGGAGCTCGTTCCGGTCGCGGCCAGCGTCGCCCCTCCCGAGGCGTCGGTGGCCGGGCCTGGCGAGGCACCCGTCGTGACGCTCGCTGCCTCGCCCCCGCCGGCCGAGCCGGCAACCGAACCGCCCGCCGCCGAACCGCCTGCCGGCGAAGCCCCTGCGGTCGAAGCACCTGCGGTCGAAGCACCAGCAGCGGCGGCAGACACGGCCGTGGGAGAGACGGCAGCACCAGCCGAACCGCCGGCCGCAGCCGAACCCGCGGCCACTGCCGCCGACCTCGTCGCGCCCCCCGCGCCCGTCCGGCGCCCGGCTCGTCGAGCCACCCGGTCGATGGCCACACCCCCACACCCCGCCCCGACGGCCGCGCTGCCCGCGGTCGCGGCCGGTGCCGCCGCGAAGGGCTCGTCCGGCACGGGGCCGCAGCAGCCCACGGCGGTCCGGCCGGGCGCACCGCAGCCCCGTCCGCTGCCCAAGCAAGCCCCCGCGGACGAGCCCCCACCGGCCCCGGGCGACCTCATCTGCGGGTCCTGCGGCGCGGGAAACACACCGTCGCGCAAGTTCTGTCGTCGGTGCGGCACGAGCCTCGCCGAGGCGAAGGTCCAGCCGCAGCGGTCGCGGTGGAGCAGGTTCTGGCGTCCCGACCCCAAGCAGGGACCGGTCGCCGGGACGCGGCCCAAGCAGCGCCGACGCCGGTTCCCGGTCCGGCCGTTCGCGGCGCTCGCGGTCATCGGGACGCTCATCACGCTGAGCATCGTGTTCCGGCCCCAGCTCGACGACGCGCGCGTGACGGTGATGGATCGGCTGCGCGGCAACGATCCCGTCAACCCGACCAAGGTCACCGCCTCGAGCTCGGCCAAGGGGCACGGGCCCCAGCACGTGCGCGACGGGGCGACGAACCTCTACTGGGCACCCAAGAAGCCCGGCGACGGCACGGGCGAGTGGCTGAACATGACGTTCGCGGAGCCCTACCGGCTCACGCGCATCCTCATCACGCCCGGTGCGTCGGACGTCGAGAAGGAGTGGCTCAAGCAGGACCGGCCCGAGAACATCGTCGTGCGCGTGACGACGACCGACGGGCAGGTCCAGCTCGTCCCGATCACGCTGAAGGACGAGGTCGGCCTGCAGGACGCGAAGATCGGCATCGACGACGTGACGGCCGTGCGGCTGACCATCACCTCGACGTACCACCCGAGCCCGAAGACGCGAGTGGCGATCTCGGAGGTGGAGTTCCGAGGGAAGACCTGAGCGATGATGCGGCGCGGCCGGCGGCGACCGGCTCGCGGCCCGCTGCGGTCACCGGCGTGACGGGGATGACGGCGGTGACGCCGAGCGTCTCGAGGACCGCCCGGTAGCCGGTCGTGGCGCGGTGCGCCGCGGCCGCGTCGCCCGCCTTGGTCAGCGCGGCGATGAGCAGCCGCCACGCGTGGTCGCGCAGCTCGTCGAGCTCGAGGCTGCGCGACGCGGCGGCGACGGCCGCCTCGACGTCGCCGCGGGCCAGCTCGAGCCGCGCGAGGTCGGCAGCGGCGTCGGCGGCGACCAGCCGGATGCGGTCCCGTGGCGCAGCCACCCACGGCGCGGCGCCGTCCTCGGGGAGCAGGTCGCCCGCGTACAGGTCCATCGCCCGACGCCAGGCCGCGGCCGCGCCGTCGTCGTCCCCGCGCGCGGCGCAGCGCTGCGCGGTCTTCACCGCCGCGTCGAGGTCTCGGTGGTCGCAGGCCGATCCCGGTCGCAGCGCGAGCATGTACGACTCGCCGTCCCGCACGAGCACCGCGCTGCCGTGCAGCCGCTGCTCGGGATCGATCGCGCGCCGCACCGACGAGATGCTCACGTGCAGGTTGTGCATCGCGGCCGACTGGTCGAGGTCGGGCCACAGCGCGTCGGTGATCTGGTCGCGGTGCACGAGCTGTCCGGCGTGCAGGGCGAGCAGCCGCAGCAGCGCGCGGGCGCGCGGGCGCACCCGGCTGAGGTCGGCCTCGCGCCCGTGCACGAGGATGCGGAAGCGGCCCAACGTCCGCAGCTCGACCTCGGGTGCGGCGGGACCGGTGGCACGCGCGTCACGCGGCGGGAGCAGCTTCCACGGCCGCAGGTCGAGGCCCTCGGCGTCGGCGGTGGCCTCCGCCAGCTCGGTGAGCTCGGCGAACTCCGCGTCGTCGGCTCCGCTCGCGTACGCGATCGCCGCGTACGCGAGGGGCAGCGCGCCGGGTGCTCCGGCAGCGCGCGCGACCGACTCGGCGACCCGTGCGTCGTGCGCGGCGTCGGGAAGCTGCAGACCCGCCGCGACGAGGGCGCCGCACGCGCGCGCCCAGGCCGCGGGGACGCCCGCGCCCAGAGCCTGCCAGCGCCGCGTCACCTCGTCCCACGCGTCCGGGTCGAGCCCGCTCCGCTGCAGCGCGACGAACGCCGCCCACGCTCGCACCAGCGCGGCACCCCACGGGTCGTCGAGCGCGTCGCACTCGTCCACCAGCGCGCGCTCGGCTCCAGCGGGGCCGACGACCGCCGAGATCATGCCGTGCGTGACGTGCGCGAGCCACGTCAACCCGTGCTCGACCGCGGCCACGTAGACGCCGTCCAGCGCCGTCACGACCAGGTCGGAGTCTCCGCCCGTCAACGCCGCCTCGGCGACGCGGGCGACGAGCACCTCGACGGTCGACGCGTCGGGGTCCTGGCTCGTGCGGTGCAGCAGGTCGTGCGCGGCGCGCTGGTTGCCGGCGAGCATCAGCGCGAGCCCCTCGACCAGGTTCGGTCGGCCGCCGTGCAGGACGCGGCTCGCGCGCGCGACCGCGAGCGGCTCCCGGCTCGCGGCGACCTCGAGCGTCGCAGGCAGCTCGGTCGGGACGTCCGCGCGACGCGGGTGCGGCGCGGCCGCAGCACCCTCCGCTTGGACGATGGCCGCCGCCCGGAGGTACCAGCCCGCGGTCGCGGACCCGAGCCGGTCGGACTGCGTGGCGCGCAGGTGCTGGCGCAGCACGCGTCCGAGCCGGAAGCGCACGCCGTCGTCGCTCGTCGCGAGAGACCAGCGATCCCGCAGCGTGCGCAGCGCCGCACCCGTGCCCGCGTGGCCCACCAGCTCCCGGCACCGGTCCTCGGTGAGCACGTCGAAGCACGACGTGGCCACCAGCAGCTCGACGAGCTCGGGGTCCAGGTCGGCGAGCACGTGGGTGGCCACGTAGTCGCTCGCGAGGCGCACGTCGTCGGCCATCGCCCGCACCGCCCGTCGCCTGTCGGCCGGCAGGAGGTTCGCGGTGGCGCGGTGGAACAGGTCCAGGGCCGCGGCCCAGCCGTCGGTCGCGACGGTGAGCGCGGCGGCGTCGCGCGGTACGAGCGGCATCTCGTACACGTCGGAGAAGAGTCGCTCGACCTCCCAGGCCCGCATCGCCAGGTCGCCCGGACCCACGAGCACCGGCTCGGGCAGCTCGGAGCGCAGCAGGTTGATGCCCGGATCGCACCGCGACGCGAGCAGCACGCGGATCCCGCGCGACGAGTCGAGCAGCAGCCGCTCGACGACCTCCGCGGTGACCCTGCCGCTGAGCAGGTCCACGTCGTCGACCACGACGAGCGCGGGCCGGCGCAGCGAGCCCGCCAGGCGCGTGAGGTCGGCCGGCGTCGCCGCCGTCACCGTGCGTCCGAGGTGGCGGACCGTGAGCCCGCCGGGCACGCAGCGCGCCCAGAGCACCGGGACCTGGGACGTGCGCGCGTACTGGGTCGCGAGCGTCGTCTTGCCCGAGCCACGCGGCCCGACGACGAGCCCCAGACCCCCGTCTGCCGGGATGGCGCTCAGCCGGTGCAGCGCGACCCGACGCTCCAGGCCGGTGGACGACGGAACGGCACGACCTGCCGTCGACGGGCGCGCGGAGGCGTCGACCCAGGAACTGACGGCTCGCGCCATCACAGCACCCCCCCTGCGCGGTGACTGTCGGCCCCGCGACGGCTCACTCGCCTCGGGGTCCTGGTTCGATCCTGGCAGGGTTCACTCGAACGGGCGATCTTTTTCACCCATTCGTCCCGTTCTGGG
>JBCECL010000076.1:10681-15796 GCA_039207135.1 Brevundimonas sp.
GCGCGGAGGAACTTCTCGAGCAGCGGACCGGCGGTCGTCGACCCGTACTCGCCCTCGTCGACGAACACCGCGACGGCCAGATCGCCCTTGCCCGCGATCATCCACACGTGGTTGCGCAGGTCGTCGGTCGGACCGAACTGCGCCGTGCCCGTCTTGGCGATCACGTACTCACCGGCGTCCTGCAGGAACTTCGCCCCGCCGTCGGTCACGACGGCCCGCATCAGCTTCTGCAGTTCGTCGGACTCGCTCGACGTCAGCGGCACGAGCGGCCGGGACGTCTCGGTGGGCGATGGCTCGGAGGGTGACTGCGTGGGCGTCTCCGTGGCCGTCTGCGCCGCAGACTCGTCGTCCTGGACGACGAGGCGAGGCGTGACGGTGGCGCCGTGCACGACCGACGCGGCGACCGTCGCCATGCCGAGCGGCGAGGCCAGCACGCGCCCCTGGCCGATCATCGTCGCCGCGTGGTCGGTGCCGTCGGAGTCGGCCGGAACGGCGCCGAGGAACGCCGCGAAGCCCAGGTCCGCGCCCGGCACCAGGCCGAGCGACCCGGCTGCGTCGATCAGGGCGTCCTGCGTCGTCGTGTTGCGCTGCGAGATGAAGGCCGTGTTGCACGAGTTCGCGAACGCGGTGCGCAGGTCGATCTCGCCGAGGTGCGCGGCCGGGTAGTCCGGGAAGTTCGTGAACGGCCGGCCGTCGACGACGATGTTGGGCGCGCACGTCATGCTGCTGTCGAGGTTTGCGCCCGAGCGCAGCAGCGCGAGCGCGGTCGCGACCTTGAACGTGGACCCGGGGGCGTACTGCCCGAGCGTCGCCGTCGACATGCCCTTGCTGCCGGGCCCGCTCGCCACCGCGAGGACGTCGCCCGACGACGGCTGGATCGCGACGATCGCGCTGGCCGGACCGACGCGCGACAGGATCCGCTCGGCGGCCTCCTGCATCGCCGGGTCGAGCGTCGTGCGCAGCGGCGTGCCCGCCTGCGGCGCGACGGAGAACAGGTCGCGGCGCGCGGAGCCGTCGGCGCTGACCGCCTGCACGGTCAGCCCCGGGCGGCCGCGCAGCTGCTCGTCGTACTGACGCTGCAGGCCGGACAGGCCCGTCAGGTCGCCCGCGGCGATCGCGCCGCCGGACTTCTCGATCGTCTCGGCCGTCGCCTCGCCGACCGCGCCGAGCACCGGGCGCGCGAACGTCCTGGTCGGCGCGAGCGGGAGCGTCGCCGCGACCGGGTCCACCCCGGCAAGGTCCCCCAGCTTGTCCACGTCGTAGTCGGGGTCGCCGTCACGCACGACGATGGCCTCGACGAACGCCTTCGGCCCGGCCGCCGCGACGCGCGCGGCGTAGTCGGCGGCGTCCAGGTCCAGGGCCCGGGCCAGGGCGAGCGCCGCCGCCTTCTGCTTGGCCGCGGCGACGTGGGTCTTGTCGATCCCGATGCGCCACACCTTGCGGTCCTCGACGATCGCGGTCCCGTCGCCGCCGAGCACGTTCGCGCGCGGGGCTCGCTCGCGCGTCACGGACACGACCTCGCCCTCGGTGAGGTCCGGCACGAGCAGGGCCGGGCTCCACTCGGTGCGCCACTGCTTGTCGCGCTGCATCCGCGCGCTGACCTGGTACGTCCAGTCGGTGTCCGACGCGTCCATGTCCCACGTGTAGGCGATGGTCGCGGTGGCGGCCTTCGCGTCGTCCGGGTCGACCGTCACCGACCGCACCGTCACGGTCGGCTTGCGGTCGCCCAGGGCCTCGAAGGTCTGCGTCCGCACCTTGGTCGCCGTGGTCGCGTCACCGACGGCGACGAAGCCGGCGTTGCTGAAGTCGCCGCTCTCGAGCGCCTCGGCGAGCGCGTTCGCGGCGGCGCGCGGGCTCGGGGGGTCGTCCGTGCAGGCGCCGAGCGTCAGAACGGTCAGCGCTCCGACGACCGCGGCAGCGATCGGTCGGTGCAAGCGGGCGTACGCCATCGACACTCCTTCATGCTGGGGTTGCCGGGCGCCCGCCGACGCCCGTCCCCCGAGCGTGCCGCAGTCGGGCCGACGGCGCGCCCCGCCGGGCGAGCCTGCACCCTTTCTCCCCAAGTGTGCTGACGGTTCGGCCCTCTCACCAGCCCTTTCTGCGCGCGGGGAGTAGCGCCCGACGCGCTCGCGCGGTCGAATGGTGCCCGAGCCGACGACCGCCCGCGGCGCCGGCTCGAACGGTCCGCCCTTGTCGATCCGCGCGCGCCTCGCACGTCATCTCCGTACCGACGACCAACCCCGAGACACAGGAGGACACCATGGCGAAGTACCTGCTCACCGTCGTCGAACCGGCGGGACCGCCCCCGGCAGACCTGGACCTCGACCAGATCATGCGCGACGTCGACGAGCTCGACCAGGAGCTGCGGACCGCGGGCCTGTGGGTCTTCGCCGGAGGGCTGCAGCTGCCGTCGGAGGCCAAGACCGTGCGGCACGCCGGGGACGGGATCGTGGTGCACGACGGCCCGTTCGTCGAGACGGCCGAGCACGTGGGCGGGTTCACGGTGGTCGACGTGCACGACGAGACCGAGGCGCTCGCGTGGGCGCGGCGGTTCGCCATCGCGACCGGTCTGCCGGTCGAGGTCCGCGCCTTCCGCTGAGCCGCTGTCCCGCTGGGGACAAAGAACGGGCGGGCGCCCCCCGCAGGGGAGCGCCCGCCCGTCGTCATGCCCGTGTCAGGGAGCCACGGGGTACTCGGCCAGGTAGGCCGTGGTCGATCCGCCCGGCGCAGCGAGCGCCGGACCGCCCACACCGTTGACGATGTGGTCGATGTTCCCGGCGTTGTTGAGCGAGACGATGATCATGTTGTGCAGCTTCACGCCGTGGCGCTGCGGGACCTCGAACGAGTTCGTGGCGTGCAGCGTCGGGTCGACGTTGGTGTAGATGTAGCTGCCCAGACCCCACGCCTCGTGCGTGGTGACCTTGTCGGACACCTTGTACGCGGCGTAGCCGAGCGTCGAGCCGTGCCGCCAGGCGGCCTGGTTGGGCGCGTCGTACGGCAGCTCGTTCTGGAAGAAGATCGTCTTGCCCCGCTCGCCGTTCCAGATGACGTTGTACTTCTGGTAGTGCTCGGAGAACAGGCCCGTGGCGAGCACGTCGTTGCCGTTGACCAGCACGCCGGTCTCGGCCGTGTTCACGGTCCAGCCCACGCCGTCGGTGCCGTGGTCGGCACGCCAGGCCCAGGTGTGGTCGATGATCACGTTGTTGGCGTTGACCACGAGCGACTGCGTCGCCCGGCCCTGGTGCGCGCCGCCGACCCGGAAGAAGACGTCGCTGAGCGTCGTCGGGTTCTTGGGGTCGGACAGGTGCGGCTTGCGGCCCAGCGCGTCGATCTTCGACAGCGGCGTGCCGACGGTCAGCAGCGACGGGGAGTTCACCGCGCCGGCGTCGAACATGATCCCCGCGATCTTGACGCCCTCGACGTCGACCGTCCGCAGACCGACCGAGCCGTTCTCCGGCACGATCGTGGCGAGCCCGAGGCCGAGCACGACCTGGTTGGGACGGACCACGGTGATGGGCTTGCTGTTGTGGTAGATGCCCGGGGTGAGCAGCACGTTCTGCCCCTCGGCGAGCGCCCGGTTGATGTACTTCACGTTGTCACCGGGCTGCGCGACGAAGAACTTCTTCAGCGGGATCGACTTGCCGGCGGTCTGGCCGCTCTTCCAGGACGTGCCCGACGAGTCCTTGACCGCGTCAGGCACGAAGACGGCCCACTTGCCCTTGCTGTCGACGTACAGGAACGGCTTCTCCCGCGACAGGGGCGTCGCAGCGAGCGTCGTGTACTTGTTGTCGTCGGTGAAGGGACCGCCCGCGGGCGCACCCTCGACTCCCGAGAACACCTGGTTCCACACGGCGTTGCTCCAGCCCTCGACCGAGCTGTTGCGCGTGAGGAACTGCTGCTGCGAGCCGCTCACCACGAACGGCAGCTTCGAGTCGGCGATGAAGCCGCCACTCGCGTACTGCGGGCCGGCCGTGCAGTAGTCCATGAGCGAGAGGTTGACGCCCGTGAGCTCGACGCGGCGCATGGGTGCGGCCTGCGACACGGCCCAGAAGTTGGCCGAGTTGCGGCAGCCGTCGCTGCCGCCGACGAAGTTGATGGACAGGTTCGACAGCGAGCGCCAGAAGTTGACCAGCGCGATGCAGTTGGAGGTCTGGTCCGGCGCCGGGGGCAGGCAGCGGTTGTAGACCTCGATCGCGCCGTTGATCTTCACGTCGCCGGGGTTGAGCCCGAGGCCCGCGACCTCCGTGTAGTACCCGACCTGGAAGCGCAGCGGGTGCTCGGTGGTGCCGTAGGTGCCCGGCTTGAACAGCAGGGCGTACCGGCCGTCACCCATCTCCGCGTCGACCTGCTGGTCGTGGATCGCGTCGACGGTGTGCTGGATGTAGTCGACCGACATGCTGGGGTCGAACACGATCGTGTTCGGGCCGAGGTCGGGTTCGTTGTTGTTGGTCGCGCCTGCGGGGGCTGCGAGCGCGGCGGACACGGTCGCGGCGAGCGCGACGGACAGGATCGCCGCGCCCATGCGACGACCCGAGCTGTGCGACCGCCGGTGCGGGCGGTGGGAGAGCTGCATGGATGACCTTTCAGCGTTGGAGGTCAGTGATCGACGCCCACAGCCGGACGGTCCCGCGCGACACGACGCCGTCGTTGGCGCCTCGTCGCGCGACGCCGAAATCGGTCGCGGGCAGGACAAAACGTACCCTTCGGGCCCCCCGTGTCAACCCTTACCCCGCAGTAAGTGCGGTGTGGGAATGTGACCACAACTGGTCACGCTCCCACCTGGATCTGCGCAGGTCAGACCACTCCCACCAGCGCCTCCCACACCGTCCGCGCACACCCTCCATGGAAGGCGCGTCCGGTGCCCGAGGGGCGCAGCCGGGGGGCCTACAGCCGCGGGTCGACCGGCTCGGCCTCGAGCGCGAGGACGGCGAACACGGGCTCGTGAACCCGCCACAGCGGCTCGCCGCGGGCCACGCGCTCGAGCGCCTCCAGGCCCAGCGCGTACTCGCGCAGCGCGAGCGAGCGCTTGGGCCCGAGGTTGCGGTCCTTGAGGCGGACGAGGTTCGCCGGCACCGTGTAGTCCGGGCCGTAGATGATCCGCAGGTACTCGCGCCC
>JBCECL010000077.1:0-15609 GCA_039207135.1 Brevundimonas sp.
CCCAGGGACTCCAGCCGGCTGAGCTGGCGGGACATCGTGCCGCGCCCCACGCCGATGTGCGCCGCGAGATCGCTCGCCCGCACCACCGGGGTGGCCGCGATCAGGGCGATCAGCTCGTACGCCGCCGGCTCGAGGTCCGGGTGCACGTCACGCGCCACGGCCGCCGAGGAGGCGTGCGCGCGGCGCAGGAAGAGCCCGAGCTCGCGCTCCAGCTCACGGAAGTTGTCGTCGACCACGGGCACATCCTTGCCCACCAGGGGCCTTGGTTGACAGACCACCGCCTGCGCATGGGTTCTAGCACCCAGGTCGAGGGGCGACGGACGGGCTCAGCGGCCCCAGGTGGCGCGCTGGCGCGCGACGTGGGCGAGCGCCGCGACGCGCTCGGGCCCGAGGACCGTGGGCATCGCGCGGAACACCGCCGGAACCACGTGGCGCGGGACGACGAGCGTGGGCGCGAGCGGGTCCTGCCGCGTGGCGATCTCGAGCTCGCCCTGGACCACGACGACGCTGCGCACGGTGATCGACGCGCACCCGGCGGCGACGAGCAGCGCGTGCGTGCGCTGCGCCTCTAGCCGCGCGTCGCGCAGGTAGGACGCCGACTCGCCGTCGACCTCGATGACGCGTCCGTCGAGCCGGACGTGCCGGCCCGCGAGCTTGTGCTCGGCGATCGTGAAGATGCCGCCGGGTCCGAACAGCAGGTGCGCGACCAGCGAACCCTGCCGGCCGAGCGGCACGTCGTGCACCACCTGCCAGCCCTCGGCCGCGAGCCGCTCGAGGCGGGCCCGCAGCGGCGAGCCGCGCTCGGCACGGCCACCGGACAGGTCGAGCACGTCGTTCGAGTCGCGGTCGTTGCCGAGCCAGGCCTCGAGCGCAGCCTGGTCGGCCGGCTCGAGCGCCTCGCTGGTGCGGGACGGGACGGGCAGGACGAGCTCGGCGACGTCGGCCCGCAGGAACTCCTGGGCGGCACGACGAAGGCGGTCCTCCAGGACCGGGTCGTCGACGACGACCTCGCCGGACTGCAGGTCCACCGACCCGACCCGCGCGCCGGACTCCTGCGTCACGTACAGGCGGTCAGCGCCGTAGCGCCTCCACCGTCGGACCGTCAGGAGCTGTTCCACGAATGCATTATCGGCAGGAACAGCTCCCGACTTCAGGCGTGTCCGACACGTGTCGACCAGTTGGCCTACACCCGTTCGGGTCACACCTGCGGATCGAAGGTCAGACTCACAGAATTCATGCAGAACCGGTCACCGGTCGGGGTCTGCGGGGCGTCGTCGAACACGTGCCCGAGGTGCGAGCCGCACCGCGCGCAGCGGACCTCGGTGCGCACCATGCCGTGCGTCCGGTCCTCGATGAGCTCGACGGCGTCGCCGGCCAGCGGGGTGTAGAAGCTCGGCCAGCCGCAGTGCGAGTCGAACTTCGCCTCCGAGCGGAACAGCTCTGCGCTGCACGCGCGACAGCGGTAGACACCCGTGCGCTTCTCGTCGAGCAACGCACCGGTCCACGGCCGCTCGGTCGCGGCCCTGCGCAGCACCTGGAACTCCTGCGGATTGAGCTCGAGGGCCCACTCCTGGTCGGTCTTGGTCACGTCGTACGTCACGTCGGCCTCCTTCGTCCTCGGGCACCGGCCCGACGCCCTTCGTCGGAGCCAGCATCCCCCGACAGGCGCAACACCACCCGTGCCGCTGACGTTCCCGAGGATCCGCGGCGGTACTGTCGCCTCACGCGCGCTGGTCGACGTGCGCACGAGGGAGGTCCAGCGTGTGGTCGTCGCGAGCACGCCGGCGGTGGTCACTGACGCGCTACTTCGCGTTCGTCAGCATCCTCGCGATGGCCGCGCTCGGGTGCGCGCTGGTGTGGGTGACCGCGAACGTGATGCGGGAGCAGGCCGTCAACGACGGCACCGCGGCGGCCGAGTCGGTGGCGACCTACGCGACGGCGCCGCTGACGGTCTCGTCGTTCACGGACGGCCAGCTCACGCCCGAGCAGATCGACTCGGTCACGAGGGCGATCTCCGGCTTCGAGGAGCGCATCGTCGGCCTCCGGCTGTGGAGCACCGTCGGCGCCCTGATGTACAGCCGCGACGGAGCGACCACGGGATTCCCTGACACCGCGCGCAACAACGCGGTCATGATCAGCGGCGTCCCCGACGCCAAGGTCCTCGTGGACGTGCGCGGCGGGGAGGGCCCGGGCTCGGACAGCGAGCAGCAGCAGGTGCTCGACGTGTACGTGCCCGTCCGCGCCGAGGACGCGCGCGCGACCCAGGAGACGAACGCGGCGCCGAGCGCGGTGATCGGCACGGCCGAGGTGCTCGTCGACCACACGCACGCGGCCGCGGCGCTGCGGTCCGCGGTCGCCAAGGTCGCGCTCGTCGTGACGGGCGGGCTGGTCGCGCTGTGGCTGCTGCTGTTCAGGACGGTGTTCACGACGTCGAAGCGCCTGCAGGCGACCGCGCTCGAGAATGCGCGCCTGGCGCTGCTCGACTCCCTGACGGGCCTGCCGAACCGCCGCCTCCTGACCGAGCGGATGGCCAAGACGGTCGCCGACGCCCAGCGCGAGGGTGCGCGGCTCGGCATGGTGCTGCTCGACATCGACCGGTTCAAGGACATCAACGACTCGCTCGGCCACGACCGCGGCGACGAGCTGCTCGAGCAGGTCGCCGACCGGCTGCGCAAGGCGCTGCGCGACGAGGACGTCGTCGCGCGCCTCGGGGGCGACGAGTTCGCGATCCTGCTCACCGACGTCCGCTCGGTCGAGGACGCGGAGCGGCTCGCCAACCGGGTGCGCAACCTGTTCGGCCCGCCCTTCCAGCTCGGCGAGATGCTGCTGCACGTCGAGACGTCCGTCGGCGTCTCGTGCCTGCCCGACCACGCCGACGACGCCTCGTCGCTCATGCGCACCGCGGACGTCGCGATGTACGCCGCGAAGCACCACCGCACCGGAGTCGCGACCTACTCGGCCGACGAGGACCACTCGTCGCCGGCCCGCCTCGTCCTGCTCGGCGACCTGCACCGCGCCCTGCACCCCGAGCCGGGCACCGCCCACGAGCTCGAGCTCCACTACCAGCCGAAGGTCGATCTCGACACTGGCCGCATCGTCGGGCTCGAGGCGCTCATGCGGTGGCGGCACCCCACCCGCGGGTTGCTGCTGCCGAGCGTGTTCATCCCGCTCGCCGAGCAGTCGGGCGTCATCCACGAGCTCACGCGGCACGCGCTGACGTCCGCGGTCGAGCAGCTCGCCAGGTGGCGGGCCGACGGCCGCTCGACCCCGGTCGCGGTCAACCTCTCCGCGCACGACGTGACCTCTGCGGGCGTGGTCGAGGTCATCGAGGAGCTGCTCGCGGACCTGGACGTCCCGGCCCAGCTGCTCGAGGTCGAGATCACCGAGACCGCGCTGGTGGCCGACCCCTCGCGCGTCGTCCCCGTGCTCGAGCGGCTGAACGCGATCGGCGTCCGCGTCGCGATCGACGACTTCGGCATCGGGAACACCTCGATCGCCCAGCTGCGCGACCTGCCCGTCGGCGAGCTCAAGATCGACCGTCTGTTCGTCTCCGACCTCGGTGACGGCGGGCGGGAGAGCGCGCACGTCGTCGTCCAGGCGATGGTGGATCTCGCGCACTCGTTCGGCCTGCGGGTCGTGGCAGAGGGCGTCGAGGACGAGGTCACCGCGGCCACGCTGCGCCGGCTCGGCGTCGACCAGGCCCAGGGCTACCTCTACTCACGAGCCATCCCGGCCGACGAGCTGCTGGAGCTCCCGATGCTCCCGCAGCCGAGCCGGGGCGCGACACACGCGCGCAAATCGCAGAAGCAGGGTGAAGTGACGCACACTTCTCGCACGGCCCTCAAGATCGCGGCGAATCCGCCGATGCACGAGGGAGGGGCTGATCGTCCCCGTACCGACCGAAGGAGCGACCGCTCGTGATGGACGACCTGCTGCAGGAGATGATCGATCCTGCCCCCGCACAGCACGACCGCCCTCGTCGGCGTCGTCTCTGGACGACGGTCGTCGTGGTGGGCCTCGCGGCTGTGGGCGTCACCTCGCTGACGACCTCCGCGCTGTTCTCCGACGTCGAGTCGTCCGGTGCCACGATCAAGACCGGCTCGCTCGACCTCACGGCGAACAACGACCTCGAGTTCTCGGTCCCGTTCGACAACCTCATCCCGGGCGCGCAGATCGTGGCGCCCGTCGAGCTCGACAACAGCGGCAGCCTCGCGTTCGAGTACTCCGTCCGGTCCGCGGCCACCGCCGCGACGGGCGACCTGCCGAGCCAGCTGCACCTCGACCTGTACAAGGTGACCAGCGCCAACGCGTGCACGCTCGCGGGCGTCGACCCCCTCACGCCGATCGGCAGCTCGAGCGGCACGTGGGGCATCCCCGACGAGCGCATCGTCGGCGGCGCGACCGTCGGCTCCCCCGGCAACCGCACGCTGAACTCCGGCGTCTCCGAGGTGCTGTGCGCACGCGTGTCCTTCAACGAGGCCGCCGGCAACGAGTACCAGAGCACGTCGGCAGACATCACGCTCACGTTCAACGCGATGCAGCTCAAGTTCAACGAGAACCAGACCGACACGTCACGCCGGTAGCCCATGCCCCGACCGGACCTGCACCCGGTAGCCGCGACCGTCGAGCGTCGACGACCGCGGCCCGTCGTGCAGCCCGCCGGGCTGGCCCGGTCCGCGCGACCGCGCAAGCGACGGCGTCTGGTGTCGGTGGCGCTGTGGACCGTCATCGTGGTGTGCGCGGGCGCCTACGCGATGTCGTTGGCGATCCCCATGTGGTACCAGCTGCACGACCAGCGGCTGCTCATCGTGACCTCGGGCTCGATGGCGCCGTACTTCGACGCGGGCGATGCGGTCGTGATGCAGAACGTCACCGACCCGTCACAGCTCAAGCCCGGCCTCGTGGTCTCGTTCTGGCCGCCGTTCTCGGACGAGCTGGTGACGCACCGGATCGTCGCGCTCGTGAACATCGTCGGCTCGCAGGGCACGCCGGGTCAGCCGTCCCCGCCCAAGTCGCCGCACATCATCACCAAGGGTGACGCGAACGAGGAGAACGACCCCGACGCGACGCCCATCACGCGCGTGCGCGGGATCGTCCTGACGGTGCACCCCAAGTGGGGCTGGGTGCTGCAGTGGGCGAGCTCGCCCATCGGACGAGCCGTGATGCTCGTGCCTCCGCTGGTCTCGCTCGCGGTCCTCGAGATCCTGGCCGTCGCCGACGGTCGGCGCCGCGGTCGCCCGGCGCCGCGGGCCAACTCGCAGGAGAGGCACGTCGATGCCGTTCTGCGCGGCTGAGGACGACGAGGGCCGTCGCCTGGTCGGCGCGGACCGCGCCACCTGGACGCGGCTGCTGACGGCGCTCGCCGTCGCGGGCGTCGCGGCCGTCGCGCCGCACCTCGGCTGGACCGCCGCCGAGTTCACCGAGGCGGTCCCGAGCACGGTCGTGCTGCGGACGGCCCCGGAGTTCGCGCCGGCACCGACGCCCCCGAACACCGACCTCACACCCGCGCCGCCCCAGCCGACGGACGACCCGACGCCCGCTCCGAGCGACGACCCGACGCCTTCGCCGACTCCGACTCCGACGGACGACCCGACCGCCGACCCGACTCCCACCGAGGAGCCGACGAGCGACCCGACCCCCTCGGCCGAGCCCACGACGGACCCGACCCCGGCCGACCCGACGCCCCCGGCGTCAGCGCTGGCCGCGCCGTCCGCACCCGAGGATCGCCCGGGCGCGGACGGCTGAGCCGCCTTCGCGCGACGACCTCACGCGCGCACGCCGCGCGCGGCGAGCAGCACGCCCGCCGGGTCGTACCGGTGCGAGAGCTCACGCAGGCGCGCGGCGACCGCCGGGGTGTACACCCGCGACGCCCACACCGAGCCGGCCGTGTCCGTGAAGTTCGGCAGGCCGCCCGTGCGCGCCCACGGCGCGAGCTCGGCGCCGAGCCGGTTGGACTCGGCGATTACGAGCTGAGCGATCTCCGGGATCATCACGCCGAGCGTGAAGACCTGGTAGGCCGCGGTCCGGTGCGCGAACGCGCAGTCGGGCCCGGTGTGCAGCCGGCCGCCGAGCTGGCGGACCTCGACCATCGCGAGCGTGCTCGGGGCGTCGGGGCCCACGAGCTCGACGAGCCGGTCCGCGGTGTCGGGGCCGAAGTCGTCGAGCAGCAGCGAGGTCTCGTGCAGCGGCATCGGGTCGTCAGGGTCGGAGTGCACCGCGCCGACCTCGGAGTAGGGAAGCACGGAGACGGTGTCGATCAGCGGCGTCGCCACCGCCCGCATCGCGCGGATCATCTCCTCCCCGACGGCCGGGTCGCCGGTCCAGGCGAACCGGAGCGAGATCGTCGTACGGCCGCGCAGCGGCTCGGGGAACAGCTCCATGTCGGGCAGGCGCATGACGGCGACGGACGTCGTGCCCTCCTGCGGGAGCAGGTCGGTCCACACGCTCCAGGTGCGCAGCACGGCGGTGGCGTCGGCGCCGTCGAACCAGATCGCGCCGCCGTAGATGGTCGCCTGGTCGACGAGGTCGATCTCGACCGCGGTGACGATGCCGAGCGAGCCCTTGCCGCCGCGCAGGCCCCAGAACAGGTCGGGGTTCTCGGTCGCGGACGCGCGTCGGACCACGCCGTCGCCCGTGACGACGTCGAACGCGCGCACGGTGTCCGACGACAGGCCGTACGAGCGCGCGAGCGGCCCGACGCCGCCGCCGGTGAGGAAGCCCACGACGCCGACGTCGGGCGACGAGCCGCACAGGCCGGCCAGGCCGTACGGGGCGCACGCCGCGAGCACCGCGGCCCACTTGACGCCCGCGCCGACGCGCGCCCAGCGCTCGTCGGCGTGGACCGTGAGCTCGTCGAGCGCCTTGGTGTGGACCAGGATCGCGTCCTGCATGGTCTCGGTGGCGCCGTGCCCGGTGCCCGCAACGGCGACGGGGACGCCCGCGGCCGCCGCGACGCGCAGCGTGAGGCTGACGTCGGCCGGGCCGGTCGCCTCGACGACGGCGAGCGGCCGCACGGCCTTCGTGACGTTGCTGGTGACCGTCAGCTCCGCGTAGCGGGGCGACCCGGGCAGGTGCACCCTGTCGAGCGCTTCGGTCAGGGCCGCGACGGCGGTGGCGGTCGCGGCGGTGAACTCCGTGCCGATGGCGGCAGAGGTGTGTGTGCTCATCGTTCGTCCTTCGGGGCTCGGTCCGGGGGTGCCCGGACCGGGTTCTCGCGGCGCCGTTTTCGACGCACCGGAGAGGAAAGGACAGCGAACGCGGTGCCTGATACGTCCGATTTCCGGGCGGCTCCTCAGGACGGCGTCGAGGGTCCCGGGAGCTCGACCGTGAACGTCGTGCCGTGCCCCAGACGGCTGACGATGGACATCGTTCCTCCGTGCGCCTCGACCACGGCCTTCGCGATCAGGAGCCCGAGCCCGACCCCTGGGATGGCGAGCTTGGTCGCCGTGGACGCGCGGAAGAACCTCGTCGCGAGGAGGTCGAGCTCGTCGGGCGGGATGCCGATGCCCGTGTCCGCCACCTCGACCGTCGCGCCGCCGTCGGGCGTCGCCTCGACGCGCACGTCGACCGTCCCGCCAGGGGGCGTGAACTTCACGGCGTTCGAGACCAGGTTGGCCAGGACCTGCTCGAGGCGCATGGCGTCGCCGGGCACGTGCACGTCTCCCGCCTGGACGGCGAGCACGACCCGTGCGGCCTCGGCGCCGGGAGCTGCCGCCGCGACCGTCGCGCGCGCGACGTCCGACAGGTCCACGTCCCCCCGCCGGATCGAGAACGTCCCCGCGTCGAGCTGCGCGGTGAGCAGCAGGTCGGAGACCAGCCGCAGCTGTCGTCGGGCGTTGCGCTCGATGACCACGAGGAACTCGTGCTGCTCCTCGGTCAGCGGGTCGGGTCCGTCGAGGATGAGACCGGTGTAGCTGAGCACGGAGGCCAGCGGCGTGCGCAGCTCGTGGCTGACGAGGCTCACGAACTGGTCCTTGAGGCGCGCCGCCTCGCGCTCCGCCGTCACGTCCGTCGCGACCATCACGTACCCGACGGTCGACCCGTCGGGATCCGTGCGTCGCGTGATCGTGAGCTGCATCGTGCCGCGCGAGGAGTCTCGCCGCCGGAAGGCCCAGTCGAGGACCAGCACCCCGTCGAACATCGTGGGGGCGGCGACCGCCGCGAACAGCGACTCGTCGTCCGCCTCTCGCGCGGTCGCCTCGTCGACCCCGAAGATCTCGACGTAGCGCCGCTCGAGCTCGTCACGCTCGTGCAGCGCGACGAGGTTGAGCTGGCCCACGGCGTCGTCGCGCCCGTAGCCGAACAGGTGCTCGGCGCCGGGGTTGAACAGCTCGATCGTCCCCTCGGCGTCGGTCGCGATGATCGCCTGCTCCGTCACCGCGTCCATCACCGAGACCAGCTGGGTGCGCACGGAGTCGTTCGCGCGGGCCAGCCGCGCGAGCTGGATCGTGTCCTCCTGCAGTCGAGCGTTGAGGCGCATCTGCTCGACCTGCATCCCCGCGAGCGCGGCGTTTCGCGCGCGCAGGCGCGAGGTCGCCTCGTGGACGATCACCCCGATCGTCAGGGCCACGACGGCGACGAAGAGGCTGCGCAGGAGGGCGCTGGGCGTGATGGCCACGTTCACGTCGAGCAGGACCGGGACGACCACCGCTGCACCGACACCGACGGTTCCGATGACCACGCCCGCCCGGCTCGGCCGCCCGGCGAGCGTCACGACCGGGAGGAACAGCATCGAGCCGAACATCGACGAGTTGCCGCCGGTACCCGTGCGCAGCAGGGCGACGGCGACGAGCTGGAGGATCGGAAGCACGAACTGGGCCGTGGGGCGCTGACGGTGCCACGGCACGAGCGCCCCGAGCAGCGGAACGCTGATGGCGACGGCGGCACCCAGGCTCACCCACTCGCCGCTCGTGACCACCGAGGGGACGACCGCGACCACGAGCAGCGCGAGCGTGTACACGCACACGAACGGCAGCTGGCGCTCGAAGACCCCGGCGTCCGGCCCGATGTAGCGGACGAGGAACCGCATCCACCGGGTGCCGCGAGAGCCGAGGTCCTCGTCGGTCTCGACCAGCGTGGCCTCGGCCGGCACGCTCATGATCCGAGCCCGAGCAGCACCAGGACGGCAGCGGTCGCCGCCGCGGCGATGAGGAAGATGCCGACCAGCGCCCGTTCGGCGCGCGCGTTCGCACGGATCTCGGCGCGGACCTCGTCGTCCGAGCACGGGTCCGGCACGTCGTCGTCGACCATCAGCCCACCACCCGCCCGGTCTTCTCCGTCTTGTCCCACTGCGTGCTCGCGCCGCGCCACTGCTTCGCGTACGCGTCGAGCGTGATCGCGCACAGCACGGGCCCGAAGCCGACGACGTACAGCAGCGCGCGCGACGGCCAGCGTCCCCCGGGCAGGCGCTCGACGGCGCGCACGAGCCATGCCGCGAGCATCGCGAGCACGGTCCAGGAGTAGAAGACGAGCGTCATCGCCTCGATGCCGCCCTCGCTCAGCTGCCACCCGAACAGGTCCGGCACGCGCTCCTCCCAGAGGCCGGGCACCCACGCGGCGAGCATCACGACGATCGCGCCGATGCCCGGGAAGAGGATGCCCTGCAGCCACGACCGACGCGCGGTGTCGCGGTCCAGCAGCAGCGTGCTCACCGTGATGAAGACGTACGCGACGACCGCGACCCACCACGCCGACGAGAAGGCGGTCCGAGCGGCTTCGGGGTCGACGAAGTAGAGACCGACGAGCCCCGCGGCCGCGAGCGTCATCGCTACGGGCAACAGGTAGATCGAGAACCAGATGCCGCCGAACGTCAGCGAGGAGAGCCGGTGCCCGGCGCCCCGCGTCGAGAACGGGCGGCGGAACCACACCCCGGAGAACCGGCGCGTGATCTGCACGTTCCCGCGCGCCCACCGCACGCGCTGCTTCCACAGGGCGACCACCGAGTCGGGCTCCTCCGCCAGCACGACGGCGGCCGGCTCGAACACGACGCGGCGCCCGCCGAGCTGCGTGAGGAACGTGGTGTACGTGTCCTCGGCGAGCGTGCTGGTGTCGATCTGGCCGCCGACCGCCTCGAGGTTGGCCCGCGCGTGCAGCTGAGCACCGCCGGCCAGGCACGCCATGGCACCGATGACGTTCTGCGCGCGCCGGGCCGCCGCCTGCGCGGTCACGTACTCGTACCCGATGAACCTCGACACCGTCCCGGGCTTCCCGGAGCCCTCGCGGATGAACGCCGTGACGGCACCGACCCCGGGGTCGGCCAGGTGCCGCACCATGCGCCGCAGCGAGTCGGGGCGGTAGATCACGTCCGCGTCCATGATGAGCAGCGCCTGCATCCAGTCGTCCGCGAGCGCGTGCACGATGCCGTGGTTGAGCGTGTGCGCCTTGCCCTGCCCGCCCTGCGCGCGTCGCAGGTGCACGATCCGGCCCGGGTGCTCCGCGGCCTTGCGGAGCACGACGTCAGGCGTGTCGTCGGTGCTCGCGTCGTCCACGACGTAGACCCGCAGCCGGTCCGGCGGGTACTCGAGCCGCATGAGCCGCTCGAGCGACGCGCCCAGCACCGCCCCTTCGTTCCACGCCGGGACGACGACCACCACGCGCGGCAGGTACGGTCCGGCGGCGCCCAGGTGGTTGCGGAACGCGTGCACGGGGACCAGCAGGTACTGCACGAGCCCGGCCACCACGGGCACGATGCCGACGAGCACCGCCACGAGGAGCACGACGACGAGGACGTCGTGGCCGGTCATGCGCGTGCCACCGTCGCCAACCACGGGTACCGCCCGACGTCGGTGTCGACGTGCGCGTCCGACGCCGCGACGAGCCGGACCCCGGCGCTCGCCCAGCGCTCGCGCGCGCGGGGACCGGGGCACCGCCACTTCTCGTTCACCTCGACGAGCGTGCCCGTCTCGACGGCGACCTGCGCGAACGCGTCGAGCAGCTCGTCGCTCACGTCGTCCTCGGTGAGCCCGATCTTGGGCAGCAGGGAGAAGGGGTGGGCGACCTGCGCGCGGCCCACGACCCGCATGGCCCGCGTCGTGGCCGTCACCAGGATCTCCACCGCGTCGGGAACGCTCAGGCCCGCGGCGATCCGCTCGGACGCGACGCGTGGGCTCCACGGCCCGTCCGGCCCGGGGAACTGGTGGTCGGCGAGCAGCACGCGGTCGACGCCGGCACCGCCGACAGCCGCGAGGACGTCGGCCGGCGCGTCGACCGCGCCCGACGCGTCGAGGATCTTGGCCTCGACGCCGGTCAGCACCGTGAGCCCGTCGCGGTGCGGCAGGCCGCGCACGACCGCGAGGAAGTCGGGCACGTACGTCGTGCTCGCGCGGACGTGGTCCACCATCCGCACGGTCGCCAGCCCCGCCCGGACGGCCGCCGCGAGGTTGTCCACCGGCGCACTGACCGCGTCGTCGGAGAACGTCGAGTGGACGTGGTGGTCCCCATCGAGGTCGGGCCAGGGCGCGGGTTCCGTCATCTCGGAGGCAGCACCTGGTCTACCGGGAGGAAGACGTCCTCCAGGAAGCGCACGTTCGCGATCTCGGCGAAGTCCATGGTCCGCGGCACCTTGCGCGAGAGCACGGCGTCGAGCGTGATCGAGGGCATGTCGACGCCCGCGGCGATCGTCAGGGGCATGGCGCCCGGGAACCGCGGGTTGACCTCGAGCAGCGCCGGCACGCCGTCGGCGTCGCGCTTGAGCTGCACGTTCGCGACCGTCGTCAGCCCGATCGCCCGGGCGACGGCCGTCGCGGTCGCGACGAGGCCCTCGTCGTGCACGGTCACTCCCGCGACGGACACGCCCGAGTCGACCCGCAGACGGGCGCGCGGCACCGCGGCGATGATGCGGCCGTCGAGGCCGGCGAGCACGTCGACCGAGAACTCGTCGCCGGGCAGCAGCTCCTGGACCAGCAGGTCCTCCTCCGCGTGCACCGCGTCCAGCTCGGCCTGCGACGCCACGACGCGCACGCCGCGCGACCCGGCTCCGCGTCGCGGCTTGACGATCACCGGGAAGTCCCAGCCGGAGACGGCCTGCGGCGTGCCGAGCAGCTCGGTGCGCGGCACGCGGCACGTGCGTTCGCAGGCGCGTGCGAGCGCGAGCTTGTCGAGGCAGGTCTCGAGCGTGCGCAGCGACGGGGACGCGAGGTGCGTGCCGGCGTCGTGCAGGCGGTCGCGCTCGGCGGCGAGCCGCGGCAGCTCGACGTCGACGGTCGGGAACAGCACGTCGATGCGGTCCTCGCGGCACATCGTCATCACGACGTCCACGAACTCGTCGGCGAGCCCGGGCGGCACGAGCCGTCGGTGCTCGGAGTCGACGAGGTAGAGGCCGGCCGCCCACCGATCCATGTCGGCCGCCACCACCTCGACGTCGCCCCGGCGCAGCATCGACCGGATCACCGCAACTCCCGCCGGCCCGCCTGCCCCCGTCACGAGCACCCTCATCGACGGCCCCCGTGCTCGTCCTCGACGCGAGCCGTAGCCGCTGCTAGGGCGTTCGCCGCCCCCGAGCGGGAGATCAGCGCGGCCGCGCGCACCATCTCGAGCGGCTCGACCGCTCCTCCGGTGCCGAACCTGCCCCAGTACCTCGCCGTGCTGCGCACCAGGTCGGGGTCCATGTAGTCGCGGTGGCTCTGCGACGCGAACGCGGCGAGCATCTCGAGCTTGGTCTCGACGAAGCCCTCGATCGGCACGAACCTCGTCGGCCGGAAGTCGATCGTCGTCGACGGGCTCTGGAACGAGCCGACGAAGGGGACCTTGCGGGCCGCGACCTGGACCGCCTCGTGCACGGCTCGGTGGTCCTGGTGCCGGTCGTGCGGCGAGTGGGTGTAGACGATGGTGGGGCTCACGAGCGCGATGGTCTCCTCGATCGCGGTGATGACGCCGTCGGCCGGATCCAGCCGGGTGTCGGGGAAGTCGTGCAGGAAGAGCCGCGCGCCGACCACGGCCGCGGCCGCGAGGGCCTCGTGCCGGCGCACGTCGGCGTCGCCGCCGATGTCTCCGCCCGAGAGCGTGAGGATCACGACGGTGTCGCCGTGCGCGTGGTGCGCGGCCAGCGCGCCACCGATGCCGATCTCGACGTCGTCCGGGTGCGCCCCGACGGCGAGGACCACCTCGCCGCTCCCGGCTTCGGTGCGCCGGTCGCGCCCCTGCGCCGCGAGCGTCGAGACCCGGTCGACGAGCGTCGCGGCGGCCACGGGCTTGACCAGGAACTCGTCGGCGTCGCGGCGCAGCGCCTCGACGGCGTAGTCGACGCTGGCGAACGCCGTCGTGACGAGGACCGGAACCCCTGGTGCCCGCGAGCGCAGCTCGACGAGCAGGTCGAGCCCCGACATGCCGGGCATCTGGATGTCGGTCACGACGGCGTCGAACTCGTCGCGATCGACCGCCTCGAGGGCGGACATCGCCTCGTGCACGACCTGCACGACCATCCCGGCCCTGCGCTCGAGCACGGTGCGCACGTACTGCGCGGTGTCGACGTCGTCTTCGACCACCAGGACACGAAACCGATCGTCGGTCACAGATCACCGCCCTTCCGTCGACAACGCTAACCGGCGGTTGCGCCTGGTGCCCACGCATACGTCCGAGTTGGGAAGTTCCGTGGTCCGTCCGGGTGACCTGCGTCACCGTGCGGACTCGGTCGGGCAGGGCAGGAATAGTCGGGCAGGGTTCGAGGTTGGGGCGTCAGTACATGCAAACGCATGAACATCTGAGACCTGTGAGGCGCAACATGCAGTTCGGGATCTTCACCGTCGGCGACGTCACCACCGACCCGACGACCGGCCGCACGCCGGACGACACCGAGCGCGTGCGGAACATGCTGACGATCGCGCGGCACGCCGACGAGGCGGGGCTCGACGTCTTCGCGACGGGCGAGCACCACAACCCGCCGTTCGTGCCCTCGTCGCCCACGACGATGCTCGGCTACCTCGCGGGCGTCACCAAGAACATCACGCTGTCGACGTCGACGACCCTCATCACGACGAACGACCCGGTCCGCCTGGCCGAGGAGTACGCGATGCTCCAGGTCATCACCGACGGCCGCATGGACCTCATGCTCGGTCGCGGCAACACCGGCCCGGTCTACCCGTGGTTCGGCCAGGACATCCGTCAGGGCATCCCGCTGGCGATCGAGAACTACGCGCTGCTGCGCAGGCTGTGGACCGAGGACGTCGTCGACTGGTCGGGCAAGTTCCGCACGCCGCTGCAGGGCTTCACGTCGACGCCGCGCCCGCTCGACGGGGTGCCGCCGTTCGTCTGGCACGGCTCGATCCGCTCCCCCGAGATCGCCGAGCAGGCCGCGTACTACGGCGACGGCTTCTTCCACAACGCGATCTTCTGGCCCATGGAGCACACCGCGCAGATGGTGAACTTCTACCGCCAGCGCTTCGAGCACTACGGGCACGGGTCCGCCGACCAGGCGATCGTCGGCCTCGGTGGTCAGGTGTTCATGGACAAGGACAGCCAGCGCGCGGTCGAGCGCTTCCGCCCGTACTTCGACGTGGCGCCGGTCTACGGGCACGGCCCCTCGCTCGAGGACTTCGCAGAGCAGACGCCGCTGACCGTGGGCTCGCCGCAGCAGGTCATCGACCGGTACGGCGCCTTCTACCAGCAGGTGGGCCACTACCAGCGCCAGATGTTCCTCATGGACCACGCCGGCCTGCCGCTCAAGACCGTGCTGGAGCAGATCGACCTGCTCGCGGAGGAGGTCGTCCCCGTCCTTCGTCGCGAGGCGGACGCCACCCGGCCGGCGCACGTGCCGTCCGACCCGCCCTCGCACGCCGACCGCGTCGCGGCCGCACGGGCCGCGGGAGAGGTGCACGAGCAGTCCGTCGCGGCGGCCGACCACTGGACCGGTCGCACGGCCGAGGACGACGTGGAAGCAGCGGACGCCGTCTCGCGTTGAGACACTCGAACCACCGAGTCATCTCGGGGTTCCCTCGAAGCACTGGTGTACTCGAAGCACTGAAGGAAGAAGGAACGATGAGCGAGCGCTCGATCGTCGTCATCTCGGCAGGTCTGTCCCAGCCGTCGTCCACGAGGCTCCTCGCGGACCGGCTCGCGGACGCGACCGTCGCCGAGCTCGCGGCCCGCGGCATCACCGCGCGGGTCCGGAACGTCGAGCTGCGCGACCTCGCGCACGAGGTCGTCAACACCATGCTCACGGGCTTCGCGACGGGGGATCTCGCCGCGGCGCTCGAAGCGGTCAAGGGCGCCGACGGCGTGATCGCCGTGACGCCCATCTTCTCGGCGTCGTACGCCGGGCTGTTCAAGTCGTTCGTCGACATCCTCGAGGCGGACTCGCTCGCGGGGGTGCCGGTGCTGCTCGGCGCCACGGGCGGTTCGGCTCGACACTCGCTGGCCATCGACTACGCGCTGCGCCCCCTGTTCGGCTACCTGCGCGCAGACGTCCAGCCGACGTCCGTGTTCGCCGCGACCGACGACTGGGCGACCGCCGGCGGCGACGGCGACAACCCGCTGCCCGCACGCATCCGCCGCGCGGGCCGCGAGCTCGCCGAGACGGTCGCCGACCGCGAGCCCGCCGCCCCGGCGGGCCTGTACGACGAGGTCCCGAACTTCTCGGACCTCCTCGGCCCGGCCTGACCCCGGCCAGCCGCCTCC
>JBCECL010000078.1:0-15037 GCA_039207135.1 Brevundimonas sp.
ACGAGCTCCCGAACGTCCTCGGCGAGGCGCTGGTTCGTGAGCGCGATCTGCACGCTCCCGGTCGGGTTGACGGTCCCGTCGGTGTCGAGCAGGCCGGCGAGGAGGTCACGCCGCTGGGTCCCCGATGCCCGCAGGTAGGAGACCGGGATGTGCTTGTCCCCGAGCACGCCGAGCGTCCGCAGGCGACCGTGCACGGTGCCGTTCGCGTCATGGCAGGCCTGGCAGCGCAGAAGGCCGGACGTCGCGACGCCGCAGTCCGGGCACGTCGGCACCGGAACGGGGCCCGAGAGCGTCTTGACCTTGCCACCGCACGAGCGGCCGCAGGTGCGGACCTGAGACCGACGCGGCACGAACCGGGTCCCGCACACCTCGCACGAGCGCTCGGCCAGCAGCTCGACGGGAAGCTGGACCTGGTACAGCCGCGCCGGGCCGGAGCCCGAGGAAGAGCCCATGTCCCGCGCGACGAGCCCTCGGCCCTCGATCAGCATCGCGATCTCGGGGTCCGCGCTGGTGAATCGCGCGGACGCGGAGTGGCCGTCGCCCAGCCACACACCGAGCGCGTAGGCGTCGATGGGCAGGTCGGCGGCCGGGAGCTCTAGCGGGCGCGCCGTGACGATCGAATGGTTCGCGCGACCGTCGGCGGTCTCGCAGCGCACCGTCGCGTGGATCTCCTCCGTCGTCCGGATGCCGGAGACCGGTCCGGAGACGCCCCTGCGCTCCGCGCGGGTGCTCGTCTCCCACTCGTGCCATGCGTCGGCCACGATCGCGGTGCCGTCGTCGAACGTCACGCGGTACGTCGGGCGCCCGGTGAGAACGGGCGTCGCTGCGACGACGCGCGTGGGGGTGCCGTCCGAGGCGATCAGCAGGTCGCCGACCTGGACCTCGCCCATCGTGGTCCAGCCGGACGGGGTCGGCAGGGGGGTGTCGAGCGCGAGCGCCTTTCCGATGGCCGGCCGCGCCGCCAGCACGATCATCTGCCCCGCGTGCAGCCCGTTCGTCAGCCGGTCCAGGTCCGCGAACCCGGTCGGCACGCCGATCATCCCCTCGCCGCGGTGCCCGGCCGCCTCGATCTCGTCGACCGCGCCGCCGATGATCTCCCCGAGGACCACGTAGTCCTCCGACGAGCGCCGCTCGGTGACCGCGTAGACCTCGGCCTGCGCGTTGTTCACCAGCTCGTCGACGTCCCCGCCGTCCGTGCCGTACCCGAGCTGGACGATGCGCGTGCCCGCCTCGACGAGCTTGCGCAGCACCGACCGCTCGCGCACGATCCGCGCGTAGTAGCCGGCGTTGGCGGCGGTGGGGACCGACGAGATGAGCGTGTGCAGGTAGGGCGCGCCGCCGATGCGGCCGATCTCGCCGCGCTTGGTCAGCTCGTCGGCGACGGTGATCGCGTCCGCGGGCTCGCCGCGGCCGTACAGGTCGAGGATCGCGTCGTAGACCACCTCGTGCGCGGGGCGGTAGAAGTCGGTGCCGCGCAGCTGCTCGACGACGTCGGCGATCGCGTCCTTCGAGATCATCATGCCGCCGAGCACCGAGCGCTCGGCGTCGAGGTCCTGCGGCGGGGTGCGGTCGAACCCGCCGCCACCGCGGCTCGCCTCGGCAGGCATGCCGTACTCGAGTTCTTCGATCGTCACCAGGGCCCCTATCGTCGCCGTTCGAACACATGTTCTCGAGAGGGTCTGACATTCCCCAGCTCGCCCGTCCACACCGACGGGCGCCTCGCGGACGCGACGTTAGGCGCCTCAGCCCGCTGCATCAAACGCTGCGGCCACCCTGTGCAGCGGCGGGGAAAACCTGGGGATCGGCCCGACCAAGACTGTGGACAAGCACCGGAACCGTTGTGATCGCGCCTGTGGACGGTGTCCGATTTCTTCCACAAACCGTGGACAGCGATGTGGATACTAGGAGGTGCCACCGCGGCAGAATGCGGCTGCCACCCGCGAGTTCGTCATGCACCGGGTGTGGATCGACTGGAGAGTTCGGCCCCATTTCACCTGGTGGACATCCCCGCGGCACCGTGGACCGGCAGATCCTCGCCCTCGCGATCCCGGCCCTCGGTGCTCTCGTCGCCGAGCCCCTGTTCGTGCTCGTCGACTCGGCCGTCGTCGGCCACCTCGGCACCGCGCCGCTCGCCGGGCTCGCGCTCGCGTCGACCGTGCTGGTCACGGCCGTGGGGCTGTGCGTCTTCCTCGCCTACGCGACGACCGCCGCGGTCTCGCGGGCCCTCGGGGCCGGCGACCGCACGCGCGCGATGCAGATGGGCGTCGACGGCATGTGGCTCGCGCTCGGCCTCGGCGTGGTGCTCGGCGCCACGCTCCTGACCTGCGCCGACGCCCTGGTCGAGGCGCTCGGCGCGCACGACGAGGTCGCGCGGCAGGCCGTCACGTACCTGCACTGGTCCGCGCCGGGACTGCCGGGGATGCTCGTCGTCCTGGCCGCGACCGGCGCGCTTCGCGGGATGCAGGACACCCGCACCCCGCTCGGCGTCGCGGCGAGCGGTGCCGTGGTGAACGCCGTGCTGAACGTCGTGCTGGTCTACGGCGCGCACATGGGCATCGCGGGCTCCGGCCTCGGCACCGCGCTGACCCAGCTCGCGATGGGCGCGGTGCTCGCCGTTGTCGTGGCGCGCGGTGCCCGCGAGAGCGGCGCCCGACTGACGCCCCACGCCCGCGGGATCGCGGCGAACGCGCGCGCCGGCGGCCCGCTGCTGGTTCGGACGCTGAGCCTGCGCGCCGCGATCCTGCTCACCGTCTGGGTCGCCACGGGCCTGGGCGCGGTCACCCTCGCGGGGCACCAGGTCGTCAACGCGGTGTGGGGCCTCGCCGCGTTCGCGCTCGACGCGCTCGCCATCGCGGCGCAGGCCCTCGTCGGGCACGCGCTCGGCTCGGCCGACGTCGCCCGCACCCGGGCGGTGCTGCGGCGCACGCTGCAGTGGGGCGTCGGCGGTGGGGCGGTGCTCGGGCTCGTCGTCGGCGGCACGGCCTGGGCGTACGTGCGTCTGTTCTCGGCCGACGACGACGTGCGCGCGGCCGCCGTCGCGGCGCTCGTCGTCGCGGCCGTGACGATGCCGATGGCCGGTTGGGTGTTCGTCCTTGACGGCGTGCTCATCGGCGCCGGGGACGGGCGCTTCCTCGCATGGGCCGGGATGGGGACCCTCGTCGTCTACGTCCCGGCCGCGCTCGCCGTGCGCGCGTGGGCGCCCGACGGGACCGCCGGACTTGTGTGGCTCTGGGTGGCGTTCGCGGGCGTGTTCATGGCCGCGCGCGCCCTGACGACCGGCTGGCGAGCCCGCGGAGGCGCCTGGCTGGTGACCGGAGCGCCAACGATCTGACGGCGTGTCGTGCGTCTGGGCGCGCACATCTGCGGTCGAGCCGTCAAAGTACGTCCATGGCAACGACGCCTGCTCTGGATGCGTGCACGAGTGACGAAAAGTGCCGTGACGCATCCGTGATCGGGACGCCGCCCAATCGTGACAATCCTTGCGCCCGACGTAACTCACCGGTAACTCTGTCGCCCTACGGTGCGACCAGCCCTGGCACGCACGCAGCCGGGACACGAACGTCAGCAACGACGACTCGTGCAAACCCCACGGAGGTAGTTCATGCGTAGTACCCCGAAGTTGGCGGGCACCGCCCTGGTGCTCGTTGCTGGCCTCGTGCTGGCTGGCTGCTCCTCGAAGGACGACTCCAGCGACACGCCTTCGGCGTCGAGCACCGAGTCGGCTGCGGCATCCGGCGACCTGTCCATCAAGCCGCTCGTGCAGATCGACAAGTCCGGCGCCGAGGTTCCCGCCGCCGACTCGTCCAACGCCGCCGACCCCGCGGGTGACGGCTCCGCCAAGTGCGACCCGATCTCGATCGGCATGGCGGGCGCGCTGACCGGCCCGAACGCCGCTCTCGGCATCAACATCCTCAACGGCGCCAAGCTCGCCGTCGACGCCCACAACGCCGCGAACGCCGACTGCCAGGTGACGGTCAAGGAGTTCGACACCGAGGGCGACCCGCAGAAGGCCACCCAGGTCGCGCCGACCATCGTCGCCGACAAGACCGTCGTCGGCCTGCTCGGCCCCGCGTTCTCGGGTGAGACGAAGGCCGTCGGCGCGGTGTTCCACCAGGCCAACCTGCTCTCGCTCACGGCCTCGGCCACCAACCCCGACCTGGTCAAGAACGGCTGGACGAACTTCTTCCGCGGCCTCGCCAACGACGCCGTCCAGGGTCCGTCGGTCGCTGCGTACCTGGTGAACACGCTGAAGTTCGGCAAGGTCTGCGTCGTCCAGGACGACTCCGACTACGGCATCGGCCTCGCCAAGGAGATCACCTCGGGCCTCGGCGCAGCGGCTGACGCCTCCTGCGCCGCGAAGGTCAAGACGAAGGACGTCGACTTCTCGGCGACGGTCCAGCTCGTCAAGACCGCGGCTCCTGACGCCGTCTTCTACGCCGGCTACTACGCCGAGGGCGCACCGTTCGCGGCGCAGCTCAAGGAGGGTGGCGTCACCGCCGCCTTCGTCTCGGCCGACGGCACGAACGACCCGCAGTTCGTCAAGCAGGCCGGTTCGGCCGCGAAGGACGCGTACCTGAGCTGCCCCTGCGGCCCGGCGCCCGACAAGTTCGCCTCGGACTACAAGGCCAAGTTCAACGTCGACCCCGGCGTGTACTCGGTCGAGGCCTACGACCTCGCGACGATCATGCTCAAGGGCATCGACTCGGGCATCAAGGACCGCGCCGCCCTCGTCGACTACGTGAAGAACTACGACGGTGACGGCCTGGCCCGCCACTACAAGTGGGACGCCACGGGCGAGCTCGCCTCGGCCCTGATCTGGATCTACCAGGTCAAGTGACGACGACACGGCGGCCGGGTTCCTTCGGGACCCGGCCGCCGTGCTGCACCACCCCTCCCACCACCTAGGAGCACCATGAGCGCCGTCCTCGCGGCAGGCCAGGTCCTCGCCGACGGGGTGATCGACTTCAACGTCGAGTCCCTCGTCAACAACTTCTGGGCCCTGACCATCGACGGTCTCGCCTACGGCTCGATCTACGCACTGGTCGCCGTCGGCTACACGCTGGTCTACGGCGTGCTCCGTCTCATCAACTTCGCCCACTCCGAGATCTTCATGCTCGGCATGTTCGGGCAGTACGCGGTGCTGATGATGCTGGGCTTCGTCCCGCGCGGCGACGCGTACAACGAGGGCACCCTCATGACGGTGGTGTACCTGCTGCTCGCGATGGTGGGCGGCATGATCGTCTCCGGCAGCGCGGCCGTCGGGCTCGAACGCGTCGCCTACCGACCGCTGCGCAAGCGCGGTGCACCATCACTCGTCTTCCTCATCACGGCGATCGGCGCCTCGTTCGTGATCCAGGAGTTCGTGCACTTCATCCTGCCGAAGCTGACGAACGACAAGCTCGGCGGCGTCAACGCGCAGCAGCCCATCAAGCTCGTGGTCCCCACCGTGCAGTTCAGCATCTTCGGTGCCGACGTCACGAACGTCGAGATCACGATGTTCGTCGCGGCCGTCGTGCTCGCCGTGGCGACCGAGCGCTTCGTGTCGCTCACCAAGTTCGGCCGCGGCATCCGTGCCGTCGCCCAGGACCCGGTGACCGCGACGCTCATGGGCGTCTCCCGCGAGCGGGTCATCATGCTGACGTTCCTCATCGGCGGCGTCCTCGCCGGCGCGGCCGCCATGCTCTACACCCTGCGGGTCCCCAGCGGGATCATCTACTCCGGTGGCTTCATCCTCGGCATCAAGGCGTTCAGCGCCGCCGTCCTCGGAGGCATCGGCAACCTGCGCGGCGCCCTGCTCGGTGGCCTGCTGCTCGGCGTGATGGAGCTGTACGGCCAAGCGCTGTTCGGCACCGAGTGGCGCGACGTCGTCGCGTTCGTCGTCCTGATCGTCGTGCTGATGTTCCGACCAACCGGCATCCTGGGTGAGTCCCTCGGGAGGGCACGAGCATGAGCACCGAGACCGCACGACCCGCGCTGCAGCTCAGCTTCAGCGACAAGCTGCGCCTCTGGTGGGACGCGCTCGCGCGCCCCACCCAGTGGGCGATCGGCGTGCCCTTCATCGTCCTGATCGCGCTCCTTCCTGTGATCAAGCCGCCGCTGCTGACCACGGTCGGCACCGACTTCGGCAGCGTGCTCGCGCAGTTCGGGATGGTCGCCCTCATCGCGATCGGCCTCAACGTGGTCGTCGGGCAGACCGGTCTGCTCGACCTCGGCTACGTCGGCTTCTACGCGATCGGCGCCTACACGGTCGCGCTCATCACGAGCCCGGACAGCCCGTGGAACCTCACCGACGACTGGCTCGCGCAGAACTGGGCGTGGCTGTTCGCCGTCCCCTTCGCGATCGCCTTCACCGCCCTGTCGGGACTCATCCTGGGCACGCCGACGCTGCGTCTGCGCGGCGACTACCTCGCGATCGTGACCCTCGGGTTCGGCGAGATCGTGCGGCTGCTCGCCGACAACCTCACCAACATCACCGGCGGCGGGACCGGACTGTCGCGTGTCGCCTACCCGGTGGCCGGGGAGTCGGAGACCAATCCAACCGGCGTCTTCTCGGCGGGCAACACGTCGCAGCCGCTCAACTCCGGGACCTGGTGGTTCTGGGTCAGCATCGTGCTCATCATCATCACGCTGCTGCTGGTCGGGAACCTCGAGCGGTCGCGCGTCGGCCGCGCCTGGGTCGCGATCCGCGAGGACGAGGACGCCGCCGAGATCATGGGCGTGCCGACCTTCAAGTTCAAGCTGTGGGCGTTCATCATCGGCGCCTCGATCGGCGGCCTGTCCGGCGCGCTGTACGCCGGCCAGGTGCAGTTCGTGCAGCCCGGCTCGTTCAACGTCATCAACTCGATGCTGTTCCTGTGCGCGGTCGTGCTCGGCGGGCAGGGCAACAAGCTCGGCGTGATCCTGGGCGCGTTCATCATCGTGTACCTGCCCAACTTCTTCCTGGGCCGCACCGAGATCCTGGGCATCCCGATCAACGGCGACGACATCGCCGACTACAAGTACCTGTTCTTCGGGATCGCGCTCGTGGTGCTCATGATCTTCCGGCCGCAGGGTCTGATCCCGGCGCGGCAGAAGCTGCTCGCCTACGGACGACCCATCTACGTCGCCACCCGCAAGGCCGCGCTCGCGCTCTCGCGCAAGCCTGCCGTCGACACCGAGGGAGGTGCCTGATGCCCAGACCCGGAGGCATGGGAGCCGGCTCCGAGCACAACGAGGAGTTCCGCGGCACCGACGAGATGGTCGCGGGCTCGGTCCCGGAGGAGTACCTGCCCGACGGCGGCGTCGAGGAGGCCGTCGAGATCGAGCTCTCGGCGGTCGACCCCACGCTGGCCGACGCTGCGCACGTCGCCGAGGTCGTCGCGGCCGATCGCACCATCCACGCGTCGGTGGGCGAGCCGCTGCTCCAGCTGCAGAACGTCACGGTGAAGTTCGGCGGCCTGACCGCGCTCGACGACGTCAGCTTCGACATCCGTCGCGGCGAGATCCTCGGGCTCATCGGTCCGAACGGTGCCGGCAAGACGACGTGCTTCAACACGATGTCGGGCATCTACCGGCCCACGTCGGGGAGCGTGCTGTTCGACGGCCGGCCTATCGGCGCGGTCAAGCGCAACCAGATCACGCGGCTCGGCATCGCCCGCACGTTCCAGAACATCCGGCTCTTCTCCGACATGACGGCGCTCGAGAACGTCGTCGTCGGCACGGACGCCCGGCACCGCACGTCGGTCCCCGGTGCGGTCTTCCGCAGCCCGCGCCACCGGCACGAGGAGCGCGACGCCCTCGAGCGCGCGATGGCGCTTCTCGAGTTCGTCGGCATCGGAAGCCGTGCGACCGAGAAGTCGCGCAACCTCTCCTACGGCGACCAGCGCCGCCTCGAGATCGCGCGCGCGCTGGCGACGCAGCCCAAGCTGCTCTGCCTGGACGAGCCCGCGGCCGGCTTCAACCCGGCCGAGAAGGCCTCGCTCATGGACCTGATCCGCAAGATCCGCGACGACGGCTTCACCGTGCTGCTCATCGAGCACGACATGCGGCTGGTGATGGGGGTGACCGACCGCGTGGTCGTCCTCGAGTTCGGTCGCAAGATCGCCGACGGGGTGCCCGCCGAGGTCTCGAACGACCCCGCTGTGATCGCTGCCTACCTGGGAGTGCCCGACGATGCCACTGCTTGAGCTCAAGGACCTCTCGGTCTCCTACGACCGCATCGAGGCCGTCCGGGACATCTCGCTCACGGTCGACGAGGGCGAGCTGGTCACCCTCATCGGCGCGAACGGCGCCGGCAAGACGACGACGATGCGGGCCATCTCGGGCATCCGACCGCTCTCGCGCGGCTCGGTCTGGTTCGACGGTCGCGACATCACCCGGATGAAGGCGCACGAGAGAGTGCTCGCGGGCATCGTCCAGGCGCCGGAAGGTCGCGGGATCTTCCCCGGCATGACGGTCGTCGAGAACCTGGAGATGGGCGCCTACGCGCGCACCTTCAAGACGAAGGCCGAGCACGACTCCACCGTCGAGCGGGTCTTCGACCTGTTCCCGCGACTGCTCGAGCGCCGCTCTCAGGTGGGCGGCACGCTCTCCGGCGGCGAGCAGCAGATGCTCGCGATCGGCCGCGCCCTCATGGCCCGGCCCCGCCTCCTGCTGCTCGACGAGCCGTCGATGGGGCTCGCGCCGCTGGTCATCCAGCAGATCTTCCGGATCATCAGCGACATC
The DNA here is from genome assembly GCA_039207135.1 of Brevundimonas sp. Classification (GTDB taxonomy): domain Bacteria; phylum Actinomycetota; class Actinomycetes; order Actinomycetales; family Cellulomonadaceae; genus Cellulomonas. Next base: position 8,704 of record JBCECL010000078.1, read on the forward strand.
AACCGCGAGGGCACCACGATCCTGCTCGTCGAGCAGAACGCGCAGCAGGCCCTGTCCCGCTCGGACCGCGCCTACATCCTGGAGACGGGCGAGGTCACCACCACGGGCCGCGGCGCCGACCTGCTGGCGGACCCCGCGGTGAAGCAGGCGTACCTGGGCGTCGCCTGAGGTCTCACCGCGGGCCTGAACGACGAAGCGCCCCGCCCCGGATCACTCCGGGGCGGGGCGCTGTCGTTCGCTAGACCTGAGCTCAGGCGGCGACGACCTTGACGGTCACCGTCGCGGCCACGTCTGCGTGCAGACGGACCGACACCTTGTACTCGCCCAGGGCCTTGATCGGCTGACCGATCTCGACCTTGCGCTTGTCGATCTGCGGGGCGCCCGACGCCTTGACCGCCTCGGCGATCTCGGCGGTGGTGACGGCGCCGAACAGGCGACCGGCCTCACCGGCCTTGGCGCTCACGACGACCGGCTTGCTCTGCAGCGAGTCGCGGATCGCCTTGGCGTCGTCGAGCGTGGCGATCTCGCGCGCCTTGCGGGCACGACGGATCGCGGTGATGTCCTTCTCGGCACCCTTGGTCCACGGCGTGGCAAGGCTGCGCGGGATGAGGTAGTTGCGGGCGTACCCGTCCTTCACCTCGACGACGTCACCCGGGGCACCGAGTCCGGTGACCTCGTGGGTCAGGATGATCTTGGCCATGAGTGTCTCCTCTCTCAGCGCGCCGACGACGAGTACGGCAGCAGGGCCATCTCGCGGGCGTTCTTGACGGCACGTGCGATTGCACGCTGCTCCTGCACGGACACACCGGTCACCCGGCGAGCGCGGATCTTTCCGCGGTCGGAGATGAACTTGCGCAGCAGCGCGGTGTCCTTGTAGTCGACGACGTCGATCTTCGCCGCCTTGAGCGGGTTCTGCTTCTTCTTGGGCTTACGAACCACGGCCTTAGCCATCGTGGTGCTCCTCCTTGTGGAGTGGAGCCCCGAGCGTTGCCGTTGCTCGGGGATGGGGGTCTTGTCTGGGGTTACCTAGGGATCAGAACGGGGGCTCGTCGGAGTAGCCGCCGCCGGAACCACCCGCGGGCGTGGCCCACGGGTCGTCCTGCTGGCCGCCACCGGAGTTGCCGCCGCCCTGGCCGCCGCCGTAGCCGCCGCCACCGCCGCCACCGAAGCCGCCGCCACCCGAACGCTGGGTCCGGGTGACCTTGGCAGTGGCGTAGCGCAGCGACGGGCCGACCTCGTCGACCTGGAGCTCGACGACCGTGACCTTCGCGCCCTCGCGGTTCTCGTAAGAACGCTGGACGAGCCGGCCGGTCACGATGACGCGGGTGCCCTTGGTGAGCGACTCGGCGACCGACTCGGCCGCCTCCCGCCAGATGGAGCAACGCATGAACAGCGTGTCGCCGTCCTTGAACTCGTTGCTCTGGCGGTCGAACGTGCGCGGGGTGGATGCCACGGTGAAGTTGGCCACCGCTGCCCCGGACGGGGTGAAGCGCAGCTCAGGGTCACCCGTGAGGTTCCCGATCACCGTGATGACGGTCTCGCCGGCCATGCCATCTCCTCGTTCGTTCGATTACGTCGTGATGTGGTCCATGCGCACGCTATCCGCGTCGACTGACACGTGCAGCGAGTTGCGCACAGGCTCAGGCGTCGGCGCGAAGGACCTTGGTCCGCAGGACGACCTCGTTGAGGCCGAGCTGGCGGTCGAGCTCCTTGGCGGTCGCAGGCGTCGCCTTGAAGTCGACGACGGCGTAGATGCCCTCGGACTTCTTCTTGATGTCGTACGCCAGGCGGCGACGACCCCAGATGTCGACCTTGTCGACGGAGCCACCGTCGGTCGTGATGACCGACAGGTACTTGTCGAGCGAGGGAGCGACGGTGCGCTCCTCGATCTCGGGGTCGAGGATGATCATGATCTCGTACGGACGCAGGCTCATACCCACCTCCTCTGGTCTTCGCGGTCACGGTCGATCCGTGACAGGAGGGTTCTCGTGCGTCGCTGTGAGACGAGGCGGACCTCGTCGGGCTCCCGGGCCTCGGCCGATGGCGGTCGAGGAATACGGGCACAGCAGTGTTCAAGCCTACCGGGCGGGCCCGGTGTGCAAGAAATCGGGGTTCAGCCGGCCGTCGGGTCGGGTGTCGGCGTCGGCTTGCCCGTGGGCTTCTGCGTCGGCGCCGTCGTCGGCTGCTGGGTGGGTGTCGTCGTCGGGTCCGGGGTCGGCGCCTGGGTCGGCTTCGGCTTCGGGCCCGTCGAGATGACGAGCGTGACCGTCCCGCCGGCGTCGATCTTCGCGCCCTCACCGGGGTCGGTGCGGATGACCCGGCCGACGACCACGGTGTCGGAGTACTCCGACGTGACCGCGGGGACCAGGCCGACAGCCGTGAGCGCGCTCGTCGCGTCCGCCTGGAGCCGGCCGACCAGGCCGGACGGGACGACGCCGCCGCTCGGGTCCTCGGTCTTCGTCGGGGTGGGGGTCGGCGACTGGGTCGGCGTGGCCGACTGCGTGGGCCGCTTCGTCGGCTTGGGCCCGACGTTTGCGCGCTCGGGGAACTGCTCGATCGCCGAGTACTGCGGCAGCTCGAAGACCTTGCCCATCGCGCTGGCCCAGATCTGCGCGGGCAGCGTGCCACCCGTGACCTCGCCCTGGCTCATCGTCTCGTAGCCGACCGGGTCGATCGTCACCTGGGCCTTGTTGTCGACGCCCACCTGGCTCAGCGCCACGGCGGTCGCGATCTTCGGCGTGAAGCCCACGAACCACGACGCGCGGTTGTCCGTGGTGGTTCCGGTCTTGCCCGCGATCGGGCGCCCGAGAGGCTTGATCCAGTGCTCGCCCGAGCCCCGCTCGACGACCTGCGTCATCGCGTAGGTGGCGTCCGCGATCACGTTCTTGTCGAACGCCTTCTCGGGGTTGGCCTCGGCCGTGAACGCCGTGGAGCCGTTGCTGTTCAGCACCGACGCGACGATGAAGGGGTCGTGGTGCACGCCCTGCGCGGCCAGGGTCGCGTACGCGTTGGCCATGTCGATCGGGTGGACCGTGGCGGTGCCGAGCACGTTGGAGGGGACCGCCGGGATCGGCGTCGTGACCCCGGCGCGGCTCGCCACGTCGACCGTCTTCTCCGGGCCGACGTCGATGTTCAGCTGCGCGAACACGGTGTTGACCGAGTTCGCGGTCGCCGTCGACAGGTCGATGTACCCGAACGACTGGTTGCCGAAGTTGCCGACCGCCTTCGTGCCGTTCTCCCACTCGGGGAACGTCTGCGGGCTGCGGCCGCTGTAGCGCGTGTTGAGCGTCTTGCCGTTCTCGAGCCCGGCGATGAGCGTGAACGGCTTGAACGTCGAACCGGCCTGGATCGAGTCGACCGTGGCGCGGTTGATCTGGTCGTCGATGAAGTCACGACCGCCGTAGAGCGCCACGATCGCGCCGCTCGACGGGTCGATCGACGCCATGGCGACCTTCGTCCGCTTGTTCGGCGTGCGGTCCTTCTTCGTGGCGCCGTCGACGAGCTTGCCGTTGTAGAAGTCGCTGGCCGTCGAGTTCATGTCCTGCTGCACGGGCTTCTGGATCGTCGTGACGACCGTGTAGCCGCCGCGCATCAGCTTGTCCTTGGTGATGTGCAGCCGTCCGGCGGCCAGCTCCTTCTCGACCATCGTCAGGAGGTAGCCCTTGGTGCCGCGGTACAGCTCGGTGCGCTTGTACTCGACGGTCTCCGGGAACTTGAGCTTCTGGCGGTCCGCCGCGGTGAGCCAGTTCTTCTGCTGCATCCCGTCGAGGATGATGTTCCAGCGCTGCTCGGACTTGGCGGCGTCGACCGCCGGGTCCCAGTTGTTGGGCGAGGGGATGACGGCCGCGAGCAGCGCGGCCTGCTCGAGCGAGAGGTCCGTCGCGTCGACGCCGAAGTACGCCTGCGCGGCCGCCTGGATGCCGTACGAGTCGCGGCCGAAGTAGATCGTGTTGAGGTAGTTCCCCAGGATCTGCTCCTTGGACTGCGTGCGCGCGATCTTCACGGCCAGCAGCGCCTCGCGCGCCTTGCCGATGTAGTCGGTCGTCGTCTTGTCGACGTAGTAGCGCTCGACGTACTGCTGCGTCAGGGTCGATCCACCCTGCGTGGTCCCGTCGTTGCTCGTCGCGTTGTGCAGGAGCGCGCGTCCCATGCCGGTCAGGGAGATGCCGGAGTTCTCGAAGAACGACCGGTCCTCACCGGCGACGACGGTCTGCCCGACGTACTTGGGGAGCGTGTCGTAGTCGACGAGCTGGCGCTTCTGCACCGCGTACGTGCCCATCACGTCGCCGCGCGAGCCGTCCGCCTTGGGCGCGTAGTAGATGGTCGACGTCTGCGCGCTCGTGTCCTTGCCGGCCTCGGGGATCTCGATGGTCGCGTACGCCGCGACGACCGCGCCCAGGCCGAGGAAGCCGATGCCGAGGATCGTGCCGAGCACGACGCGCCACGACGGGAGCCAGCGGTGCAGGCCCCGGAAGCCGGTGCGCGGGTAGTCGAAGAACCGCCGCTTGCCCTTGACGGGTGCGGCTGCGCGGGTCCCGCCCGACGTGCGGGCACCACGGGACGAGCTGCGACGCGTCCGCGGGGGAGCGGACCGCGAGTTCGACGAGCCTGCCAACGTGCTGCCTTCCTGACGACGACCTGGGCTGCGACTGCCGCCGGACGTGGTCCGGGCATGGCGCTGCCGCGAGCCCAAGTATGGGGGAGCGGCTTGTGCGAATGGCGTGAGGTGTCCGGATCCGACGGGGCCTTCACACGATCGGCACCAGGCGGGCCAACGCTCGCCCCGAATCGGGCTTCCCGACGTGGCGCGGGCCACATCCCGACGACTCGTCGGGACCGTCGTCGGCGTCCCGGACGCATGTCACAGCGCGGCGGACTTGTCCCGCGGCGTTCACTCGACATATTCTCCGGATGTATCGAGTTGATACATCGACTCAATGTCGGGCGCCGCGACGGCGTCGACAGACTCTAGCCCCACCCGAGGAGGTGACCGTGCGCGGACGTTCCGACGTGCTCGAGCCGGCCATCCTCGGCCTGCTGCACGAGTCGCCCATGCACGGGTACGAGCTGCGCAAGCGGCTCAACCTGGTGCTCGGCTCGTTCCGCGCGTTGTCCTACGGCTCTCTCTACCCGTGCCTCAAGGGCCTGGTCGAGCGGGGCTGGATCGTCGGCGTCGAGTCGACCGAGACCGCGCACGGCGTCAGCAAGCGGGCGCGCATCGTCTACCAGCTCACGGCCGACGGCAAGGAGCACCTCCAGCAGGTGCTCGCCTCGTCGGGCCCGTCGACCTGGGAGGACGAGAACTTCGACGTCCGGTTCGCGTTCTTCGCGCAGACCGACGCCGAGACCAGGCTTCGGATCCTCGAGGGTCGGCGCACGCGCCTGACCGAACGACTCGAGACGGTCCGACAGTCCTTCGCCCGCACCCGCGAGCGCATGGACGAGTACACGCTCGAGCTGCAGCGCCACGGCCTCGAACAGGTCGAGCGTGAGGTCCGTTGGCTCGACGGGCTCATCGACAACGAGCGCGGCCGCCGCCGCGTGCGTCCCACTGGCACCGGTCATCCGACCGATGCTGCTTCCACCGCCGCTGTGCCCCAGAGCACGCCGGCGCGAACCACCGAGAAGGAGCGAGGATGACCTCCATCCGCGTCGCCATCGTCGGCGTCGGCAACTGCGCCGCGTCGCTCGTCCAGGGCGTCCACTACTACGCCGACGCCGACCCGAACGGGACCGTCCCCGGTCTCATGCACGTGCAGTTCGGTGACTACCACGTGCGTGACATCGAGTTCGTTGCCGCGTTCGACGTCGACGCCAAGAAGGTCGGCTTCGACCTCTCGGAGGCCATCGGTGCCTCGGAGAACAACACCATCAAGATCGCCGACGTCCCGCCGCTCGGCGTGACCGTGCAGCGTGGCCACACGCTCGACGGCATCGGCAAGTACTACGCGCAGACCATCGAGGAGTCGGACGCCGAGCCGGTCGACGTCGTCGCCGCCCTGCGCGAGGCCCGTGTCGACGTCCTGATCTGCTACCTGCCCGTCGGCTCGGAGCACGCCGCGAAGTTCTACGCGCAGGCCGCCATCGACGCCAACGTCGCGTTCGTCAACGCGCTGCCCGTCTTCATCGCGTCCGACCCCGAGTGGGCCGCGAAGTTCGAGGCCGCCGGTGTCCCGATCGTCGGCGACGACATCAAGTCGCAGGTCGGCGCGACGATCACGCACCGCGTGCTCGCGAAGCTCTTCGAGGACCGCGGCGTCGTGCTGGACCGCACGTACCAGCTGAACGTCGGCGGCAACATGGACTTCAAGAACATGCTCGAGCGCGAGCGCCT
>JBCECL010000079.1:0-15023 GCA_039207135.1 Brevundimonas sp.
GCCCGCGACCACAGCCGCCACCACCAAGATTCCCCTGCGCATGGCGGCGAACCTACCCAAATCCGACACCCCGCGGGCAAGGTTCCACCAATCTGTGGACAACCACCCGAGGCCGGGACCGAGGCCCGGCGCACGTGTCACTCGCGCCGCATAGGCTGGCCGACATGGGGACAGCACTCGTCACCGGCGCCAGCGCCGGCCTGGGACTCGAGTTCGCGTGGCAGCTCGCCACGGCCAAGCACGACCTGGTCCTCGTGGCCCGCGACGAGGAGCGCCTGACGCGCCTCGCGGCCCAGCTCGAGGCCGCGGCGGGAATCACGGTCGAGGTGCTGCCGGCAGACCTGAGCGACCGGGTGGACGTCGAGCGCGTCGCGCTCCGGCTCCGCGACGACGAGAAGCCGGTCGGGCTGCTGGTCAACAACGCGGGCCTCGGGCTCAACCAGCGGTTCATCGGCGGCGATCTCGACCGCGAAGAGGCGGCGCTCGACCTGATGGTCCGGGCGGTTCTGGTGCTGTCGCAGGCCGCGGCGGAGTCGATGACGAAGCGGGGACGGGGCGCGATCCTCAACGTCGCCTCGATCGCTGCGCTGCTGGCGTCGGGAACGTACTCGGCTCACAAGGCGTGGGTGCGCAGCTTCACGGAGGGGCTCGCGGTCGAGCTCAAGGGCACGGGCGTGACCGCGACGGTCCTGTGCCCGGGGTTCGTGCGTACCGAGTTCCACGAGCGCGGCGACATCGACGTGAGCGCCTACCCGGAGATCGCGTGGCTCAACGCCGAGAGCGTGGTGTCGACGGCGCTGGCCGACGTGCGGCGCGGTGCGGTGATCTCCACGCCGAGCCTGCGGTACCGGACGGTCGCGGCGCTGGCGAGGGTCGCCCCGCGATCGGCCGTCCGTGCTGTGGGCAGGTACCGGAAGGCCATCGAGCACTCCGAATAGGATGACCGCCGTGACCGAGACGCCCCGCGAGCAGCTGCTCGCCCTCATCAAGGACCTGGCCGTCGTGCACGGCAAGGTCACGCTCTCGTCGGGCCGCGAGGCCGACTTCTACGTGGACCTGCGGCGCGTGACGCTGCACCACCGCGCGGCGCCGCTCATCGGGCACCTGCTGCTCGACCGGCTCGAGGAGGTCGGGCTGGGCACGGCGGAGATCGACGCGGTCGGCGGCCTGACGCTCGGCGCGGACCCCGTCGCCACCTCGATGCTGCACGCGGCGGCGAGCCGCGGCCAGGACCTCGACGCGTTCGTCGTCCGCAAGGAGGCGAAGGCGCACGGCATGCAGCGCCGCATCGAGGGGCCGGACATCGCGGGTCGCAAGGTCGTCGTCGTCGAGGACACCTCGACCACGGGCGGTTCGCCGATCACGGCCCTCGAGGCCGCGCGGGAGGCGGGCGCGGAGGTCGTCGGCGTCGCCGTCATCGTCGACCGCAAGACCGGTGCGCAGGAGAAGATCGAGGCGCTGGGCGTCCCGTACTACGCGCTGTTCACCTCTTCCGACCTCGGCCTGGACTGACGTCGAGCGACTGAAGTCAGGACCAGCAGGTCACCTTCTGACGAGCGGGATCACCAGCGGCGTCCCCGTCTCGGGGTCGTCGATCACCCGGCACGGCACGGAGAACACGTCCTCCACGATCTCGGGTGTGATGACGTCCGCCGGTGCGCCCGCGGCCACCACCGACCCGGATCGCATCGCGATGATGTGCGACGCGTACCGGGCGGCCTGGTTGAGGTCGTGCAGCACGGCGACGAGCGTCCGCCCGTCCTCGAGGTTGATCGAGCGGAACAGCTCGAGGATCTCGATCTGGTGCGCGATGTCGAGGAACGTGGTCGGTTCGTCGAGCAGCAGCACCGGGGTCTCCTGCGCGAGCGCCATCGCCACCCACACCCGCTGACGCTGACCGCCGGACAGCTCGTCGACGAGCCGACCCGACAGGTCGAGCACGTCGGTCGCCGTCATCGCGCGCAGCACCGCGGCCTCGTCGTCGGGCGACCACCGGTCGAAGACGCGCTGGTGCGGGAACCGGCCGCGGGCCACGAGGTCGGCGACGCGGATGCCGTCGGGCGCGAGCGAGGTCTGGGGGAGCAGGCCGAGCTCGCGCGCGAGCTCCTTGGCGCCGCGCGAGCTGATGTCGCGGCCGTCGAGGAGCACCTGCCCAGAGCGGGGCGCGAGCAGGCGCGCGAACGCGCGCAGGAGCGTCGACTTGCCGCACGCGTTGGGGCCGATGATCGCGGTGAAGGACCCGACGGGCACGTGCGTCGACAGGTCCTCGCTGATCACCCGCTTGTCGTACGCGAGCGTCAGGCCCTGGGCCTCGAGGGTGTGGTCGGTCATGAGCGTCGGTACTCCCGGATCAGCAACCAGATGAAGTAGAGCCCGCCGAGCGTCACCGTCACGAGCCCGGTCGACACCGCGATCTGCTGCGCGACGACGTCGGCCGCGGTGAGCAGGACCGCGCCCGTCAGCGCGGACGTCACCAGCGACGGTCCCGGGGCCCGGAGCAGCCGGTGCGCGATCTGCGGCGCCACGAGCGCGACGAAGGCGATCGGCCCGGCGGCCGCGGTGACGATCGACGAGAACGCGACGCCGAGCAGGACGGCCCCGAGCCGCACGCGCTCCGCGCGAAGGCCGTGCGCGCGCGCCGCGTCGTCGCCCAGCTCGAGCTGGGCGAGCGGCGAGGCGATGAGCGCGAGCAGGGGAAGCAGCACGACGAGTGCGATGGCGAACGGCACGAGCTGCGCGTACCCGAGCGAGGCCAGCGAGCCGGCCCCCCACGACGCGACGATCAGCGCGGTCTGCGGGTCGACGCGCATCAGCAGGTAGGAGTTGAACGACGCGAGCATCGCGGCGACGGCGATGCCGACGATGATGAGCCGGAAGCCCTGCGCGCCGCGCCGGTACGCGAGCACGTAGACGAGGGCGGCGGTGAGCAGCCCGCCGACGAGCGACCCGAGCGCGATGTCGGCGTACCGCGTGCTCCCGATGATGAGCGTGACGACGACCGCGCCCGTGTACGAGCCGGCGTCGAGCCCGATCACGTCGGGGCTGCCGAGGGGGTTGCGCGTCAGCGACTGGAACACGGCGCCGGCGATGGCCAGGGCGATGCCGCAGCCGATCGCGAACAGCAGGCGGGGGAGGCGCCACTCGACGACGAGCGTGTGCGCACGGCGGTCACCGCCGCCGGTCAGCGCCGCGACCACCTCTCCGAGACCGAGGTGGTAGGTGCCGACCGCAAGCGAGACGAAGCCGAGCACGAGCAGGACCGCGACGAGCACGCCGCAGACGACGAGCGCGCGGCGGTCGACGCGGAGCGACGCTCCGGTGCGTGGGCGCCAGACGGCGACGGGGCGCCCGAGGTCGAGGCTCACAGCCCGCTCGCCGTCCGCCGCCGCGCCAGGACGATCAGCACCGGTCCGCCGACGAATGCGGTCACGAGCCCCACGCGGAGCTCTCCGGACGGCAGGACCACGCGGCCGATGATGTCCGAGACGAGCAGCAGGATCGCGGCGCCGACCATCGAGTACGCGATGATCCAGCGCTGGTCCGGGCCGGTGAACCACCGCACTGCGTGCGGGACCATGAGCCCGACGAAGGCGATGGGCCCGGCGAGCGCCGTCGCGCCACCGGCGAGCAGCGTGACCGCGACGATCGTCAGCGTCCGCGTCGAGCCCACGCGCGCGCCGAGCGAGCGCCCGAGCTCGTCGCCGAGCGCGAGCGCGTTGAGCGGACGCGCGACGAACAGTGCGAGCACCAGGCCCAGGCCGATGAAGGGCGCGATGGCGCCGAGCAGCGCCAGCGACCGGCCGCCGATGCTGCCGACGCTCCACGAGAGCATCCCGGCGAACAGGTTCGGGTCGCGCAGCGTGAGGATCTGGCTGGCGCCGCCGAGCACCGCGGCGAGGGCCACGCCGGCGAGCGTGAGCTTCTCGGGGGTCGCCTGGCCGGGCCCCGCCGACCCGATGAGGTAGACGAGCACGGTCACGATCGCAGCCCCGCCGAACGCGAACCAGACGTACCCCGACGGCGAGGTCAGCCCGAAGAACGCCACCGCGATGGTGATCGCGAACCCCGCACCCGCGTTGACGCCCAGGATCCCGGGATCGGCCAGCGGGTTGCGCGTGTAGGCCTGGATCAGCGCGCCGCACACCCCGAGGGCGGCGCCCGCCACGATGCCGACGAGCGTGCGGGGGACGCGCAGGTCCCAGATCACGGAGTCGTCGTGCGACCCGTTGTTCGAGAAGAGCGCGTGGATCACGTCGCCGGGCGGGATCGCCTTCGCGCCGACCATGATGCTCAGCACGCACACGAGCGCGAGCACCGCGATCATCGCGACGAGCCCGAGCGTGCGCACGAACGCGCCGCGTGCCACTCCGGGAGTGGCCGCGGCGCGGTCGGTGCGTGCGGTGAGCGTCACCCGATCAAGGATGCAGGTGCGCGCTGAGCAGCGGAAGCAACGTGTCGAGCTGCCACGGGATGCTCAGGACGGACGGCTGCGAGCTCGCCCACGCGAGCGCCTGGTCGTCCATGAAGTAGTACGAACCCTTCGCGATGGGCGCCCACTTGGCCACGAGCGGGTTCTTCACCGTGTTGTCGACGTCGCCCGGCGCGTTCACCCACGCGAGGTGGAACTGCGACTCGATGGTGTCGAGCTTCTCGAGGCTCACGCTGGAGTAGAACCCGGTCGCGGTCTTGCCGAGCTCGACGACCTGCGGCGAGGAGACGAAGCCGAGCTGCTCCATGAGCTGCACGCGCGGGTCCTGCGGCACGTAGAGGTCGAGCGCGGTGGCACCGTCGGCGAGGAACCAGCCGTAGGTGAACTTCACACCCTTGAACTCGGGGTGCGCCGCGGCGGCCTTGGCGATCTCGGCGTCGGTCTGGTCGACGAGCTGCTCGGCCTTGGCCGACTCGCCCATCGCGGTGCCGATCGTCTTGGTCAGCTCCTTCCAGTCCGAGGTCCACGGCGCCTTCGCGTAGGCCACGGTCGGCGCGATCTCGGAGAGCTTCTTGTACTCGTTCTCCGTGATGCCGGAGTGCACCGCGAGGATCAGGTCGGGGTCCAGGCCCAGCACCTGCTCGTAGTTGACCTCGTCGTTCTCCGCGTACTTCACGATCTCGGGCAGCGGACCGCCGAGCTTCTCGATCGTGTCCTTGAACCACGGGAGGTACTTGTCGACCGTGCCCCACGTGAAGTCGGTCGTCGCGACCGGGACCGTGCCGAGCGCGGCGACGACGTCCTGCGACGCCCACCCGATCGTGACGATCCGCTTCGGCTTCTTGGTGATCGTGGTCTCGCCCAGCGCGTCCTTGAGCGTGACGGGGAAGGCGGAGTCGGCGCTGGCCGAGGTCGAGGGCGCGGCCTCGTCGTCGTTCGACGACGACGAGCAGCCGGCGAGCGCCAGCGCGGCGACCGCGACGGCGGCCGCGAGCACGGTGCGCAGCTTGCGGGGGTGTGACACGGGTGGTCCTCACGTCGAGCGGGAGATGCCCTCCGACGTTAGGCCAGGTTTACCTAACTAGCCAAACACAGATTGGTCACACTCGCTCGACGAGGTCCGCCACGGACGGCAGGACCTCGCTCGGCCGGAACGGGTACCGGCCGACGTCCTTCGCGCGCGTCGATCCCGAGAGCACCAGGAACGTCCGCAGGCCCGCCTCGATCCCCGCCACGACGTCCGTGTCCATCCGGTCGCCGACCATCGCGGTCGTCTCGGAGTGCGCGTCGATCCTGTTGAGCGCCGAACGGATCATCATCGGGTTCGGCTTGCCGACGAAGTACGGGTCGCGGCCCGTCGCGGCCCGGATCATGGCGGCGACCGCGCCGGTCGCCGGGAGGTCGCCGTCCGCCGACGGCCCGGTCACGTCCGGGTTGGTCGCGATGAACCGGGCGCCGCCCTGGATCAGTCGCACGGCCTGCGTGATCGCCTCGAACGAGTAGGTCCGGGTCTCGCCCAGCACCACGAAGTCGGGCTCCGCGGACGTGAGCGTGTACCCGGCCTCGTAGAGCGCGGTCGTCAGGCCCGCCTCGCCGATGACGTACGCCGAGCCGTTCGGCATCTGGTCCGTCAGGAACTGGGCCGTGGCCAGGGCCGAGGTCCAGATCGCGCCCTCGGGCAGGTCGATGCCGGAGCTCGCGAGCCGCGCGCGCAGGTCGCGTGGCGTGAAGATCGAGTTGTTGGTCAGGACGAGGAACGGGCGCTCCTTCTCCCGCAGCGCGCGGACGAACTCCGCCGCGCCGGGCAGCGCCGTGCCCTCGTGGACGAGGACGCCGTCCATGTCGGACAGCCAGGACCGGATCTCACGCGTCATGCTCCGAAGGCCTTCTTCTCTACGTCGTCGCGCTCGGACTGCTCGTCGTACCGCTCGTCGCGGGTCTCGGCCATGCCCAGGCCCTTCTTGGCCCGGCGACGCTTGCGCAGCACCTCGACGAGGATCGGCAGCACCGAGAAGAAGACGACGAGGACCAGCAGGGCCTCGATGTTCTTCGCGATGAAGCTGATGTTGCCCAGCAGGTAGCCCAGCAGCGTCACGCCGCCGGCCCACAGGACCACGCCGCACAGGTTCCAGAGCGCGAAGTGGCGGTACCTCATCCGTCCGACGCCGGCCGCGACGGACGCGTAGGTCCGCACGAACGGCACGAACTGCGCCACGAGCAGCGTGCGTCCGCCGTACCTGTCGAAGTACGCGTACGTCTGGTCGATGTACTTCTGCTTGAAGAACCGGGAGTCCTCCCGTGCGAACACCTTGGGGCCGGCGGTCCGTCCGATCAGGTACCCGGTCTGCGTGCCCGCGTACGCCGCGAGGATGAGCAGGAGCATCAGCGGCGCGATGCCGATCTTCAGGTGCGGGTTGTACAGATCGGCGGCCGGGTTGCCGGCGACCGCGACGACCGCGCCCGCCGTGAAGAGCAGGGAGTCCCCCGGGAGGATCGGGAACAGCAGTCCGACCTCGACGAAGATCACGACCATGATGCCGAGCAGCACCCACGTGCCGAACTTGTCGATCAGGGTTCCAGCGTTGAGGAATTCGGCGATCGACGCATGCACCGGTCCGAGGGCGGGCAGTGCGGCGGCGTTCGTCAGCATGGGCACAGGGTACGGCGTGATTCCTGAGGGTTTCCGGTGGACGACTACGGTCTCCCATGTGACAGACGAGGTTGGCGTCGGCGCGTGGCCCGGTCCGTGGCCGACGGATCCGAGGTTCGACCCCGAGCTGCTGGCGGAGGGAGACAGGCGCAACGTCGTCGACCAGTACCGGTACTGGTCGATGGAGGCGATCGTCGCTGACCTGGACACTCGTCGGCACCCGTTCCACGTGGCGATCGAGAACTGGCAGCACGACCTCAACATCGGCTCGGTGGTCCGCACCGCGAACGCGTTCCTCGCCGCCGAGGTGCACATCGTGGGCAACCGGCGGTGGAACCGTCGGGGCGCCATGGTCACCGACCGCTACCAGCACATCCGCCACCACCCGACGGTGGCCGACCTCGTGACCTGGGCCGACGAGGCCGGGCTCCCGGTGCTGGGCGTCGACAACCTCCCGGGCTCGGTCCCCCTCGAGGGCTACGCGCTGCCCCGCGCGTGCGTGCTCGTGTTCGGGCAGGAGTCGGTCGGCCTGTCCGACGAGGTGCGCGCGGCGGCGGTCGACGTCCTGCACATCGCGCAGTTCGGCTCGACCCGATCGATCAACGCCGGTGCCGCCGCGGCGATCGCCATGCACTCGTGGATCGCGCAGCACGCGAGCCCCTCGCCCGAGAACGGGTGATATCGGAAGAAATGGGGCGCGCGAGCGATTCCCACGCCCTAACGTTTGCCCCGGGCGAGCGCCCGACAGGCTGGCGGAGATGAGGGCCGTGCGATGCGTGCAGTTCACGTCCGGGCGAAAGCAGGCATCGTGGCGGTGGCGCTGGCCGCCACGGGGGTGACGGCGCTCGTCGCGCCGACTGCCGCGCGTGCGGCGGGATCGACGCCCGCGTTCGAGTTCGTCGCGACCTGGGGGAGCAGCTCGTTTCCGCTCAGCGGGCCCGCCGGTCTGGCCATCGACGACGCCGAGGACGGTCGCGTGGTCGCCGCCAACTACGACAGCTCGACGGTCGTGTACCAGGAGTTCGACCCGGCCACCCGAGCCGCGAAGTTCAACGCGGGAAGCCTCGGCGGCTCGACGCCGTTCTCGCACCCGAACGACGTGGAGGTCGCGGGCCAGCAGGTGTACGTCGCGGACACGTCGAACAACCGCGTCGTCGGCCTGTGGCGCAACGGCGGGTCGCTGACGAGCTTCGGCGGGCTGAGCGCGCCGCGAGGTGTCGCGGCGGCTGCGGACGGCTCGCTGTACGTGACCGACAGCGGGAACCACAGGGTGGTGCACTGGTCGACGGGTTCGACGGGTTCGTGGCAGCCCGCGGCGGGGGCGCAGTCCAGCCCGGCAGGGATCGACGTCGGTCCGGACGGTTCGGTCTACGTCACCGATCTCGCCACCAGCCTGCTCGAGAAGTACACGCCCGACGGTCACCTCGTCTGGCAACGCGGCGGGATCGGCACGGGAGCGGCCTCGCTCGACACGCCGTGGGCCGTCGACGTCGACGCCGCGGGGCGCGTCTACGTCACCGACACGGGCGGGCACCGGGTCAAGGTCTTCGCCCCGAACGGCGCCCTTCTCGGCGAGATGGGCAGCTCTGTCGCCAAGGATCCCGACTACCTCGTGTCCCCGGACGGCGTCGCGGTGGACTCGCTCGGGTACGTGCACGTCGCGGACTACCAGAGCTCGAAGCTCATGACGTTCCGGCCCGTGCTCGCGGCCTGGACCGCGCCGACCATCACGGGTTCGGTCCGCGTGGGCGCGACGCTCACGGGCTCCGTCGGCGCGTGGTCCGCGCCCGGAACGGTCACCTCGCGCGCCTGGTTGCGCGACGGCTCGCCCATCGCCGGCGCGACGGGTCCGACGTACGTCCCGACGGTCGCCGACGCCGGGCACCACCTCGCGCTGCGCGTCGGGGGCTCTCGGGTGTACTACGACGACCCCGTCACCGCGACCTCGGCGAGCGTGGCGGTGCCCAAGGTGACGTCGGCCGCGACCGTGTCGCTCAGCGCGTCGAAGGTCGCGGCTGGCTCGAGGGTCACGTTCACCGTCGCGGTCGCGGTCGCCGACAAGGCGGCGGCGCCGACCGGGAAGCTGACGCTCAAGGACGGCCGCACGGTTCTGCGCACCGTCACGCTCGGGGCGTCCGCGAAGGGGTCCGCGACGTTCACGACGACCGCGCCGCGCGTCGGCACGCACGCCCTGACGGTCGTCTACTCCGGCGATGCGCGGGTCGCCGGGGCGACCACGGCTGCGCACAAGCTCGTCGTGAGCAAGGCGAAGGCGACCGTGAGCGCCAAGACCGCCGTGCGGAAGTCGAAGGTGTCGGTCACGGTCGCCGTTCGTGCGCAGGGCATCAGCCAGCCGACGGGGACCGTCACCGTCAAGGACGGCTCGAAGGTCGTCGCCAAGGTCAAGCTCGCGGCGTCATCCCGGGGCTCCGTGGTGGTCACGCTCTCGAAGCTCAAGAAGGGGAAGCACGTGCTCACGGCGAGCTACTCGGGGTCCAGCCAGATCGGCGCCGCCAAGAGTCGCGGGGTGTCGGTGGTAGTCCCGGGCTGACGGGCGTCCATGGGAAGGACGTCCCGGACGCGGTATCGACTGGTAGTGGCAAACTTTGATCGATACCTCCCCACTAGCCGCAGGAGATGTGAGCAGATGGCCATCGCCACCCCCGAGGTGTACGCAGAGATGATCGATCGGGCGAAGGCGGGCAAGTTCGCCTACCCGGCCGTGAACGTCACCTCCTCCCAGACGCTGACGGCAGCGCTGCAGGGCTTCGCCGAGGCCGAGTCCGACGGCATCATCCAGGTCTCGGTCGGCGGCGCGGAGTACGCAGCCGGCTCGACCGTCAAGGACCGCGTCGCCGGTTCGCTCGCGCTCGCGGCTTACGCCGCCGAGGTCGCCAAGGGCTACCCGATCACGGTCGCCCTGCACACCGACCACTGCGCCAAGCAGAACCTCGACTCCTGGGTGCGCCCGCTGCTCGCGCTCGAGATCGAGCAGGTCAAGGCCGGCAAGCTCCCCACGTTCCAGTCGCACATGTGGGACGGCTCGTCCGTGCCGCTCGACGAGAACCTGGTCATTGCCGAGGAGCTGCTCGAGCTCTCCGTCGCCGCGCGCACCATCCTCGAGATCGAGGTCGGCGTCGTCGGTGGCGAGGAGGACGGCCACACGGCCGAGATCAACGACAAGCTCTACACGACCGTCGAGGACGGCCTGGCCACGGTCAAGGCGCTCGGCGCCGGCGAGCGCGGCCGCTACCTGACGGCCCTGACGTTCGGCAACGTGCACGGCGTCTACAAGCCGGGTGCCGTGAAGCTGCGCCCGTCGATCCTGGCCGACATCCAGAAGGCCGTCGGCGACGCGATCGGCAAGGAGAACCCGTTCGACCTCGTGTTCCACGGTGGCTCGGGCTCGACCGAGGCCGAGATCGCGGAGGCGGTCGACAACGGCGTCATCAAGATGAACATCGACACGGACACGCAGTACGCGTTCAGCCGTCCCGTCGCGGACCACTTCTTCCGCAACTACGACGGTGTGCTCAAGGTGGACGGCGAGGTCGGCAACAAGAAGGCGTACGACCCGCGCGCCTGGGGCAAGCTCGCCGAGGCCGGGCTGGCACAGCGCCTGGTCGAGGCTGCGCAGCAGCTGCGGTCTGCGGGCCAGAAGCTCTGATCCACGCATCGAGGCCCCCGGAACCCGCAAGGGTCCGGGGGCCTCGATGTAGCAGTGGTCAGTCGTTGCTGACGGGCTGGAACGTGCGTTCGTCGTCGCCGTCGACGACGTCGAGAAGCTCACCGATGCGGGTGACCTCGAGCAGGAACCGCACGGTGGGCGGCACCCGGAGGAGCCGCACCCGGTGCTGAGAGCGGATGGACAGGCGCGCGAGGAACGCGACACCGGACGAGTCCATGAACGTCACGTGGTGGGCGTCGACCTCGATCGGGAGCCCCAGGTGCTCCGCCTCGGCGGTGGCTTCCTGCAGCTCGGAGGCCAGGTCGGCGTCGACCTCGCCGGAGAGCACGATCCGGGTGCTGTCGGTACCGACGATGACGTGCACCGCGCCTGGCTCGGCGCTCCCGCCGTTCGCCAACGCAGCGGTGGCCTCGGCGGGCTCGTCGGGGGTCGTGCTGTTACCGTCGCGCACGGTGCTCCTTCCGGTGACGGCGGCGCCGACAAGATCGACGTACTCGCCCGTTCGGCACGCTAGACGATCGGAGGTGGTGGTGGTCAACTCCCCCGCGGGGCGAATTGTCTCCAACGTCTCGTCTGACGTGCTCAAACGCTTCGATGTGACGCCAGGTGTGCTCGAACGGGCACTGCTCGACATCGCAGTTCCGGTCGCGCTCCTGGATGGAACAGACCCACACCTCCCGGTCATTTGGGTCAATCGGGCCTTTGAGGTGACGACAGGGTACGACGCCGCGAGCGCCCGTCAGCACCAACGTGATCCCGTGCCGCCGGGCGCGAGGCGTCCCGACGCGCTCAACGCCGTGCGCGAAGCGGTCCGCGAGGGCCGCACAGTCGCGCAGGCGCTGTCGTTGCGCAGGGCCGACGGATCCGTCTACACGTGCCTCGTGCACCTGTCGCCGACGACGGGGGCCGACGGCACCGGGACGTACTGGGTCGCGGCGCTGCAGGACCTGACCGAGCAGCTCTCGCACGACGCGGAGCAGGCGGCGCTCGTGGAGGCCGAGCGGCGCGAGCGCATGAGCCTGGGGCTGCTCGCCCAGGTCGCCGACCTGCTGATGGACGTCGACGACCGGATGACGCCGCTGCACGAGATCGCGTCGCTGCTGCGGCACGCGATCGTCGGATGGGCCGCGTTCTACGTCAACGACGGCGGGCTGCGACCCGCCGAGGGCGTCGACGCCAACAAGCCCCCGTCCGGCAAGGGTCGCCAGCACGGGGGGCGCTCGAGCCTCGTCGACGAGGGTGCCGACGTCGGGCCCGACGCGGTGCAGCAGCTGCTCGACGGCGTCAAGGAGCGGCCGATCGACCTCCCGCTCGACG
The DNA here is from genome assembly GCA_039207135.1 of Brevundimonas sp. Classification (GTDB taxonomy): domain Bacteria; phylum Actinomycetota; class Actinomycetes; order Actinomycetales; family Cellulomonadaceae; genus Cellulomonas. Next base: position 12,085 of record JBCECL010000079.1, read on the forward strand.
GCTGGTTCGCGCGGTCGAGCGCGTCGGCGTGGCTCACCGCGCACGTGCGCGCGCACGCGCGCTCGAACCTGACGGAGGGGCCCGCGCGAGTCGCGGTCTTCCCGGTGATGGGCCGACGACGGGTGCTCGGGCTCCTGGTCGCGATCCCGCGGGTCGGCCGGGGCCTGGACGGTCTCGACCAGTCGGCGCGCACCGTGCTCGAGCTCACCGCGCGGCGGGTGGGGCTCGTCATCGACAACGCGCGGCTGTACGACCGCGAGCACCGGCTCGCTGAGACGCTGCAGCGCGCGATGCTCCCGCAGCAGGCCGAGGTCGACGGGCTCGACGTCTGGACGTACTACGCGCCGAACTCGGAGAACGTGCAGGTCGGGGGCGACTGGTACGACGTCCTGCAGATCGCGCCGGACGTGGTCGGCGTGGTGATCGGCGACGTGGTCGGGCACGACGTCGAGGCGGCCGCCGCGATGGGGCAGCTGCGCTCGGTGGTGCGGTCGTACGCGTACGACATCACGACGCCGGGCTCGGTGCTCGAGCGTGTCGACCAGCTCGTCGCCGGCATGCGCATCCCCCGCAGCGCGGGGCTCGTCCTGTCGACCCTGACCCGCACGGGCGACGAGTGGCGCCTCGACTACTCGCGCGCGGGCCACCTCCCGGTGCTGCACGTGCGCGACGGTGCCGTGACCGCGCTCCTGACCGGCGGCGGGCCGATGATCGGGTTCGGCGGGCACGGGCGCACCACGCAGAGCGTCGAGCTCGCGCCGGGCGACGTGCTCGTCTACTACACGGACGGCCTCATCGAGCGACGCGACCGCGGCCTGCGCGACGGCATCGACCAGCTCACGAAGGTCGTCGGGGGAGTGACCGCGCGCGACTCGGCCGGCATCGGGGAGGACATCCTGTCGAAGCTGGCCGGGCACACCGAGGACGACGTCGCCGTCGTCGTCGTGCGCGTGCCCGACCCGCGCGACCACCTCGAGCGAGGCCGCAGCCCGCGCCGCCGCCGCTGGTCGCTGCCGAGCGAGCCCGCGTCGATCGGCCGCGCGCGCCATGCCGTCGTGCGCACCTGCCACGCGTGGGACATGCCGAACGCGGCGAACGCCGAGCTCGTGGTCTCCGAGCTCGTCGCCAACGCCGTCCTGCACGGCTTCGGGCACGTCTCGCTGCAGCTCTACGACACGGGCGACGGGCTGAGGATCGAGGTCGAGGACGGCAACCCGGCGCCGCCGATCGCGACCGACGGGCACCCTGGTCGCGTGGGCGGGTTCGGCATCAAGATCGTCGAGCGGCTGGCCGACTGGGGCTGGCGCCCGTCCACGCGCGGCAAGCTCGTGTGGGCGAAGGTGCGCCCGGGCGACCTGCCGCCCGCCGGCAGCTGAGCGGGACTCAGGCGGGCGCGGGGTCCGGCGCCGGCTCGTCGGCCGAGAGGTCGCAGTGGTGATCGGGGTCGATGCGGAACAGGTCGGTGGCCCCGCAGACCTCGATGACGAACAGGTCCCGCGACGCCGCGCCGCGCAGGACGGTCGCGCCGCCGCGCTTGTGCCCGGCGTCGGCGAGCGAGATGAGGAACGCCGCGCCGGTCGAGTCCATGAACGTCACCCGACACATGTCGATCACGACGAGCTGACGGCGCAGGCCGACCACGCGAGCGGCGATCTCGGGGAACTGGTCGCGCTCGGCGAGGTCCAGGTCGCCGGACATGACCAACGTGGTGGTCGTCGGCGAAGCGGAGATCTCGATCATCGGGCACCTGGGGGTGTGAAGACGGGGGCGGCTCGACTGTAGGTTGCCGCGGGCGCTCGTGCATCTGCTCAGGGCGGTGCCGTCGGGTGTGTCGCGCGGTGCGAGACTTGGCCCATGAGCCACGAGAACCTGCTCGAAGGTCCCGCGCCGACGCTGCTGCCGGCCGACGGGGCGGATGCCGACGCGCGCGCAGCGCTCTCAGCAGGGGCGACGCTGCAGGACGCGGCGACTGCTGCTCCGTCGGCGTCGCTGCCCTGGGCGCTGCTCGCCGAGCGCGCGCTGTCCGACACCGGCGAGCCGGTCGCCGCGTACGCCTACGCGCGGACCGGCTACCACCGCGGGCTCGACGCGCTGCGCCGCGCGGGTTGGCGTGGCCGTGGCCCGATCCCGGCGGAGCACGTGCCGAACCAGGGCTTCCTTCGGGCGCTGCTCGCTCTCGCGGAGGCCGCCGAGGCGATCGGCGAGCAGGAGGAGGCCGACCGCTGCGAGCAGTTCCTCGTCGACTCGGGCACGTCGGCGGACCAGGTCGCCGCCCTGCGCTGAACGTGTGGACGGGGACCTGACCATTTCTTGACCGTCGGGTAGCCTCTGTGGGTACTGGGTGACTGCCGCCCGTGCCGAGGCTCGCGAGCGACGAGCCGGACCGTAGTCAGCCGTGGGAGTGGTGATCAGATGCCCGCCGTCGTGGTGCTCGGCGTCCAGTGGGGCGACGAGGGCAAGGGCAAGGCGACCGACCAGCTCGGGTCGCGCATCGAGTACGTCGTGAAGTTCAACGGCGGCAACAACGCCGGCCACACGGTGGTCGTCGGCGGCGAGAAGTACGCGCTGCACCTGCTGCCGTCGGGCATCCTCTCGCCGGGCGTCGTCCCGGTGATCGGCAACGGTGTCGTCATCGACATCGAGGTGCTGTTCGAGGAGATCGACGCGCTCGAGGCCCGGGGCGTCGACACGTCCCGCCTGCTCGTCTCGTCGGCGGCGCACGTCATCGCGCCCTACAACCGCACGCTCGACAAGGTGACCGAGCGCTTCCTCGGCAAGCGCCGCATCGGCACCACGGGCCGCGGCATCGGCCCGGCGTACAGCGACAAGATCAACCGCGTCGGCATCCGCATCCAGGACCTGTTCGACGAGAAGATCCTGCACGAGAAGGTCGAGGGCGCGCTCGACCAGAAGAACCACCTGCTCGTGAAGGTCTACAA
>JBCECL010000080.1:0-14954 GCA_039207135.1 Brevundimonas sp.
CCGACCTCGGTGCCGGCATGGCCGTGGCGATGAAGGACCTCGAGATCCGCGGCGCGGGCAACCTGCTCGGCGGCGAGCAGTCGGGGCACATCGAGGGCGTGGGCTTCGACCTGTACATCCGGATGGTGGGGGAGGCCGTCGCGAACTTCCGCGGCGACGTCCCCGAGGAGCTGCCCGACGTCACCATCGAGCTGCCCGTCGACGCGCACATCCCGCACGACTACATCGCGCACGAGCGCCTGCGCCTCGAGGCGTACCGCAAGATCGCGTCGTCGGCCGACGCGGCGGCCCTGCAAGAGGTCCACGCCGAGCTCGTCGACCGGTACGGCCCCGTGCCCGACGCGGTGAACAACCTCTTCGAGGTCGCACAGTTCCGGCAGCACATCCGCGGCGCGGGCCTCACGGACGTCACGGCCCAGGGCAAGTTCGTGCGGTTCGCACCCGTCGAGCTGCCCGAGTCGGCGCAGCTGCGGCTCAAGCGGCTCTACCCGGGTTCGGTGCTCAAGCCGACGGTCCGCACGGTGCTCGTGCCGTTCCCGACGACCGCCCGGATCGGCGGGAAGCCGCTGCACGGCAGCGCGCTGCTGACCTGGTGCCGCACCCTCGTGGACGCGGTGATCCGGGGTGACGTGAGCGCGGCGGCGTCGGTCGGGACGTCCGCGCGCTGAACGTTCGGTTCGAGGCCCTACGATGGCGGCGATCGACGAGCGACGACGCGGGAGGTCTTGCAGTGACGAAGGCACGACGGATCGGTGCACTGGTCCTTGCCCTGGGGGCCGGCGTGAGCCTGGCCGCCTGCTCCTCGCATCCCGGCTCCGCCGCCGTCGTCGACGGGCGTTCGATCCCGCCGTCGGACATCCGCGAGGTGCAGGCCGAGGTGGGCAAGTACCTCCAGAGCTCCACCACGCCGACGGTCCTGACGATGCTCGTGCAGGAGAAGGCCGTCATCGACTTCGCGGCCGCGCACGGCGTCGGCGCCTCCGAGGAGGACGGCGACAAGCTGCTCGCATCGGTGTCCGAGCAGTCCGGTGAGAAGGGCGTGACGTTCTCCGACGCGTCGCGCGGGGTCGCGCAGTACTCGATCGCGTACTCGAACATCGACGGGCTGCAGGACGAGAAGGTCACCGCGGAGCTCGACAAGATGCTCAAGGACCTCAAGGTCAAGGTGAACCCGCGGTTCGGGTCCGGCACGACGGCCGAGCGGGTCTCGGAGCCGACCCCCTGGCCCTGGATCGTCGCCGCGAAGTGACCGACGCGCTGCGCGAGCTCGTCGCGGTCATGGACCGCCTCCGTTCGCCGGGAGGCTGCCCGTGGGACGCGGAGCAGACGCACGCCTCGCTCGCGCCGTACGCGATCGAGGAGGCCTACGAGCTCGCCGAGGCGATCGACGACGACGACCGCGCCGGGCTGCGCGAGGAGCTCGGCGACCTGCTGCTGCAGGTCGTGTTCCACGCCCGGCTGGCGCAGGAGCACGCCGACGAGCCGTTCGACGTCGACGACGTCGCGCGCGACCTGGTGGCGAAGCTCGTGCGGCGACACCCCCACGTCTTCGAGCCCGAACCGTCCGGGGCCGCGGCTGACCTGGACCCGACGACCGACGACGACGAAGCACGCAACGTCCGGTGGGACCGGCTCAAGCAGGCCGAGAAGCAGCGAGCGTCGGCGCTCGACGGCGTCCCGCTCGCGCTCGGAGCGCTGGCCCGCGCGCAGAAGATCGTCGCCCGGGCCGAACGCGCGGGCCTCACCACGCCCCTGCCGCCGAGCGACGGCTCGCTCGGGGCGCGCCTGTTCGGGCTCGTGCTGGAGGCGCGCGCGGCCGGGCTCGACGCCGAGGGCGAGCTGAGGCGCACAGCGGCTGCCTGGGAGGACGCGGCGCGCGCGGCCGAGCGATAAGTCACCTTTCGTCACCCTTGTCCGGCTTGGTCGTTCGGGCCACGCTGGTGGGATGCGGCCGGCGCGGCCGCGGGGGGTGGTGTCGATGTCCGGTGCCGACGACCGGTCGCTCACCGTCGAGCTGACGGGTGTTGTGCTGCGCAGCGAGGCGCCCGACGAGCTCGTGCTGCTCGAGTCGGCGAGCGAGGAGTACTTCGAGGACCCGCAGGCCGCGCTCGCCGCCGGTGCGCGCGACGAGGCGCTCGGCTTCGGTCTCGAGCTCGCGCTCCTGACGCCGTACGTGCTCTCGATCGCGTCCGCGGTGGTGCAGGTGCTCGTCGAGGTCGCGAAGGGCGTGCTCGGCGAGGCGGCGAAGAAGGAGCTGACCCCGCACGTGGTGACCTGGGTGCGTCGGGTGATGCGTCGCGACCATGGGCCTGCGGCCGTCGTGCCGGCGCCGGACGGAGACGCGGGCGCGGCGCCGGCCCTCAGCCGTGAGCAGGCCCAGGTCGTGCACGACCTGGCCCACCGCAGGGCGATCGACCTCGGGCTCGACGAGGCCCGTGCGGGTCTGCTCGCGGACGCGGTCGTCGGCGGGCTCGTCGTCGCGGGCTGACCGCCGTGGCCGAGGAGGTTCCGCCGCGGCCGCGAGTGCTCGCCTACCCGACGCCCACCTCGGTGCACCTGCTCGTCCTGGTCCTCGCGGTCGTGGCGGGCGGGCTGTTCGTCGGCTCGTGGTCGTACAACATCGTGGCCGGCCGGCACTGGGCCACCACCGTGTCGGCATGCTTCGGTGACGCGCCCGCCGACCCGTTCGCGGCCGAGGCGGCCTACACGGCGTGCATCTCCGGGGTCGAGCGCGAGCGGGCGCTGGCCTCCGTGGGCGGTGCCGTGGTCGTGGTGCTGATCGCCCTCGTGATGCTCGTCGCGCTGCCCGCGGTCGTGACCCGGCGCCGGCGGCTGCGCCCCTTGCCCGGGGCGCTCGCGGTCGCCCAGGAGCGGGTCGACGCGCTCGCGCAGGCGGCCGGGGTCCGCCGCGCGCCCGTCCTCCTCGTCGGGCGGCTGAGCCAGCGCGACGCCTTCACGTTCGGCCTCCCGGGGCGCTACCGCGTCGCGCTGCCGCCCAAGCTGGCGACGCGGCACGGGGACCCGGCGCTGTTCGACCCCGTGATGCGGCACGAGCTCGCGCACGTGCGCCACCACGACGTGACGCTCGCGTGGTTCGCCCGGACGATCTGGTGGGCGTACTGGCCGGTGCTCGTCGTGCCCGGCGTCGTCTCGATCGCGCGTCGCGACCTGGGCGTCCTCGTCCCGTACCTCTGGCGCGCGGCGCTCGTGCTCACGGTGGTCCGCCTCGTCACGGCCGCCCTGCTGCGCGCCCGCGAGCACGACGCGGACCTTGCCGCCGCCGCCGGCGGCACGCTCCCGGCGCTTCGAGACCTGCTGGCGGGGAGCACCGCGGCGCCGCGCCCGTCGCGTCGCCGGCTGCTCGCCCAGCACCCGACGGTCGCCGAGCGTCGTGCCGTTCTCGAGCACCCGGCGCGGCTCGCTCGCTCCTCGGGCGTGGACGCGCTCACCGCGGCGTTCCTGGCGGGCACCGCGTTCCCGGCCGTGGCCTCGGTCGCCAACGCGGCGCTGACGGGGACGGGTCGCGACGACCTGGCGCGCGTCGTCGCCGCGTTCGTCGTCGGGGCCCCGCTGGGGGTGGTGCTCGCGCTCGGGCAGTGGCGGGCCGCCCTGTTCGGGCGGCTCGGCGGTCCCGGTGCGCGGATCGGGCTGCCGGCGCTGGCCACCGGTCTCGGCCTCGCCGTGGGTGGCGTCGTGGACCCCGTGCTGCTCGCCGGCGCCCCGGCGGGTGCGCTGCACCCGCAGCACATGGTGCTCAGCGTGCTCGTCGGGACAGGTGTCGTGGTGCTCGTGACCGGGCTCGGCGAGCTGTGGGCGCAGGCCGCACCGCGGGTTCGCCGCGCCCGGCTGCACTGGGGCGCAGCAGCACTGACGGGTGCGGTCCTGATGGCGGGAGCGACCTGGCTGCTCGACCTTGGCGCGTTCGCGACCGAGCAGATCGACTGGCCGTTCGGCCTGACCGCGCTCACGGTGTCCGGCTCGGGCGTCCTCGCCGCCGGTGCGGCGCTGCTCGCGGCCGCGGCGGCCGTTCCGTTCGTGCTGCGGCGCGGCACGCCGCAGGCGGTCGCGCCGCGGTGGGTGCTCGAAGCCGGCGCGGGCCCGCCGTGGCCGCGGCCGGGTGGTCCCCGGCTGCGGACCGTCGCCGCCGCCACGCTCGGTGCAGCCGCGTGCGCGGTCATCGTCGGCGCGTTGCTGCACGGGAGTCCGTCCACGGCCGACGAGGCCTGGCCGTGGACGCAGAGCTACCTGCTCGCCGCCGAGGTGGCCGGTGCCGCGACGGTGCTCGCGCTCGCCGTCGTCGCCGGCGCCCCCGGCGCCGGGGCCGCCCTCGTGGCCGCGCCGGTCGCCGCGCTGCTCGCCTCGGGCGGGCTCCTGCTCGTCGCCTCCGACGTGCTGGGCCACGCCACACCCGTCAGGTGGCTCGCGCGCGACGCGGCCGCCCTCGGGCTGCTGCTCGGCCTGCTCGTCGCGGGTGTCGGCGCGGTGCCGCGGCCGCGGCAGGGAGCACGACGCGCGCGGCTGGGACTCCTCGCGCCGGTGCTCGCCGCATCCTGTGCGGTGTTGGTCGCGGGAGCGTCGGTCGCGCTCGTCGTGCAGGGGCGTGATCGGCTGTTCGGTGCGGGCGTCGCCGCCGGCGCGTCCACGGGTGCGACGCCCGGACCGGACGGCAGCTCGACGCCGGAGCTCGTGTATGCGCAGGTCACGGCACCGTCGCTGGCGAGCAGGTTCGTCCGGCTCTCCGACCGGACGAGCGCGATCGACGCCGACCAGACGCTCTCCGTCGCGGAGCGCGCCGGCAGGGTGCGGGCAGACGTGCTGCCGGTCGTCGCCGAGCTCGAGGACGCCGTCGCGCCCGACCCCGGCGGTCCCGCCGAGCTCCAGCAGATCCACGCCCATGCGCGGTCCGCGGTCGTGCTCTTCGAGCAGGGGCTCACGGCGTACGCCGCCGCCCTGGATGCGGGCGACGCGGACGCCGTCAGTGCGGCTGTCGGGGTCGTCGGCCAGGGCGCGGCAGAGCGTGACACGTGGACGACGCTCGTCGTCGAGCTGCGGAAGAAGGTCGGGGGTTGAGCCTCGCGTCGCCCTCGGGGCCGAGGCGCGTGAGCGCGGACGTCCGGCGGATCCGTAGCACGACCTCGGCCGCAGCCTGAGCCCCATGGTCCCGCAGCCCGATCCGGTCCGTCGGTAGTCTCGGCGCACCAGCCCCCACCAGGAGGTACGCGTGACCACGATCGGCATCCCGCGGGAGACCCGTCCCGGCGAGCGGCTCGTCGCCGCGACCCCGACGAGCGTGTCGCGCCTGATCGCGCTGGGGTACGACGTCGTCGTCGAGCGCGACGCGGGCGCGGGCGCGACCTACGTCGACGACGCCTACGCCGAGGCCGGCGCGACGATCGTCGACAGCGCGTGGGGCAGCGACGTCGTCACGGCCGTCAACGCGCCGACCGACGAGCAGGTCGCCCTCCTGCGCGACGGGGCCGTCCTCGTCGCGATGCTCGCGCCTGCCGCGAACCCGGACCTCGCCGAGCGGCTGCGGGCCGGGGGAGTCACGGCGCTCGCGCTCGACGCCGTGCCGCGCATCTCGCGCGCGCAGAGCCTGGACGTGCTCAGCACGCTGTCCAACGTCGCGGGCTACCGCGCGGTGATCGAGGCCGCGGAGCAGTACGGCGGGATGTTCGGCGGCCAGGTCACGGCCGCGGGCAAGACCGCGCCGGCGAAGGTCTTCGTCATCGGCGCCGGCGTCGCGGGCCTCGCGGCGATCGGCGCTGCCGATTCGCTGGGCGCCCAGGTTCGCGCGTTCGACGTGCGGCCCGAGGTCGGCGAGCAGATCGAGTCGATGGGCGCCTCGTTCGTCCGCGCGGAGCAGGCGCAGCAGCAGGTCAGCACCGACGGGTACGCGAGCGCGCTGAGCGAGGCGCAGGAGGCGGCGACCGCAGCGGTGTATGCCCGCGAGTCGGCGGAGGCGGACATCGTCATCACGACGGCCCTCGTGCGCGGGACCGCGCCGACGACGATCACCGCGGACATGGTCGAGGCGATGCGACCCGGTTCGGTCGTCGTCGACCTGGCCGCGTCCGGCGGCGGGAACTGCGAGCTGACCGTGCCCGGGCAGCGCGTCGTGACGCCGAACGGCGTGACGATCGTCGGCTGGACCGACCTGCCCGGCCGGCTGCCCCGGCACACGTCGCAGCTGTTCGCGACGAACGTCGTGCACCTGCTCGCGCTGCTGACACCCGGCAAGGACGGCGTGCTGGTCCTCGACCTGGAGGACCCCGTGCAGCGGGGGATGACGGTCACGCACGAGCGCGACCTGCTGTGGCCGCCGCCGCCCGTCGCGGTCTCGGCAGCCCCCGCGGTGGAGGCGACCCCCGAGCCGCCGCCACCCGTGGTCCGGGGCGATCCGCAGGTCAAGGCCCGCCGTCGCCTCGTCGGCTACGCGCTCGCGGCGGTGCTCGTGACGCTCGCGATCTCGTTCGCGCCGCCCGCGTTCCTCGGCCACTTCACGGTGTTCGTCCTCGCGGTGTTCGTCGGCTACTACGTGATCTCCAACGTGACCCACGCGCTGCACACACCGCTCATGGCCCAGACCAACGCGATCTCGGGGATCATCCTCGTGGGCGCCCTGCTGCAGATCGGGTCCGACGACGCGATCGTCACGGTGCTCGCCTGCGTCGCGGCGGCCCTGGCCAGCATCAACGTCTTCGGCGGGTTCCTCGTCGCGAACAGGATGATCCGCATGTTCCGCAGGGACGCATGATGACGCTCCACGGCCTGGTCCAGGCGGTCTACATCCTCGCGGCGGTGCTCTTCGTCCTCTCGCTGGCGGGCCTGTCCCGGCAGGAGTCGGCGCGCCGCGGCAACGCGCTCGGCATGGTCGGCATGGTGCTCGCGCTCGCCGCGACCATCGCGCTCGCGCTCGACGCCTCGCAGCGCCCGGCGGCCGTGACGGCCGGCCTCATCGCGCTCGTGCTGCTCGTCGGCGCGGTCGTCGGGACGCTGCGCGCGCGCACCGTCGAGATGACCCAGATGCCCGAGCTCATCGCCGTGCTGCACTCCTTCGTGGGTGCGGCCGCGGTGCTCGTCGGCTTCAACTCCTTCCGTACGGAAGCGCCGGACACCGTGCACCTCGTCGAGGTGTTCCTCGGGGTGCTCATCGGCGCCGTGACGTTCACCGGGTCGGTCGTGGCGTACCTCAAGCTCTCGGGGCGCATCTCGTCGGCGCCGCTGACGCTGCCGGGCCGCAACCTGCTGAACCTCGCGGCGCTCGTGGCCAGCGCGGGCCTCATGGTCTGGTTCCTGGCCGCGCACTCCCTGGCGCCGCTGCTGATCATGACGGTCGTCGCGCTCGCGCTCGGGTGGCACCTCGTCGCGTCCATCGGCGGCGGCGACATGCCCGTCGTCGTGTCGATGCTCAACTCGTACTCCGGCTGGGCCGCCGCGGCGGCCGGGTTCATGCTCGACAACGACCTGCTCATCGTCACGGGCGCGCTCGTCGGCGCCTCCGGTGCGATCCTCTCGTACCTGATGTGCCGGGCGATGAACCGGTCGTTCGTGAGCGTGATCCTCGGCGGCTTCGGCGCGGCCGAGGGGCACGTCGCGGCGTCGTCGGGCGAGGTGGGCGAGCACCGTGAGCTCGACGCGGCGGGGGTCGCCGAGCTGCTGCGCGACGCTCGGTCGGTCGTCATCACGCCGGGCTACGGCATGGCCGTCGCGAAGGCGCAGTACCCGGTCGCCCAGCTCGTCGCCAAGCTGCGCGAGCACGGGACGACCGTCCGGTTCGGGGTGCACCCGGTCGCCGGGCGGCTGCCCGGGCACATGAACGTGCTGCTCGCCGAGGCCAAGGTGCCGTACGACATCGTGCTCGAGATGGACGAGATCAACGAGGACTTCGCCGAGACCGACGTCGTCCTCGTCATCGGGGCGAACGACACGGTCAACCCGGCCGCGCTCGACGACCCGTCCTCGCCCATCGCCGGGATGCCCGTGCTCGAGGTGTGGAACGCGCGGCAGGTGGTCGTGTTCAAGCGGTCGATGGCCACCGGCTACGCGGGCGTGCAGAACCCGCTGTTCTTCCGGGAGAACACCTCGATGCTGTTCGGCGACGCGCGCGAGCAGACGGAGCACATCGTCGCGGCACTGTGAGCCTGGCGAGCGAGGTTCAGCGCAGGTCGCGTGGGTAGACGTCGTCGCGAGCGGCGAGCACCGACCCGACGAAGCTGCCGTCGGCGTCGTGGAACACCCAGCACGGGTGCGTCTGGCCGATCACGCCCGTGCAGTCGCCGTACAGCGACGCGCTGGTGATCGGGCCGGCAGGGGTGGAGTCGGAGTCGTCGGGGAAGAAGCTCGAGCCCAGGGCCCGCTCGACGAGGTTCGGGACCCTGACGTCCGGGAGGGTCGCGACCTCCCGGCGGTGGTGGCGCAGGTCGTCGAGCGCCTCCTGCGCCGACCGCACCTGCGCGGTCCCGGCCGGCTGCACGAGCGCCCAGGGCGCGAGCGAGAGGTGCTTGAGCGTGCCGTCAGGCCCGAACATGAACCACGGTGCCGGGAAGACCGAGCTCCCGGGCTTCGTCTCGGCCTCGGGAACGGGCGGAAGCACGCGGATGCTCCGTCCCAGGTCGGCCTGGCGCACGTGCTGCGTCCCATCCTCGTCGGTCCACGTGGTCCGCTCGGTTCCCGTCCCGGAGACCCGTAGCGGAGCGTCCGCGGGCCAGCCCAGCACCCCGAGGATCCGCCGGACCTCGGCCGTCTGGTCGGCCTCGGTCGTGAACGTCGGCGCGTCGGGGACCTGCTGCACCGCGGCTCCGAAGAACTCGGGTCCGCGGTTCATCCACGACGTCGGGTGCGCGATCACCTCGTCCAGCATCGTGAACTCGAAGGTTCCCGACGCGGTCGCCCAGGTGTGCTCGTCGACGCGGACCACCGGGCCACCGAACGCCGCCTCGAGCACGGACGTGTCCTCGGGGAGTCCGTAGGTGGTCGACTCGAGCGTCCAGCGCGTGAGGGTCTCGGGCGACGTCGGCAGCGTCGTGCCCTTGGCGAGCGTGATCCGCGGGTCGCCGAACCGGCTCGACCAGGCGTCGGTGGACCGGCCCGGCCCCCACGCCCAGTCGACGAGCGTGGCGACCGCGACGAGCAGGGCGGCCGCGGTCACGACGACGAGCACCGCGCGCAGCACGCGCATCGGGCGGACGGCAGGAGGCGCCGGGTCGGTGGGCGGGGCGTCGATCACGTCCGTGGTCACGAGTCCTCCTCGGGGATGAGCGTGCCGTCGTCGGCCACGGTGAAGAGCTCGCCGTTCGTGACGATCGTGTTCGTCTTGGCCACGGTGTGGACGGTGCCGTCGGCGTGCGTCACGTAGAGCTGCTTCCCCGAGCCGGTGGACGACTGCTGCCCGGAGAACGTCACCTCGGGGATCGGGTCCTGCTGCCCGACGGCGGGGACCGCGGTGCCGGCGACGACGACGACAGCTGCCGTGACGGCCGCGCCGCCGGCCATCCACCAGCGCCGCAGCGACGGGACCGGGCGTTCGAGCGGTGGCTGCGCCAGCGCCGAGCGGTACGCAGCCTCGCGGGCGTCCTTCGACGGCGGGGGGACGGCGGGTGCGGCGGCGCGAAGGGCGTCGAGCGGGTGGTTGCTCATACGAGCTCTCCGATCGCGATCGCGGGGGCAGGGTAGGTGGCTTCGGCGGACTCGTACGCGTCACGGAACCGGCGCCGCGCCCGGTGCAGGCGCACGCGCACGGTGCTCGGGGCCAGGCCGAGCGCACGGGCGGCGTCGGCCGGTGCGACGTCGTCCCACGTGCACAGCAGGAGCAGCTCACGGTCGGCGTCCGACAGTGCGGCGAGCGCCGTGCTGATCGCCGAGCGCTCGGCGACGGCGCCGGCCAGGTCGGGGACGGCGTCCGGTGCGGCGGTCTGGTCACGTTCGCGGCGACGCACCTCGCCGCGGATGGTCGTCGAGACGACGTTGCGCGCGGTCGTGAGCAGCCACGGCAGCTCGAGCCGCGGGTCGATCTCGTCGAGCCGACGCCAGGCGATGCCCATGGTCGTCGCGGCGACGTCGTCGGCCACGCTCGCCCCCGCCCGGCGAGCGGCGTAGGCGTGCACGCGGTCGTAGTGCGCGTCGAAGAGCGCTCGGAACCGCGCTTCGCGCTGCTCTCCGCCCGCCACGTCGTCTCCTTGTCGTCGGCTTGTCGTCGGCCTCACCCCGCAGTGGCCGCGCGGAAGGGTCGCGTTACCGGCCGTCGTCGACGACCACCCGTTCGGACTATCGGCACGCAGGCTGCCGGGATCGAGCGATCGACTCGCGAGGCACACGACCCGGGACCGTCCACGGACAGAGGTCCCTGCCCGCACCGGCGCGGACGGCACTAGGGTGAGGTCGTAAACCCACCCGCTCGTCGAAGGAGCACCATGGCCAGCATCGAGGCCGTCGGCGCCCGCGAGATTCTTGACTCGCGCGGCAACCCCACTGTCGAGGTCGAGGTCGCACTCGACGACGGCACCATCGCCCGCGCGGCCGTCCCCTCGGGCGCCTCGACCGGCGCATTCGAGGCCGTCGAGCGCCGTGACGGCGACAAGGGCCGCTACCTGGGCAAGGGCGTCGAGCAGGCCGTGAACGCGGTCATCGACGAGATCGCCCCCGAGCTCATCGGCTTCGAGGCCACGGAGCAGCGTCTCGTCGACGCCGCGCTGATCGACCTGGACGGCACGCCCAACAAGGGCAAGCTCGGCGCCAACGCGATCCTCGGCGTCTCGCTCGCGGTCGCCAAGGCCGCGGCGGACTCGTCGGACCTGCCGCTGTTCCGCTACCTCGGTGGCCCGAACGCGCACGTCCTGCCCGTGCCGATGATGAACATCCTCAACGGTGGGTCGCACGCCGACTCCAACGTCGACATCCAGGAGTTCATGGTCGCCCCCATCGGCGCGACGACGTTCCGTGAGGCCCTGCGCACCGGCGCCGAGGTCTACCACTCGCTCAAGTCGGTGCTGAAGAGCCGTGGCCTGGCCACCGGCCTCGGCGACGAGGGCGGCTTCGCGCCGAACCTCGAGAGCAACCGCGCCGCGCTCGACCTCATCCTCGTCGCGATCGAGCAGGCCGGCTTCACGCCGGGCGTCGACCTGGGCCTCGCGCTCGACGTCGCCTCGACCGAGTTCTTCAAGGACGGCGCCTACCAGTTCGAGGGCCGCCCGCACACGGGTGCCGAGATGATCGCGTACTACGAGCAGCTCGTGCGCGACTACCCGCTGGTCTCGATCGAGGACCCGCTGTCCGAGGACGAGTGGGCCGACTGGTCGCAGCTCGTCGCCGAGGTCGGCAACCGCGTGCAGATCGTCGGCGACGACCTGTTCGTCACCAACCCGGAGCGCCTCGCGAAGGGCATCTCGACCAAGGCCGCGAACTCGCTGCTGGTCAAGCTCAACCAGATCGGCACGCTCACCGAGACGCTCGACGCCGTCGAGCTCGCGCAGCGCAACGGCTTCACGACGATGACCTCGCACCGCTCCGGCGAGACCGAGGACACCACCATCGCCGACCTGTCCGTCGCGACCAACGCCGGCCAGATCAAGACCGGTGCCCCCGCCCGTGGCGAGCGCATCAACAAGTACAACCAGCTGCTCCGCATCGAGGAGGAGCTGGACGACGCCGGCCGCTACGCCGGTCGCTCGGCGTTCCCGCGTTTCCAGGGCTGACGCTCCCGTCCGCTCGTCCGAAGGCCGGTCACCCGTTCGGTGGCCGGCCTTCGGCGTGCATGTCCGACGTTCAGCCGCTGCTCGCGGGCCCGCCCGCGGACCGCGGTGACACCCCGAGGGTCACGCGGGTGCGCGGCTCGGGGCCGGGCGCGGGGCACAATCGACCCGTGCCCACCTCCCGTCGCCCTGCCGACCCGCGTACCGCGGGCCCGGCGACCGGCGGGCAGCAGCGGACCGCGCAGGGGTCGCCGACGGGGCGCCCGTTGGACCCGGGCTCACCTTCCAAGTCCCGCCCGACCAGCGGCCCTGCGGCCGCATCCCGCGCCGCCGCGCCGCCTCCGGCCCCGCGGGCGCCGTCGCGCGCACCGTCCCCGTCCTCGACGCGTCCCGCACCGCGCACGGCCCGCACGGCACCCGCGACGCCGGGACGAGGCGCACCCCGCGTCGAGCGCGTACGACCCGGCACGCCGCGGATGTTCTCCGTCCGGGCGCTCGTGTTCGCGCTCGTCCTCATCATGGCGTTCGTGCTCGTGTACCCGACGCTGAACTCCTACCTCCGCCAGCAGTCGCAGCTCGCGGAGCTCAACGCGCAGGTCGCCGACGCTCGCGAGCGCAACGAGAACCTGCAGGCGGACGTGGCCCGCTGGTCGGACCCCGCCTACGTCGCCGCGCAGGCCCGCGAGCGCCTCGCGTTCGTGCTGCCGGGGGAGACGCCGTACCGGGTCGTGGATCCCGAGACGGCGCCCGACGCACCCGAGAAGGTCGACGGTCCGACCTCGGTGCTCGACGAGGGCACGACGCGCCCCTGGTACGCGTCGGTGTGGGACTCCGTGGTGGTCGCCGGTGCGCTGCCGGTGGACGGCGACTCGAAGACGGACGCGGACACGGCTGGCACCGAGAAGGCTGGCACCGAGAAGGCCGGCACAGAGAAGGCCAGCACAGACAAGGCTGGTGCCGACAAGGCTGGCGCTGACGCGCCGTCCGCGGAGCCGACCGCCGGCTGAGTTGGGCCCGTTCGGCGGCGCAGGCGAGAATGAGCCGTGACCACCACCCAGACCGCCGTGACCGACCGCGACCTCGAGGTGCTCGCCGAGCAGCTCGGCCGGGTCCCGCGTGGCGTCGTCGGGATCGCCGCCCGCTGCGTGTGCGGCCGGCCGCTCGTCGTCCGGACCGCCCCGCGCCTGGACGACGGCACGCCGTTCCCCACCACGTACTACCTGACGTGCCCGCCCGCGGTCGCCGCGGTGAGCACGCTCGAGGCGTCGGGCGCGATGAAGGAGATGACGGCGCGCGTCGCCGAGGACGAGGAGCTCGCCGCCGCCTACCGGCGCGCGCACGAGGCCTACCTCGCCGACCGCGAGGAGCTCGGGCACGTCGAGGAGATCGCCGGCATCTCGGCCGGCGGCATGCCGACGCGCGTCAAGTGCCTGCACGTCCTGTCCGGCCACGCGCTCGCTGCCGGTCCGGGCGTCAACCCGATCGGCGACGAGGTCCTGGCCCTGATCAGCGACACCTGGCGCCCCGACCGCTGCACCTGCTGACCGCACTGCGGCGTTCGACAGGGATTCGACGGGCGCGAGCAGAGCGGCCTCGCGGCGGGTGCGAGGATGTGCGCGTGAGACGTGTGGCTGCCATCGACTGCGGGACCAACTCCATCCGACTGCTCGTCGCCGACGTGGACCAGGAGGCCGGCAAGCTCGTCGACCTGGACCGGCGCATGGAGGTGGTGCGGCTCGGCCAGGGGGTCGACCGCACGGGTCGGATCGCCCCCGAGGCGCTCGCCCGCACCCTCGACGCCGCGGTGCGGTACGCATCGATCTGCGAGGGGTTCGGGGTCGAGTCGATCAGGTTCGTCGCGACCTCCGCGTCGCGCGACGCCGAGAACCGGCAGGAGTTCGTCGACGGTGTGAAGGCCGCGCTGGGCGTCGAGCCCGAGGTGGTCGTCGGGACCGAGGAGGCCGAGCTGTCGTTCCGCGGGGCGACGGGGGTGCTCGCCGGGGCGCATCCCGGCCCGTTCCTCGTCGTCGACCTGGGCGGCGGCTCCACCGAGGTCGTGCTGGGCACCGACGCGCCGTCGGCCTCGTTCTCGATGGACGTGGGCTGCGTGCGGATGACCGAGCGTCACCTGCGCAGCGACCCGCCGACGCCCGACGAGATCGAGGCGTCGGTCCGCGACGTGCGCGCGGCGCTCGACGAGGCCGGTGCCGTCGTCCCGTTCGGTCGGGCCGTGACGCTCGTCGGACTGGCTGGCACGGTGACCACCGTGACGGCGCACGCCCTCGGCCTGCCGGCCTACGACGCGGCGGCGATCGACGGGTCCGTGCTGTCGGTCGACGCGACCCTCGCCGCGTGCGACGACCTGCTGGCCCGCACGCGCGAGCAGCGCGCGGAGCTCGGCTTCATGCACCCCGGCCGTGTCGACGTGATCGGGGCGGGGGCGCTCGTGTGGCGCGAGGTCGTGACCCGCGTGCGCGACGAGGTCGCGGCCGCGGGCGGCCAGCTGACCAGCGTCGTGACGTCGGAGCACGACATCCTGGACGGCATCGCCTGGAGCGCCGCCCTCCGCTGACCCGCGTCCGGTCACGAGTTGATCGCCCGACTGTGCGCGTCGCCGGTGTGTCGGTGTAGACGGTAGTGCGGGGTGCGCAGTAGTGTGCGGATCGCGGGAGTCGGAGGGGCCCCCGCACCACACGTGAAGGAGGGCGGCCATGGACACGACCCAGCTGCTCAAGGGCGTGCTCGACGTGGCGGTCCTTGCCGTCGTCGCGCACGAGGACGGGTACGGGTACGACGTGGTCCGACGGCTGCGCGCCGCAGGTCTGGAGGACGTCGGCGACGCGTCGGTGTACGGCACGCTGCGGCGCCTGTACTCGTCGGGCGCGCTGACGTCCTACGTCGTGCCGAGCGACGAGGGCCCGCACCGCAAGTACTACGGCATCAACGCGCAGGGCCGGGCGATGCTCGACGCGCAGCGCAAGGACTGGCACGACTTCGCCGGCACCATGTCCGGCCTGCTGGAGATGGAGGTCGCCCGATGAGCGTTCTCGATGCACCCACCGCCGACGTCGCGGCCTACGCCGCCGACGTCCGCCGGGCCCTGTCCGGGCTCACGCCGGAGCAGGTCGACGACCTGACCGACGACCTCGAGCAGACGCTGGCCGACGCGCTCGCCGACGACCACCGGTCCGGGGCTGGCGTCGGCCTCGTCGGGATGTTCGGTCCCGCGACGGCCTACGCCGACGAGCTGCGGACCGCCGCGGG
>JBCECL010000081.1:0-14840 GCA_039207135.1 Brevundimonas sp.
AGCCCCGCGCCGCGGGCACGAGGTGCCGCAGCCGGCTGCGCACGACGCGCGTGGTCACCGGCCCGAGGCCGTCGATGACCTCGGCGAGCGCGGCGAGGACGTCGAGTGAGCCGAGGGCGGCCTCGGCGCCGTCGGGGTCGACGCCCTCGTAGAGCGAGAGTCCGATGAAGCCGGCGGTCGCGGTCGCGGCGATCGCGGCCGGGTCGACGACGTCGCGCAGCGCGGAGGTCGCCAAGACCCGCCGGAGCGCGACCTCGACCTCGTCGCGCCAGGCGGTGATCGCGTAGGTGGCTGCGCGGGCCAGGGTCGCGTCCCGCTGAGCACCGGCGAGCACCTGCGTCATCTGCGCGACGTTGCCGCGCGCCTTCTCGACGCTGTGCAGCTCGCGCGCGAGGGCGACGAGACCCGCGACGGTCTCGACGTCGGCGAGGCGCTCGCGGTAGTCGGCCAGCGCTGCGTCGACCGATGACCGCACGGCTGCCTCGAGCAGCTCCGACACCGACCCGAAGTGGTAGAAGATCAGGGCCTGGTTGACCTGGGCGCGCGCGGCGATCGACCGCGCGGAGGCGCCGGCCAGGCCGACGTCGGCGAGGGTCGCGGCCGCGGCGGCCAGGAGCTCGTCGCGCGTCGTCACGCCGTGCGCCACTGTCGACGAAGGTCGAGCGCGAGCACGGTCGCGACGGCGGCGCCGACGAGCAGGCCGCAGAACCCGCCCGCCAGGCCGCCCTCGATGAACGCGAACCACGCTGTCGGCGCGTAGGTCCGCATGCCGATGACGAGCCCGACGACGCCGCCGACGAGACCCGCGACGAGGACGGTGGTGAGCGTCGTCAGCCCGGCGAGCCGCCACGTCTGCTCCGCCGGGGTGCGGGGGCGTGCGCGCAGGAGCAGCACCTCGCCGAGCACGGCGAGGCCGACGGCGCCGAAGAGGCACGCGAACGCGGTCGCGGCGATCCACGTGCCGGTACGACGTGAGGTGGTGGCCATCGATCTCTCCCGAGCCGAGCCAGGTTTGAGCGAATGCTCAAATCCAGGTCTATCACCAATTTGAGCAATTGCTCAAGAGGGGCTCGGCGATCCCTCGCGACGCGCCGACACGTGGGGGACACTCCGTGGACGATGCTGGTCTGATGTGGGCGGTATGCCCTTCACTGCACTCATGCCGATTCGTCGAGTAGCAGCGCTGACCACCTCGTTCGTCGTCACGAGCGCGCTGGCATTCGCCCTGGCGCCCAGCGCTGGCGCAACCTCTGCCGGGGATGAGATCGAGGGCAAGGTCACGACGATCATCGCCGACGACTTCGCGGGCGGTCGCTCGACCGAGCACAGGGTGCTGCTCACCGCGAACGGGATCGTCCCCTTGGGTACGGACGTGCGGTCGGCACAGGCTGGCGAAGGGACCAGCGTTCGGGCGCTCGTGCGCGCGGGGACGGCGAGCGTGGTCTCGACGCTTCCCGACGCGCCGCCGGCTGCCGTGACCACATCGAACGAGCAGCACCTCTACGTCGTCGCCGTGGACGATGCGTCCGTCGACGGAGACGTGAGCCTCGCAGGTGCGACGAGCATCGCGCAGCGCGCGGCCGACTACTGGAAGGCCCAGTCCCGTAACGGGATCGCAGGCTTCGACATCGCCGCGAGTGCGGCGCTCAGCTACGACCACAGCTGCAGCACCACGGACGCCAGCGTCAGCAGCAGCGGGTTCTCCGCGCTCATGGCGGCCGCGGGCGACGAGTTCCCCGGCGTGAACTTCTCCGCGCCCGGGAACCATCTCGTGGTGTTCAGCCCGACGACGTGCAAGTACGGCTATTCGGGGCTGGCGGTGATCGGGTCCGGGCTCGTCTCGGGCGGATGGGTCCAAGCGGTAGGCACGGACTGGGGCATCGTCGCGCACGAGCTCGGGCACAACTTCAGCCTCGGGCACGCCGACCTGCGGTTCACGGATCCGTCCACGACCGCCACCGACGCGGACAAGGTGCTCAGCTACTGGGGCGCGTTCGGGCCGCAGCAGCTGCAGATCAACGACTTCGACCCGGGCGCGCTCGACGCCGCGTACCGCGCGTATCTCGACGTCCCCGGCGAGTCCGCGCGGCGAAAGGTGATCGCCTGGAACGCGCTGCCGGCGACGTACCGCATCGCGCCGGTCACGTCGGCGACGGGCATCAGCTCGCTGGTGATCAACGATCCGGTCTCGGGCACACCCATCTACCTGGACTACCGCTCCGGTGCCGATGACGACGCCTACACGTACTACGCCTCGACGTTCGGCGCGGTGAAGTTCGACGAGGGCAAGGTGCTCTACGACCCGGGCGTGCACGTCACGAGCCTGCGCGGCCGCGAGCTCGACACCCTGCCGTTCCCGGTCGGCGACGGCGAGTTCGACGCAGCCGGTGCCACCGGCGACCTCCTCTCGCTGCACGGCGGCCAGCTCAAGGTGGTCGTCGGTGCGCTCACCGCGACCGGCGCCGACGTCACGGTCTCGTTCTCGGGACGTCCGCGGGTGACGACGACGGCGAAGATCTCCGCGCCGTCAGTCACCGAAGGGGCGAAGACGAGGGTGTCGGTCGCGATCGCGGGCAGCACGACGCCCACGGGCCAGGTCACGATCTACCAGGACGGCGTGGCGATCGGCACGCGCACTCTCGTCGCCGGCAAGGCGAGCCTCGTGACGCCGCAGGCGCTCAAGCGCGGGACGCGCACCTTCACCGTGCGCTACGCGGGCAGCGTGGCGTTCGCGCCGGCGAGCAGGTCGACGAAGGTCGTCGTCAAGGACGCCTCGACCGTGCGGGCCAGCGTCAGGTCGGTCAAGGCGGGCCACAGCGCGACGCTGTCGGTGAAGGTGCTCTCGACGCTCAAGCCGACCGGCGTGATCAAGGTCTACCGCGGCACGACCTACGTCGCGAAGGCCACGATCAAGGACCGCCGCGCCACGTTCCACCTCCCCAAGACGTGGAAGGCCAAGACCTACACGCTGAAGATCTACTACTCGGGCTCGTCGACGATCGCCAAGTCCAAGACGTCGCTCAAGCTGGTCATCAAGCCGCGCTGATTTCCTTCGCGGTCGGCCGTGCATGCGAACTAGGTTCGCGGGCGTGGCCGACGCGATCTTCGAGGACCCGAGGCTGGCGCGCTTGTACGACGTGTTCGACGGCGACCGGTCGGACCTCGACGCCTATCTCGCGGTCGCGGCAGAGCTCGGGGCCTCGACCGTGCTCGACGTCGGTTGCGGCACGGGCGTGTTCGCGCTGCTGCTCGCGGCACGCGGGGTCGAGGTGGTCGGGGTCGACCCGGCCGGCGCCTCGCTCGACGTGGCTCGGGGCAAGCCCGGCGCAGACGCGGTGCGGTGGATCCACGGCGACGCCACGACGCTGCCCCCGCTGGCCGTCGACCTCGCAACGATGACGGCGAACGTCGCGCAGGTCTTCGTGACCGACGAGGCCTGGGCCGCGAACCTCGCGGGCATCCACGCCGCGTTGCGCCCGGGTGGCTCGCTCGTGTTCGAGTCGCGCGTGCCGGCGAGGCGTGCGTGGGAGTCCTGGGTCCGCGAGCACACCACCGACGAGCAGGACGTGCCGGGAGTCGGTCTCGTCCGCACGTGGTGCGACCTCCTGGAGGTCGCCGAGCCGCTCGTCACGTTCCGTTGGACGAACGTGATGCCCGACGGCACGACGATCGAGTCCGACTCGACCCTGCGGTTCCGTACGGAGGCCGAGACGCGCGCCGACCTGACGGCTGCGGGTTTCGTCGTCGACGAGGTCCGCGACGCCCCCGACCGCCCGGGCGCCGAGCACGTCTACCTGGCCCACCGCGCCTAACCCGTCATCACTCCGGACCGTGAAGCATTCGTCCCCCTCTGCGGGCCGAATGCTTCACGCTCACCGCAGCGCGCGCTGAACCCGGGGTTGTCCGCCCTTCGGAGCTCGAATCCGCAGACAACCACCGGCTCGTGGTGCGACAGGCCCGCTTTTCATCCGCTTCTCGAGTCGCGTCTTGCGCGTCCGGTGTCATGATCGGGCAAAAGGGACAAAAGGCGCGGAGGCGGCGGTGTCGATCACCAAGCACATCACGATCCGCCGTTCGGCCTCCGTCGTGGTCGTCGGCATGCTCGTGCTCGCGGGCCTGACGCCGGTCGCGGGGGCGGCCGAGCGCCCGGCGAACGTGACGCCCGCCGCGTCACAGGCTCTCGCCGCGGCGGCAGCGACCGCACCAGCCGAGTCGGTGCAGACGCCAGCGGCCGCCGAGCCATCAGGCCCCGAGGCAGCGCGACCTGCACCGGCGCCGTCGGACACCGTCCCCCCGGGCACCGTCCCGGGTGACCGCGCGATCACGCCCGCGGGACCGAGCTCGGTCGGGGGGATCGGGGCGCTGACCGCCAAGAGCAAGCGCAAGGTGCTCGTCATCCCGGTCTACTGGTCAGGCGTCGGCAAGGACGGCGCGACCACGAAGAGCCTGGCCGCCCAGATGAAGAAGGTCGACACCTACTACCGCACGGTCTCGAGCGGCCGGATCGGGCTGACGTCGAAGGTGCTCGGCTGGGCCAAGATCTCCAGGCCGCCGGTGCGATGCGGCCTCGGTCCCCAGATGGACCACGTCGCCTCGAAGGCGATCGCGATCGCGAAGAAGCGGGGGACCAACCCGTCCGCGTACGCGCACGTGATCTTCTACGTCACCGCGCAGGCGTGCCAGGGGCAGGCGTGGGAGGCGGGCCTGGGGTCGCTGCCCGGGCGGTACGTGTGGCTGAACGGCACCGCGGACGTGCGCGTGGTGAGCCACGAGCTGGGGCACAACCTCGGCCTCGAGCACGCGAACTACCTCGAGTGCTACCGAGGCAAGGCCAAGGTGGTGATCGCCAAGCCGTCGGGGTGCCAGATCCTCGAGTACTCGGACCTGTCGGACACCATGGGCAACGGCCCGGGTGCGGGGTGGTTCTCCGGGCCCAAGCTCGCGCGTCTCGGGTGGCTGACGTCGTCGCAGCTGCGGAGCAACGTCAAGGCGTCGTCCGCCACCTACTCGCTGCACCCGATGGCGGGCTCGTCGCGCAGCACGAAGGTCGTGAAGATCAAGGCGAGCGCGACGCGCACCTACTGGGTCGAGTACCGGCGACGCGTCGGGCTCGACGACGAGCTCGAGTCGAGCCTGACGGGTGTGCAGGTGCGCGTGACCGACTCCAAGCTCGGCATGCCTGGGCACGCATCGGCCGCGGTGCTGGACATGTACCCGTTCATCGACGGTTCGTCGTGGCTGGGTGACGAGGCGCGCGTCGCGCTCCCGGCGGGCTCGAGCTGGACGTCGCCGGAGGGCATCCGGGTCACGGTGGGTCGCTCGAGCAGCTCGTCGGCGTCGATCACGGTGCGCAGGCACGTCGCGAAGGCGGCCAAGCCGCGCGCGGTGCCGGCGGTGGCCGCGGCCAACGCGGACGCCGCGTTGACCGTCACCTGGAAGCGCGCCGCCGACGGCGGCATGCCCGTGACCGGGTACCGCGTCACGGCGACGTCGAGGACGACGGGCAAGGCGACGACGAAGGTCGTCCGCTCGCCGGGCGGCACGACGGTCAAGACCAAGATCGGCGGCCTCAAGAACGGCCAGCGGTACACCGTTCGGGTCGCCGCCCTCAACGAGGTCGGCACGGGCGCCTCTCGCACGGCCGCGGCGGCGGTCGCGGTCATCCGGCCGACGCTGTCCGGCCTGACCCCGGCCGCTGGCGCGACCGTCCAGGGGAAGATCGCCGTCACGTTCGTGCCGAACGTGGGCAAGGGCTCGAGCGCGACACTCTCCGACGTCGAGGTGTGCCTCGGGACCGGCTACTGCCAGTACGTGTCCTCGGGGCTCCGCAGCGGCAAGCGGGCCGCGGTCACGTTCGACTCGGTCGCCTCGCCGTGGTCGGTGCCGCTCGACGGCTCCGCGCGGCTGACGGTCAAGCTGCGCGACTCCAAGAACCGCACGCAGACCGTCGCCCGCTCGATCGTGATCCGCAACGCTCCCGCCATCGCGGTGGGCGTGCCCGCGGCGATGACCGACGGTGCCGCCATCACGGTCGTCGTCACCCCGCGCGCCGGGGTCCCGGTGCCGCACGACCAGGTGTGGACCTCGGTCACCACGACCTACGAGCACCCCGACTACGGCTCGAGCTCGGTCTGGACCGACGTGCTGTGGACGTCGGGCAACACCTGGTCGGGAACGTGGGACCAGAGCCAGGTCTACCCGGCGACGTCTGCGACGACCGTGACCGCCCGCGTCGAGATCACGGTCACGACGCCGTACCGGAGCGAGGCCGTGAGCTTCGTCCGCACGACGAAGGTGTCGATCCCCGCGCAGGAGGCGTGAGCCGGCGCCGAGGTCGGGCGGTCAGGCAGGGGTGAGGACGAACACGCGCAGCTCTCGGCCCGAGCGGGCGGCGTAGTCGTCGTACCCGGGCCACACGGCGAGCAGCGCGGGCATGAGCGCGGCGCGCTCGGCGTCCTCGGCCAGGTGCGCGACCACGGGGGTGCTCCGTCCCGAGACCGTGACGGTCGCCTCCGGGTGCGCGAGCAGGTTCAGCGACCACGCCGGGTGGTGCTCCTGGCCCCAGTTGGACCCGAGGACGATCCAGCGTTCGTCGACGCGCGCGTAGAGCAGAACGGCCTCGCGAGGTTCGCCCGAGCGACGTCCGGTGGTGGTGAGGATGAGCTGAGGCAGGGTCGGGCGCCCGAGGACGCTCCAGCGTCCAGCGGTCCGCTTCTGCAGGCGGCGATCAAGTCGTGAGACGGCGCGGCCGATGCGGGCGAACCAGCGCGTGCGTCCGACTCGTCGGATCGTCGAGGTGAAGTCCATCCGACGATTGTGCAGGCCAGCCGCATGTGATCGGCGTCACAAGCCCGAACGGCCTAGCACATCGAGCCCCTGGGGGGCAGTCGATTTGTCCGATCGTGACCTGGGCCCGTTCGTGACCGGCATGTTTCACCTGCATGTCCGCACGTCGCGTCTCACCATGCGGGACCTACTGGCCAGTATCAATAAGGTAACGATCCTTCGTCAGTTGTACGACGTGCCCGGTTTGTCCCTTCGGTGTTGACTAGCGTTACGCCAACTCACGGCGGACGAACCTGTCCGGAGCTGGCGTCCGACCCCGTCGGCAGCCCGCGCTGGACCGTCCACCCCTTCTCAGGAGGAACATTGAAGATCAGGCGAATCAGTGCTGGCGCCGCCATGCTCGCGGCAGGCGCCCTGGTGCTCACCGCGTGCTCCAACAACCCGTCGGACGAGTCGTCGGCCACGCCCTCGGCTTCCTCGAGCGAGGCGCCCGCGGCGACGACCGGTGGCACCGTGACGGTGTCGGAGACGAACGAGTTCTTCTCGTTCAACTCGTCGACTGCCAATGGCAACACCGACATCAACTCGAAGATCGCGCTCGCGACGAACTCGCACCTGTACTACATCGACGACCAGCTGAAGGTTCAGCACGACGAGTCGTTCGCGAAGACCGAGAAGCTCAGCGACGACCCGCTGACGGTCAAGTACACGATCAACGAGGGCAAGAAGTGGAGCGACGGCGAGCCGATCGACGCGAACGACCTCGTCCTCGCGTGGGCCGTCTTCTCCGGCTTCTACGACGACGCGACGTACGCCGATGACGGCTCCGTCAAGACCGGCAACGCGTACTTCTCGTACGCGGGCTCGACGCTCGGCCTCAACCTCACGGACTTCCCGACCATCGGTGACGACGGTCGCAGCATCACGCTGAAGTACTCGAAGCCGTTCTCCGACTGGGAGGTCGCCCTCGACCTCGACCGGCCGGCGCACATCGTCGCGAAGAACGCTGGTCTTGCTGACGCGGCCGCGCTCACCGACCTGCTCAAGAACACGCCTCGCGGCAACCCCGACAAGCCGGTGGACAACGCGCCGCTGAAGAAGGTCGCCGACTTCTACAACACGGGCTTCGACTCCAAGACGCTGCCGGCCGACCCGGGCCTGTACCTGTCGAGCGGGCCGTACATCGTCTCGGACGTCCAGGAGGGCCAGTCGGTCACCCTGGTGGCGAACAAGGCGTACGAGGGTGACCAGACGCCGAAGCTCGACTCGATCGTCGTCCGCACCATCGCCGACCCGTCGGCCGCCATCTCGGCGCTCAAGAACGGTGAGGTCGACGTGGTCTCCCCGCAGGCCAACGCCGACACGCTCGCCGCGCTCGAGGGCGTCCCGGGCATCCAGGTCCACCAGGGTCTGCAGCTGTCGTTCGACCACATCGACCTGAACAGCACGGGCGTCTTCAAGGACAAGAACGTCCGCGAGGCCTTCCTCAAGACGATCCCGCGCCAGGCGATCCTCGACGCGATCATCACGCCGCTCGACCCCAAGGCTGAGGTCCTGAACTCGGTGCTCTTCGTGCCGGCTCAGGAGGGCTACGCCAAGACGGTCGAGACCAACGGGTTCAAGAACTACGGTGAGCCCGACATCGCAGGTGCCAAGGCTCTGCTGGCCGGCAAGACGCCGACCGTGCGCCTGCTCTACAACGTCAACAACCCGAACCGTGTCGACGCCTTCACCCTCATCGCGAAGTCGGCGAAGGAGGCCGGGTTCAAGATCGACGACCAGGGCGACCCTGACTGGGGCTCGCGCCTCGGCAACGGCTCGTACGACGCGTCCATCTTCGGCTGGATCAACTCGGGTGTCGGCGTCTCCGGCGTCCCGCAGATCTACGGCACGGGCCAGGCCTCGAACTTCAACAAGGTCTCGGACAAGTCTGCTGACGACCTGATGGACCAGCTCATCCAGACCGTCGACCCGGCTGCTCAGACGGACCTCCAGGTCCAGATCGAGCAGAAGATCGGTGCGACGGCCACGACGCTGCCCTTCTTCCAGAGCGTGGGCGTCGACGCTGTCGCCGACCGCGTCAAGGGCATCGACACCTACAACCCCAACCAGAACGGTGTCTGGTGGAACACGTGGGAGTGGACGGTCGACGACGCCTCCTGACGAGGTGCTGTCAGCCAGTAGCCGCCTGACGGCGGTCGCCTAGACCGACGGTGCCGGGCCTCCCACGCGGAGGTCCGGCACCCGTCGGTCAGGGACTCGGCACCGGGTAACCCGCGGTGCTCAGGCCCTGTCGTAGACTCGTTCGTCGCCCGACCGCCGGTCGGTGCGACCCGCACTCACACCGAAGAACAGATGCTCACCTACATCACACGGCGAGTACTCGCGTCGCTGCTCATCCTGCTTGGCGCGTCGTTCATCGTCTACATGCTCGTCGCCTACTCCGGCGACCCCCTGCAGGACATCCGGTCGAGCAACCTCCCGGGCAAGGAAGCCCGGATGGCCGCGCGCACCGAGGCGTTGCACCTCGACGTACCCCCAGCGCTGCGGTACTTCATCTGGCTCGGCGGCGCAGTCAAGTGCGTCGTGCCGTTCGTCGGCCAGTGCGACCTGGGCGTGACGCTGCAGAACCAGCCGGTGACCGTGGCGCTCAGCGCCGCGATCCCGACCACGCTGCAGCTCGTCACCACCGCCGCGATCCTGGCGATCACGATCGGCATCTCGATCGGCATCGTCACCGCGCTGCGGCAGTACAGCACGCTCGACTACAGCGTCACGTTCGTGACCTTCCTGTTCTTCTCGCTCCCCATCTTCTGGGTCGCCGTTCTCCTCAAGGAGTTCGGGGCGATCAAGTTCAACACCTTCCTGTACGACCCGTTCATCCCGAACTCGACGATCCTGCTGGTCTCGGTCGTCGCGGGGCTGCTCTGGGCCGTGATCCTGTCCGGGAGCTGGAAGCGGCGCGCGATCACGTTCGCCGCCGCCTTCGCCGTGACCGCGGGCATCGTGTACTTCCTGTCGGTCACCCGCTGGTTCTCGTCCCCGTCGCTCGGGATCGCCGTGATCCTCGTGACCGGCGTCGCGATCGCCTACGGGTCGACCGTGCTGTTCGCGGGTCTGCGCAACCGCCGCGCGCTGTACTCCTCGCTGATCATGGTCGGCCTCGGCGGGGTGGCGTACTACGCGCTGCAGCCGCTGTTCGACCGCGCGACGCTGTGGCTGATCGTCGGGCTCGGCGTCGCCGCGATCGCCGCCGGCTGGCTCGTCGGCCGGTTCATGGGTGGCTACGACCACCAGCAGTCGAGCCGCGCCGCGATGCTGACCAGCTTCGGCGTCGCCGCGCTCGTGCTCCTCGACCAGTTCATGCGGAACTGGGAGCGCTACGCGAGCGACCCGCACATCCGCAACCGCCCGATCGCCACGATCGGCGCGGAGACGCCAGGCCTGAACGGTGACTTCTGGATCACCGGGATCGACAAGTACACGCACCTCGTGCTGCCGACGATCGCGCTCATCCTGATCTCGCTCGCGTCGTACACCCGCTACTCGCGCGCGTCGATGCTCGAGGTCATGGGCCAGGACTACGTGCGGACCGGCCGGGCCAAGGGCCTGTCCGAGCGCGTCGTCGTGACCCGTCACGCCTTCCGGAACGCGCTGATCCCGCTGGCGACGATCGTCGCGATCGACATCGGCGCCCTCATCGGTGGCGCCGTGATCACGGAGTCGGTCTTCTCGTTCAAGGGCATGGGTGTCCTGTTCCTCACGGGCGTCAAGGAGCACTCGCCCAACCCCGTCATGGGCGTGTTCCTCGTCACCGGCATCACGGCTGTGGTGTTCAACCTGATCGCCGACCTCGGGTACTCGGCGCTCGACCCCCGCGTAAGGGTGAAGGCATGACCACGATCCTCGAGAACACGGCCGACGTCCCGGGCGGCAAGCCCGTCACCCCGGAGAAGCCCGAGGAGACGCGCGGCCTGAGCCAGGGCCAGATCGTCCGCAAGCGGTTCTTCGGTCACACCGGCGCCGTCGTCAGCATGGTCGTGCTCGCGCTCGTCCTGCTGCTGTCGATCACGGCCATCGGGCTGGGCCCGATCCCGGGCTGGTGGAAGTACGACTACACCCAGACCCCGCCGCTCATGAACGGCGGTCACCCGACGCTGCAGCTGTTCCCGTTCTCGCTCGGCGACCACCCGTTCGGGCAGGACCGCGTCGGGCGCGACATGTTCGCGATGACGATGCGCGGCGCGCAGATCTCGCTGTTCGTGATGATCGTCGTGGGCGCCATCGCGGCGCTCGTGGGCGTGCTGATCGGTGCGTCGGCGGGGTTCTTCCGCGGCAAGACCGAGGCCGTGCTCATGCGGTTCACCGACATGGTCATCATCATCCCGGCGCTCATCGCGGCGGCCGTCGTGGCCCAGGCCGCGAAGGGCCCGGCGCTGCTGGCGATCTTCCTCGGCCTCGTGTCGTGGACCGGCATGGCGCGTCTCGTGCGCGGTGACTTCCTGTCGCTGCGCGAGCGCGAGTTCGTCGACGCGGCGCGCCTGGCGGGTGCGTCGAACCGGCGGATCATCTTCAAGCACATCCTGCCGAACGCCGTCGGCGTCATCACGGTCAACACGACCCTGCTGATGTCGGCCGCCATCCTGACCGAGACGGCGCTGAGCTACGTGGGTCTGGGCATCCAGAACCCCGACACGTCGCTCGGCAAGCTCATCAGCGACAACCAGGCCGCGTTCTCGACGCGTCCGTGGCTGTTCTGGTGGCCTGGCCTGTTCATCGTCGTCATCTGCCTGACGATCAACTTCATCGGCGACGGTCTGCGCGACGCGTTCGACCCCCGCCAGAAGAAGCTCAACGTGCGTCGCGTCAAGGAGTCCCCGGACCGCCCGCAGGAGCAGGGCATGCCGGCGACGCGCAAGCCGTCGGAGGGTGGGCCCTCGTCCGCGCTGAGCTCTGGCTACCTCGAGAACCTCGACCAGCCGGCAGACGGTGGCGAGGGCAACGAGGAGACGCAGCGGTGACGTGCCGCGCGTCGTCGAGCGTGGCGTCAGATGGCGATCATGACCAGCGTGAACACGGCCGTGATCGCCAGGGGCACCAGGACCTGCGCGTTCCAGGTGCGCTCGACGGACGTCTCGTGGGCGACTCCGAGCTCGAGCTCCTCGTTCTCGACGAGGTCCTCCCACCTGCGTCGGATCTGAGCAGCCACCTGACCGGACGGGGCGCTCGGCAGGTCGCCGATGGGCACGGCTCCGCGCGAGTCGAAGGACGCCTTCGGCAGCCCGGTGAGGTCGCCGTTCGCGCTCGAGTCGACCTGATGGCGGCCCGGTCCGGGAGCGGCCCACGCGCGGTAGCGCCCGTCGGGCGTCACCACGGTCAGGGCGTACTGCGTCTCGACCTGCACGAGGGCGGTCCACGGCACGTGGATCGTGCGCAGCGGGTTGACGATGCGGACGCCCGAGGCGTCGACATCGACGCGCGGGTGGAGGAACACGGCCCACGCGAGGATCGCCAGCCCGAGGGCTGCCGGGAGCGTGCGCGCCGCGGCCGCCGGTCCGAACTGAACCCAACGAGACGACACGAGGCCGGCGATCAGCGCCCAGGCCACTGCCGTCGATACCACTCTGCTTCGCGGCCGGTACGTCCAGCCGTCGTTCGCGATGCTCACCACCGCATGATCTCAGGAGCCGCACGATGACCCAGACCATCAACGACGACGCACCGGTGCTCGAAGTCACGGACCTCTCGGTCGACTTCGCGGTCGACCGCGTGTGGGTGCCGGCGGCGATCGGGCTCAACTACACGGTGTCCGCCGGCGAGGTCCTCGCGATCGTCGGTGAGTCGGGCTCGGGCAAGTCCGTCAGCTCGATGGCGATCATGGACCTGCTGCCGAAGAACGCGCGTATCCGCGGCAGCATCAAGCTGGGCGGCCAGGAGCTGCGCGGCCTGTCGGCGGCGAAGATGCGCGAGATCCGCGGCAACGACATCGCGATGATCTTCCAGGAGCCGATGACGGCCCTGAACCCCGTGTACACGATCGGCAACCAGATCGTCGAGACGCTGCGCCTGCACAGCCAGATGTCGCCGAACGAGGCCCGCGCGCGTGCGATCGAGCTGCTCACGATGGTCGAGCTGCCCGACCCGGACAAGGCGTTCCGGTCCTACCCGCACCAGCTGTCGGGTGGCCAGCGCCAGCGCGCGATGATCGCCCAGTCGCTCGCGCTCGACCCGCTGCTGCTCATCGCCGAC
Source organism: Brevundimonas sp. (assembly GCA_039207135.1). GTDB lineage: Bacteria > Actinomycetota > Actinomycetes > Actinomycetales > Cellulomonadaceae > Cellulomonas. The sequence goes on from JBCECL010000081.1 coordinate 13,036, forward strand.
GAGCCGACGACCGCCCTGGACGTGACCGTCCAGGCCGAGATCCTCGACCTCATGCGCAACCTGCGCGACCACCTGAACTCCGCGGTCATCCTCATCACGCACGACATGGGCGTGGTCGCCGACCTCGCGGACCGCATCGCGGTCATGCGTCGTGGCCTGATCGTCGAGACGGGCGACGCGCGCGACATCTTCGGCAACCCGCAGCACCCCTACACGCAGGAGCTGCTCGCGGCCGTCCCGCACCTCGGCGCGAACGACGAGGGCGACGAGATCGACCTCACCGCCGCGCTCGCCGCGGCGGTGCACGCCGAGGACGTCCTCACGGTGGTGGACTCGGCCGAGCTCGAGCGGCGCGAGGCGGCCAACAAGCGCGCGCTCGACAATGCCCGGCGCCGTGAGCGCGCGGAGTCGCACGACCAGAGCGCGCCCATCCTCGAGCTGCGCGACGTCGCGATCGAGTACCCGAAGCAGGGGCGCATGCCCGCGTTCCGGGCCGTCGAGGGCGCGAACCTCGTGATCCGCCCGGGCGAGGTCGTCGGCCTCGTCGGCGAGTCCGGCTCGGGCAAGACGACCATCGGCCGCGCGGCCGTCGGCCTGCTGCCCGTCGTCGAGGGCAGCCTCACGGTCGGGGGCGTCGACATCACCAACCGCGACCGCAAGGTGCTCGCCACGTTGCGTCGCCGTGTCGGCATGGTGTTCCAGGACCCGTCGTCCTCGCTCAACCCGCGACTGCCGATCGGCGAGAGCATCGGCGAGCCGATGCTGCTCGCGGGCGTCGCCAAGGGCCAGGCGCTGCAGAAGAAGATCGAGGAGCTCCTCGACCAGGTCGAGCTGCCGCGGACGTACCGCAACCGTTACCCGCACGAGCTGTCCGGCGGGCAGAAGCAGCGCGTCGGCATCGCGCGTGCGCTGTCGCTGTCGCCCGAGCTGCTCGTGGCCGACGAGCCCACGTCCGCGCTCGACGTCTCGGTCCAGGCCCACGTGCTCGAGCTGCTCCAGGAGCTGCAGCAGCAGCTGCAGTTCGCGTGCCTGTTCGTGACGCACGACCTCGCGGTCGTCGACGTGCTGGCCGACCGCATCGTCGTGATGCGGCGCGGCCGGATCGTCGAGGAGGGCACGCGCGACGCGATCCTGCGCAACCCGCAGGACCCCTACACGCAGCGCCTCATCGCGGCCGTCCCGCTGCCGGACCCGGAGAAGCAGCGCGAGCGCCGCGAGCTGCGCACGCTGCTCGCCGAGCGGAGCTGAGCCCGCCGCCTAGACACGCAGCCGTCGCCCGCCGGAGTGAGCAAGCGCTCACCCGGTGGGCGGTGCTGTGCGTGCGGTCGACCGGTAGGATGTATCGGCGCCCCACGTCGCGGCGCGCTCCCATCCTTCTGCTGAGATGAGTTCCGCCATGCCTACCGACGCGATCTCCGCGCCGACCAGCGTCCGCGCAGACGTGCGCAACGTCGCCATCGTCGCGCACGTCGACCACGGCAAGACGACCCTGGTCGACGCGATGCTGTGGCAGTCGGGCGTGTTCGGCGCCCACGCCCACGTCGACGACCGCGCGATGGACTCCGGTGACCTCGAGCGCGAGAAGGGCATCACGATCCTCGCCAAGAACACGGCGGTCCACTACTCGGGCCCCGCGGCGGCGGAGATCGGTCAGCCCGACGGCATCACGATCAACGTCATCGACACCCCGGGTCACGCCGACTTCGGTGGCGAGGTCGAGCGCGGCCTGTCGATGGTCGACGGCGTCGTCCTGCTCGTCGACGCGTCCGAGGGCCCGCTGCCCCAGACGCGCTTCGTGCTGCGCA
>JBCECL010000082.1:0-4811 GCA_039207135.1 Brevundimonas sp.
CCGGCTTCCTGCCCGGCACCGACCAGGAGTGGAACGGCATCATCCGCCGCGGCGCCAAGCTCATCTACGCCTACGCCGAGGCGACCGTCCCGCTCGTCACGGTCATCACGCGCAAGGCCTACGGCGGCGCGTACATCGTCATGGGCTCCAAGCAGCTGGGCGCTGACGTGAACCTCGCGTGGCCCACCGCGCAGATCGCCGTGATGGGCGCCGGTGGGGCCGTGAACATCCTGCAGCGCGGCGCGCTGAAGGCCGTCGCCGACGCCGGCGGGGACGTCGAGGCCGAGCGTCGCCGACTGACAGCCGAGTACGAGGACGCCATCGTGAACCCGTGGGACGCCGCCGAGCGCGGCTACGTCGACGCGGTCATCGAGCCGTCCGCCACGCGTGCGGAGATCACCAAGGCCCTGCGGCTGCTGCGCACCAAGCGCGCGTCGCTGCCCCCCAAGAAGCACGGGAACATCCCGCTGTGACGCGTTGTGTGAGGATCGGACGATGAGCGAGCACTCCCACTCCCACGACAACGGCGACGACGAGCACGACGACGCCACGCACGGCACCGAGCCCCTGACGGGCGTCGACGCCACCGACCTGCACGCCGCGGTCGCCTCCCTGACCGCGGCCCTGCACTCCTACGTCGACACGGCCGTCGGCGTGCGCGCGGAGTTCGGGGCGCAGGAGGCCGACGAGGACCCGCGGATCCTGTCGCTCGAGTCGGAGATCGGCGCGCTGAACGCTGGCCTCTACGACCTGCTGCACTCGCGGCTCGGCCTGCACGCCGACCTCACCGGGATGTCGTGGGGCGACGAGGACGAGGGCGACGCCGACTCGGCGCCCGTCGAGCCCGACGTCGAGACGTTCCACGTCGGCTTCGTCGTCTCGCGCGCAGCCGCGGCCGGGGACCGCACTCTCGACTCCGTGCTCGACGTGGTCGAGGCCGGCGCCGGCGAGATCGCGCAGTCGGTCGTGGACTCCGGGTTCGACGTGCACGAGTGGGGCGTCTCGCGCGGTGCGCCCGTGCTGTTCGACGAGGACGCCGACGACGATGAGTGACGCGCACGTCCAGGTGGTGCGGGGCGCGCCCGACGACCACGAGCTCGCCGCGCTGGTCGCGGGGCTGATGTCGCGCGCTGCCGCCGAGGCCGACGAGCCTGCGCCGGTCGCAGCCGCCTGGACGGACCGGCGCGCGGGCCTGCGCGGGTCCGCGACCTGGGGTGCTGGGGCCGACGCCTGGCGCTGGAGCCTGCGGGGCTGACGGCGTCCCCGGGCCGGAACGTCGCACGAGTGTGAAGCGTTCTGCCCGCTCAGCGGGCAGAACGCTTCACGATGTCCGCACGCGGCCTAGCTACGACGCCGGGACGACGACCGGGTCGGACTCCGCGACCAGGTGGATGATGCCGGGCGTGCCGCCGGCTCGGTCGATCGCCACGTCGACGAAGGCGCGGTAGGTGCCCGGCAGCAGCTGGCCGCCGTCGGCGCATCGGGTCGCTCCCTGCGGGATCGTCTCGCCGTCGCCTCCTTCACCGTCGCCGACCGGTTGGATCCCGACCGTCTGCGCGGTCGTCGGGTCCACGCCGTCGGACACGATGCGCCCGGAGTCGTCCGCCAGGTAGACGGTCGATGCCCGATTGCCGGCGAGGGAGCCCGCCGCGGTCCGCAGGAAGCTGACGCTCGCGGCCAGGTGAGGGCCGACGCTGTTCTCCATCCCGTCGAACAGCGCGTCGGGAAGAGTGCCGTAGTAGACGTGAGCCGTGACATCGACGCCGGGCACGGTGGACGGGAGAGCGCTGACGTCCGCACCGCACAGCGACGCAGCACGACCACCGGTCAGAGTCACGTCCTGCCCCCCGCCGAGGAGCGTGCTCGTGCTGCCGTCGAGGCCCGAGATCACCTGGACGGCCCACAGCTGGTAGGTGCCGTCCGGGAGGTCGACCGGCGCGGCCCCGCAGGTCACGAGCGGAAGCCCCAGACCCCACAGGGCGGTGGCCGAGTCGTCGTGGGCGTCGGGACCGCTCGCGAGTCCACGAGGGCCCATCGTGTGAGTCTCGACGACCACGCCGTCCCGGGCGAGCATGACCGTCGGCGGCGCGAGGTGCATGCTCGCGGGGATCTGTCCGTCCCGGCTGAGCACGGTCGTCTCGACCTGGATGGCGCGGTCAGACGGGTTTGCGCTTCGCGCCGACTGGACCGCCAGCTGGAACATCTCGTCCGAGTCGTCGACCGTCCACCCGCCCCTCCAGGCTGCGCCCACCTTCCAGCCGCAGGCTCCCGGTGCTGCTCCAGGCACCACGGTCGGCAGCACCCCGGCCGGCGCCGTCGGCGCGGGAGCGGGTGTCACGTCGTGCGACGCCGGGCGCAGCTGCGCCCCCGCGATCGCGAGCGCGCCGGCGACCACGAGCGCAACCACCGAGCCCGTCGCCGCGTGGACGCGGCGACGGCGACGAACCCGCGTCACGAGCGGACCGGTCTCCTGGGTCGGGACGTCGACGTGGTTCGCCGCGGAGCGCAGGAGTTCGTGCAGGTCGGTGCTCATGACGTCGTCCTCTCCAGGATCGTGTCGATCTCTTCGGGCTCGCGGCGATCGCGCACCGGACCGAGCTGGGCTTCGAGCGCCCGCATCCCGTCACTCAGGTACCGCTTGACGGCGCCGTCGGACAGGCCGAGCTGCTCGGCGATCTCGGAGACCGTGAGGTCCTCGTAGAACCGCAGCACCACGCACGCACGCACCCGCGGGGCGAGCGTGCGCAGTGCCGCGACGACGTCGGCCCGGTCGCCGACCGCGCTCTCGGGTCCGTGGACAGAGTCGGACCGCACCAGAAGGTGCCGTGCGTCGCGCCAGCGGCGGCTGCGTCGGTAGCCGTCGATGTAGGTGGTCAGGATGGCGCGGCGGACGTACCCCTCGATCGCGGCCGGTGTCCGGACGCGCGAGCGCCGGGCGAAGGTGGCGACGATCGCGTCCTGCACCAGGTCTTCGGCGGCCGTGACGTCGCCCGTCAGCAAGTACGCGTGCCGAACGAGCGCCGGGCCGCGCAGGCGGACCAGGTCGTCGAGGACGTGCTCCCAATCAGACAACGGACTCCCCTGTCTCGTGCCCGCGACGGCCCCTGCGCACCGCGGATCAGTGTGCAAGAGACAAGACGCCCGCGGGGCCGAAAACGTTGGGGTGCCGCATACGTACTCGCGGGTAATGTCGGTGAGATGACGACGACGCCACGTGCCACGACCGCGATCGACCAGGTCGCCGAGGACCACATCGAGATCTACGCGACTCTCGACCCGCTCGCCGCGACCGAGATGGGGATCGCGGGCCACGACCACGAGATGACCGACCTGTCCCCTGCGGGGCTGGAGGCCAGGGCCGACGCCGCCCGCGCCACGCTCTCGCAGCTCGACAGCCAGACGCCGCAGGACGAGACCGACCAGATCACGCTCGCCGCGATGCGCGAGCGGCTCGGGCTGGAGGTCGAGCTCGACGAGTCCGGCGAGCTGCTGCGCAACCTCAACAACATCGCCTCGCCCGTGCAGGGTCTGCGCGACGTGTTCGACATCATGCCGACGGCCACGCCGCAGGACTGGGAGAACGTCGCGGCGCGACTCAACGCTCTGCCCGGCGCGATCGACGGCTACATCGAGTCGCTGCGCCTCGGTGCCGAGCGCGGCAAGGTCGCCGCGGTCCGCCAGGTCGAGCAGGGCATCGAGCAGTCGGACGAGCTCGCTGCCTCCGACTCGTTCTTCACCTCGTTCGTCGCGGGCGCCGAGCTCGACGACTCGTCGGCGTGCTCGCTGATCCGCGCCGAGCTCGAGCGCGGGGCAGCCGGCGCGCGCGAGGCCTACGGCAAGCTCGCCGGCTTCCTGCGCGACGAGCTCGCGCCGCAGGCGCCCACGCAGGACGCGTCGGGCCGCGAGCGCTACGCGCTGTGGTCGCGCTACTTCCTCGGCGCGACCGTCGACCTCGAGGAGACCTACCAGTGGGGCCTCGAGGAGCTCGCGCGCGTGGTCGCCGAGCAGGAGGCCGTCGCGGCGCAGATCGCCGGCCCCGGTGCGTCGGTCGAGGACGCCGTCGCACGCCTCGACGCCGACCCGTCGCTCACGCTGAACGGCACCGACGAGCTGCGCGCGTGGATGCAGGAGACCTCGGACGCCGCCATCGAGGCGCTCGCCGGCGTGCACTTCGACATCCCGGACCCGATCCGCACGCTCGAGTGCCGCATCGCGCCCACCCAGAACGGCGGCATCTACTACACCGGCCCGTCGGACGACTTCACGCGCCCCGGCCGCATGTGGTGGTCCGTGCCGCCGTCGGTCACGACCTTCAACACGTGGCGCGAGAAGACGACCGTCTACCACGAGGGCGTCCCGGGTCACCACCTGCAGATCGGCCAGGCGGTGTACGAGCGCGCGACGCTCAACACGTGGCGCCGGCTCGCGTGCTGGACGTCCGGCTACGGCGAGGGCTGGGCCCTGTACGCCGAGCGGCTCATGGCCGACCTCGGCTTCCTCGACGACCCGGGCGACCGGCTCGGCATGCTCGACGGGCAGCGCATGCGCGCCGCGCGCGTGGTGTTCGACATCGGCGTGCACCTCGGCCTGCCCGCCCCCGAGAGGTGGGGCGGCGGCACCTGGGACGCCGACAAGGCGTGGGAGTTCCTGCGCGCCAACATCAACATGCCCGAGGCGTTCATCCGCTTCGAGTGGAACCGGTACCTCGGCTGGCCGGGGCAGGCGCCGTCGTACAAGATCGGCCAGCGCCTGTGGGAGGAGACCCGCGACCGGTCCCTCGCGTCCGGCAGCAACCTGCGTGACTTCCACTC
>JBCECL010000082.1:4911-14705 GCA_039207135.1 Brevundimonas sp.
CGGGTCACTCGAAGAGCTGCGACCCGTAGTTGAACAGGATGATCAGCGCGAAGACCACGAGCACCCCGATGGTCACGAACCAGTCGTAGCCGTCCGCGACGAACCGGCGGGACCACGGTCCGGCGCGGCCGGGCAGCCTGATGTGCCCTTCGCGCACGTTGATGCGCGTGAGTCCCGCCCAGACGAGCGTGGTGGTGGCGGTGATCAGCAGGCACCACGGGCACAGCGCGTGGATGTCCGTGATCGCCTCGTAGAAGAGCCAGTACGCGAACAGCAGGCCGATCGAGTACACGACCTCCGCCGAGATCATGAACCAGCGCGGGAACCGCACCTTGCCGATCATGGCGACCGCGATCGTGATGACCACCGCCTCGGCCGCGATGCCGAGGAAGGCGTTCGGGAAGTAGTCGCCGAGCAGGTGCGCCTGCCACTTCGACGCCACCTTGGCGCAGTCGATCACCGAGTTGTAGCTGCACGAGAGCTGCGCGTTGGGGTCCGCGGCGAGCTTCAGCGCGTCGATCGACAGCACGTACGACGCGATGAGCCCGATGGCCCCCGAGATCACCATCTCGATCGCCGTGCGGCGGCGCCAGGCGTCGGTCGGCGGCTCGGTCACGTCGGGCTCGGGCTCGAGCGTGTCGATGTCGTAGTCGTCGTGCGCGTCGACGTCGTCGTCGTGCCCGTGCGCTTTCACGTCGCTCACAGTTGCTCCTCGCTGTGGGTGGCCTCGGCGGCCACGCCACATTGTGCCTGCCCATGCTGTGCTCTGGGTGCCCGTTGGTCCCGGTTGGCGCAGATCAGGTCGGTCCACCCGCCGCCGACTAGGCTCACCCGACGTGACCCGCCTGCTGCTCGCCTCCGCGTCCCCCGCCCGCCGCGCCACGCTCATCGCCGCAGGCATCGAGCCGCTCGTCGCGGTCTCCGGCGTCGACGAGGACGCGACGCTGGCTGCGGCGCGCGAACGCTTCGGCGACCTCGAGCCGGCCGACGCCGTGCTGGTGCTCGCGCAGGCCAAGGCGCAGGACGTGGCCGAGAACCTCCCCGACGAGCTGGCCGACGCGAGCGACCTGGTCGTCGTCGGGTGCGACTCGATGCTCGAGCTCGACGGGCAGATCCTCGGCAAGCCGACGGACGCGACCGACGCGGTCGCGCGCTGGACCGCCATGCGCGGGCGCGTGGGAGTCCTGCACACCGGGCACTGGCTGATGGACGAGCGCGAGACGTCCGGCGAGGCGCAGGTGCCTGGTCGCCTCGGCGCCGGACACGGCGCCTTGCTGGGCGCCACGTCGTCGACCGTCGTGCACTTCGCCGACCTGTCCGACGCCGAGATCGCGGCCTACGTCGCGACCGGCGAGCCGCTCGCGGTGGCGGGCGCGTTCACCGTCGACGGGCTCGGCGGGCCGTTCGTCGAGCGGATCGAGGGCGACCACCACGGCGTCGTCGGGATCAGCCTGCCGCTGCTGCGCGGGCTGCTCGCCGAGATCGACGTGACGATCCCGGACCTCTGGAACCGCTGACCCCTCGACGGGGCCGACGAGGGTCGGCGAGAGCCGCGCAAACGGGCCGAGGTTGTCGCCACTCGACATCGGGCACCTTCGTTGCGCGACGATCAACCGGATGTCGTCGTCGGAAACCTACAAAATCGACGCCGAGAGCCTTGGCCGGATCCCCAATCTTGCGGAGCCACCCCCGTAGCGCGCAGGCGCGGGTCGGCAGGCGCGCTACCGTGAGCCGTGCCCGCTATCTCCAAGGTCCTCATCGCCAACCGCGGTGAGATCGCCGTCCGCGTCGCCCGTGCCTGTCGGGACGCCCGGATCGCCTCCGTCGCCGTCTATGCCGACTCCGACCGGGAGGCCCTGCACGTCCGGGTCGCCGACGAGGCGTTCGCCCTCGACGGTGCCCGCGCAGCGGACACCTACCTCGACATCGCCAAGCTGCTCGACGTCGCCAAGCGCTCCGGCGCCGACGCCGTGCACCCCGGCTACGGATTCCTCTCGGAGAACGCCGGCTTCGCCCAGGCCGTGATGGACGCCGGGCTGACGTGGATCGGTCCGCCGCCCGCCGCGATCGAGGCGCTCGGCGACAAGGTCAGCGCGCGGCACATCGCGCAGCGCGCCGGCGCACCGCTGGTCGCCGGCACGCCCGACCCCGTCAGCGGCGTGGAGGAGATCCACGCGTTCGTCGCCGAGCACGGCCTGCCGGTCGCGATCAAGGCGGCGTTCGGCGGCGGCGGGCGCGGGCTCAAGGTCGTGCGCGAGTCGAGCGAGATCGACGAGCTGTTCGAGTCCGCGGTGCGCGAGGCGGTCGCTGCGTTCGGTCGCGGCGAGTGCTTCGTCGAGCGGTACCTGGACAAGCCGCGGCACGTGGAGACGCAGTGCCTCGCCGACGAGCACGGCAACGTGGTCGTCGTGAGCACGCGCGACTGCTCGCTTCAGCGTCGCCACCAGAAGCTCGTCGAGGAGGCGCCCGCGCCGTTCCTGACGCCGGCGCAGCAGACGCAGCTGGTCGAGTCGAGCAAGGCGATCCTGCGCGAGGCCAAGTACGTCGGAGCGGGGACGTGCGAGTTCCTCATCGGGCTCGACGGCACGGTCTCCTTCCTCGAGGTCAACACGCGCCTGCAGGTCGAGCACCCCGTCACCGAGGAGATCAGCGGCATCGACCTCGTGCGTGAGCAGCTGCGCATCGCGGCGGGCGACCCGCTCGGCTACGACCACGTCGAGACGCGCGGGCACTCGCTCGAGTTCCGCATCAACGGCGAGGACCCCGCCGCGAACTTCCTGCCCGCCCCCGGTCGCATCACCACGCTGCGCTACCCGTCGGGCCCGGGCGTGCGCGTCGACTCGGGCGTCGTCGAGGGCGACAGCGTCTCCGGCCTGTTCGACTCGATGATCGCCAAGCTCATCGTGACCGGCGCGACCCGCACGCAGGCGATCGAGCGTGCCCGCCGCGCGCTGGCCGAGCTCGAGGTCGTCGGCATCCCGACGGTCGTCCCGTTCCACCGGGCCGTGCTCGAGGACCCGGCGTTCGCGCCGACCGACCCGACCCAGCCGTTCGGCGTGCACACGCGCTGGATCGAGACCGAGTTCACCGACACGCTCGCGACCCTCGGGCGCGCACCGGTCGCCGCGCCCGACGACGCCGACGAGGCGCCCGCGCTCGAGCGCGTGGTCGTCGAGGTGGGCGGCAAGCGCATCGAGGTCGTGCTGCCGGCCGCGCTCGCACTCTCGCGCGGGGGCGGCCGCCCGTCCGGCGCGCGCAGGCCCGCGGCGCGCCGCAGCGGCCCGGCCCGTGCGTCCGCGAACGGGACGACGCTGGCCTCGCCGATGCAGGGAACGATCGTCAAGGTCGCCGTCGCCGAGGGCGCGCAGGTCGCCGAGGGCGACCTCGTCGTGGTCCTCGAGGCGATGAAGATGGAGCAGCCGCTCGTCGCGCACCGCGCCGGGACCGTCACCGGGCTGACCGCCGGCGTCGGTGCGAGCGTGAGCGCCGGGACCGCCATCTGCGAGATCGTCGACTAGCTCTGGACGCCAGCGACGTGCCCCCCGGCCGGCCGCGCCAACCGGGCGACGGCTGGGTGGAGTGCGCGTGCGGCCAGCGGCACTGGGGTCTGCACGGCGCCGCCGGGCTCCTGCTCGTCCGCCCGGGTGTCGACGGCCCCGGTGCCGTCGTGCTCCAGCACCGCGCAGCCTGGAGCCACCACGGCGGCACGTGGGGCATCCCGGGCGGCGCTAGGCAGCCCGACGAGAGCGCCGAGCAGGCCGCGCTCCGCGAGGCGCACGAGGAGGCGGGCATAGAGCCTGCAGCGGTCGCGCTGCGCGGAACGTCGGTGCTCGAGCACCCCGACTGGTCGTACACGACCGTGCTCGCCGTCGAGCTCGTGCCCGTGCATCCCGCCGTGACGGACGCCGAGAGCGACGAGATCCGCTGGGTCCCCCTCGACGAGGTCGAGACCCTGCCGCTCCTGCCCGCCTTCGCGACGGCCTGGCCGGAGCTGCGCGCGCGCATCGCCACCTGGGCCTGAACCCAGGGGTGGCGCGCGTCACAGAATCCGCATCTCGGGCGGGGTCGTCAGCAGGGCACCCGTCGGAGTATCGTCGCCGTTCGGTGAGGCTAGCCTTTCCTCATTAGTCGCCCGGAGAGGCGGCAACGGCACGCGATCCCCCGGCTCGCACGACGGAAGACGACCATGGTTGCGAACTACCTCATCGGCCTGCGCGAAGGTCTGGAAGCCGCGCTCGTCGTCAGCATCCTCGTCGCCTACCTCGTCAAGATCGACCGCCGCGACCTGCTCCCGGCGCTGTGGCTCGGGGTCTCCGTCGCGGCCGCCGTCTCGCTCGCGTTCGGCGCTCTGCTGACCTTCGGGCCGCAGAACCTGTCGTTCGAGGCGCAGGAGGCGATCGGCGGGACGTTGTCGATCGTCGCGGTCGGGCTGATCACCTGGATGATCTTCTGGATGGCCAAGACGGCCCGCCACCTCAAGGGCAACCTGCAGCACAAGCTCGACGACGCGATCAGCGCCGGCAAGAAGGCCGTCGCCGCGATGGCGATCATGGCCGTGGGCCGCGAGGGTCTCGAGACCGCGCTCTTCCTCTGGGCCGGCGCCAAGGCCACCAGCTCGAACACGCGACCGCTGCTGGGTGCTGCGCTCGGCGTCGCGACCGCGATCGTGCTCGCCTGGCTCATGTACCGCGGCGCGGTGAAGCTCAACCTCCGGGTGTTCTTCGCCTGGACCGGCCTGTTCCTCGTGTTCGTCGCCGCGGGCGTCCTGTCCTACGGCATCCACGACCTGCAGGAGGCCGGCATCCTGCCGGGCCTGAACAACCTGGCCTTCGACGTCTCGGCCACGGTTCCGCCCACCAGCTGGTTCGGCACCCTGCTCAAGGGGATCTTCAACTTCACGCCGGCGACGACGAAGCTGCAGCTCATCGGCTGGATCGCCTACCTCGTGCCCGTGCTCTTCTTCTTCATCCGCACGACCTGGGGTCGCTCGACCCCCGCTCCCGCCGCGCCCCTTCGTGCGCCGGCCACCGTCTGACTAGGAGTCCGATGTCCCGCTCGACCGTCGGCGCGCTCGCGCTCGCCGCCCTCGTCCTGCCCCTCGCCGCCGGCTGCGTCTCGAACTCGGACGGACCGTCCGCCGACGGCTCCAGCGCCCCTGGCACGCTCACGGTGAGCTCGACCGCCGACGCGTGCAAGGTCTCGTCGACCGAGGTCCCGAGCGGCAACCTCACGTTCAAGGTCACCAACGACGGCTCCGACGTCACCGAGTTCTACCTGCTCGGCGAGGACGGCCTGCGGATCATCTCCGAGGTCGAGAACGTGGGCCCCGGCATCACGCGTGACCTCGTGGTGCAGGCCAAGCCCGGCACGTACTACACCGCCTGCAAGCCCGGCATGGTGGGCGACGGCATCCGCGCCAAGTTCACGGTGACCGACTCGGGCACCGAGGTCGGGCCAACGGGCGACGCCGCCGAGCAGCTCAAGACCGCCGAGGCCCAGTACGTCGCCTACGTCAAGGACCAGGTCGGCGCGCTCATCGCGGGCACCGAGAAGTTCGCCGCGGCCTACAAGGCGGGCAACGACGACGAGGCGCGCGCGCTGTACGCACCCACCCGCGCGCACTGGGAGCGCGTCGAGCCCGTCGCCGAGTCGTTCGGCGACCTCGACCCGCTGACCGACGCGCGCGAGGCCGACCTCGAGGACGGCCAGACGTGGAGCGGCTGGCACTACATCGAGAAGGACCTCTGGCAGCCGACCGCAGAGGCCAACGGCGGCACCAAGTACACGCCGCTGACGTCCGCCGAGCGCACCGTCGCGGCCGACGACCTCGTCAAGTACACCCAGAAGCTCGTCGAGGCCGTGAACAAGCCCGACTTCACGTTCGAGGCCTTCCAGATCGCCAACGGCTCGAAGGAGCTGCTCGACGAGGTCGCGACCGGCAAGGTCACGGGCGAGGAAGAGATCTGGTCGCACACCGACCTGTGGGACTTCCAGGCCAACGTCGACGGCGCGCGCGTCGGGTACGAGGGGCTCGCGGACGTCGTCGAGGCCAAGAACCCCGACCTCGCGGCCGAGCTCGAGAAGCGGTTCACCGAAGTCCAGGCTCTGCTCACCGAGCAGGGCTCGATCGACAAGGGCTTCACCTACTACGACAAGCTGACCCCGGAGCAGGTCAAGGCCCTCGCGGCGGCCGTCGACGCGCTCTCCGAGCCCCTGTCGCAGCTGACCGCCACCGTCACCGGTTCCTGAGCCGGCGATGTCTGCCCCCACAGACGCGCCGGCCCCCGACGACCAGCCCGACAGCTCGCCCGACGCCTCGCCCGCGTCGGGCGGGCTCTCCCGCCGCGCCGTGCTCGGCATCGGCGGCGGCCTCGCCGTCGCTACCGCGGCGGCCGGGTTCGCGGCCGGTCGCCTGACCGCACCCGAGCCGGCCACCGTCACCTCGGACAGCCGCACGTACCCCTTCACGGGCGTGCACCAGGCCGGCATCGCGACGCCCGCGCAGGACCGCCTGTACCTCGCCGCGTTCGACGTCACGGCGGAGTCGCGCGACGAGCTCGTCGCGCTGCTGCAGCGCTGGACGACGATCGCCGCGCGCCTCACGCAGGGCCTGTCGGCGGGCCCCTACGGCCCGGCGTCCGGCCCGTACGACGCTCCCCCGGACGACACCGGCGAGGCCGCGGACCTGCTCCCGGCGGGCCTGACCATCACGTTCGGGTTCGGCCGCTCGCTGTTCGTCGGCCCGACCGGCAAGGACCGGTTCGGCCTCGCGGCCCGGATGCCCGACGCGCTCGTCGACCTGCCGCACTTCCCGGCGGACAACCTCGACCCGGCGCGCACCGGCGGCGACCTCGTCGTGCAGGCCTGCGCCGACGACCCGCAGGTGGCGGTCCACGCGATCCGCAACCTGTCCCGCGCGGCGTTCGGCTCCGCCACCATCCGCTGGACCCAGCTCGGCTACGGCCGGACCTCGTCGACGTCGACCGCGCAGCGCACCCCGCGCAACCTGTTCGGCTTCAAGGACGGCACGGCCAACGTCAAGGCCGAGGAGACCAGCGACCTCGACGCGCACGTGTGGGTGCCGGCCTCGGCTGCGGCGAGCGACAGCGCCGACTCCGCGTGGATGACCGGCGGCTCCTACCTCGTCGCGCGGCGCATCCGGATGCGCATCGAGACCTGGGACCGCACGTCGCTGCGCGAGCAGGAGGGCCTCGTCGGCCGCAACAAGGGCGAGGGCGCACCGCTGTCGGGCGGCACGGAGTTCACGGAGCCGGACTTCACGGCGACGGGCCGCGCCAACCAGCCGCTGATCCCCATGGACTCGCACGTGCGGCTCGCGCACCCCGACTTCAACAGCGGCGTGCGGATGCTGCGCCGCGGCTACAACTTCACGGACGGCAACGACTCGCTCGGGCGGCTCGATGCGGGCCTGTTCTTCATCGCGTTCGTCACCGACCCGCGCACGCACTACATCCCGATGCAGAACCAGCTGTCCAAGTCGGACGGGCTCATGGAGTACCTCGAGCACACGGGGTCCGGCCTGTTTGCGGTCCCGCCGGGTCTTGACGACGTGAAGTTCGTGCGCGGCGCGGACGGCACGCCGCTCACGACGCGACACTCGCCGTTCGTCGGGCAGGAGCTGTTCGCCTGACCTGGCACATCGGCCGGCGATCGGGACCTCGATCGGGCGCCGCGCGCGGCGCACGGGGGTAGCGTCGCGAGCGTGACGCAGCAGCTTCCCACCGCCCGGCCGCCGGCGACCCCGCCGGACGCTGGGACGCCGACGCGGGTGTGGCTCGTCGCGACGTTGACCGTCGCGACGCTCGAGATGATCCGCGCGAGCGGCCCGCTCCTGGACCGGGCATTCAGCTCGAGCGTCCAGGGCGCCGAGCTCGCGGCGGCCGCCTCCTACGGCGCCGCGGGAGTCGCCGCGGTGCTCGTGCTGCTCGTCGCCCGGTGCCTGTCGGGGATCCCGACGCCGCGCGCGGTGCTGCTCGGCGCCGGCGCGTTCGGCCTGGCGCGGCTCGTCGCGCAGGCGACGACGGGCGACGTGCGCCTGTGGGTTGGCCTGACGACCGTCGCGCTGGCCGTGTCGGCGCTGACGCTCGCGGTCGCGTTCGTGGCGGGCCGGCCTGCCGGTGGGCGTCAGGCGGCGACCGGACTGCTGCTCGGCTGCGGGCTGTCCGTCGGGCTGCAGATGTCGCTCGGCACGTGGGACGCGCTGTGGCGCGAAGGCTGGTCGGGCTGGGTGCTCGCGTTCGTGATCGCGCTCGCGCCGCTCCTGACCGCGCGTTCGCTCAGCTCGGGCCACGGCGGCGCCGCACCCGCGACCGGGCGGCCGCGGCGGCTGTGGGCGCTCGGCCCGTTCCTCGCACTGGCCGCGATGATCCTGGCCAACCCCGCGTTCGCCGCGTCCCAGACCGGCATCGCGCTGGGCATCGCGGGGCTGACGCTCGTGCTCACCCACACCGTCGGGGTCTGGCTCCTGCTCCGGCCCGAGACGCTTCCGGGCGCCGTGCGAGTCTCCGCCGCGGCGTTCGTCGTGGCGGGCGCGGCGGGAACGATGTGGTTCACCGGAGCGCTGTCGCTCGTGTCGCTCGTCGCGCTCGGCCTTGCCGTGGGGACCGTGCTCACGGGCACGCTCACGATGCCCGTCCCTGCGCCTCGCGGCTACTGGCGGACCGGCGGCGCGACGGCCGTCGCCGGGCTCGGCACCATCGTGCCGCTCGCGCTGTACATGCTCGACTACGACGTGCCGCTGCCGGTCGACAACTCGTGGGTGGTGGTCGCCGCGTCAGCCGTGCTCGCCGCTACCGGGCTGCGCCGGCGCGCGCCGGCTGCATCGCCCGCACCTTCGTCGACCGAGCGGATCCCCGTCCGCGTCAACACGATCCGGCTGCTGCTCGGGCCGGCCGTCCTGCTCGCGCTCGTCGGGCTCGTGCCGTACGGGACGTCGACCTTCGGCCCCGACGTTCCCGCGCGCGCAGCGGGCGACTCGCTCACGGTCGTGACTTGGAACGTGCACTACGGCGTCTCGCCGGCGTCCGACGTCGACCTGGAAGGGATCGCGCGGACGATCGAGGCGCAGCACCCGGACGTCGTCGCGCTGCAGGAGGTCTCACGAGGCTGGATCCTCGGCGGCGGCGCCGACTCCGCGACGTGGCTGTCCCGGCGCCTCGGCATGACCCTGCGCTTCGCGCCGGCCGCCGACCGCCAGTTCGGCAACGCGATCCTGTCCCGGTCCGCGCTGGCCGACACCGTGATCCACCGCCTGCCCTACGGCGAGGGGCCGCAGGACCGGTCGGCGCTCGCGACGACCGTGGTGAACAGCAGCGGGACTGCCGTGCGTGTGACCTCCGTGCACCTGCAGCACCGCGAGGAGAACACCGCGACGCGCGTCGACGAGCTGAACACGCTGATCGCTTCCGAGCCGGTGACCGGGCCGTCCATCCTCGCCGGCGACCTCAACGCCACCCCGGGGTCGCCCGAGATCGCGCTGCTCGAGGGCGCAGGTTGGGTCTCGGCGGTGGACGCGGCCGACTCCACGGGCGCGCTGACCTACCCGAGCACCGACCCGCAGTCGCGGATCGACTGGATCTTCGGCCAGCAGGCGACGTTCGACGCGACCCAGGTGCCCGCCGCCGACCAGTCGGACCACCTCCCGCTCGTCACCCGAGCCACCCCCACCCCCTGACCCGCCTCCGCGCGCCCGCCGCATCAGCACGGAGGTTCGGCATCGGTTCGCTGGTCTGAACCAGCGTGGTCATGCCGAACCTCCAGCACCACGGGGTCGG
>JBCECL010000083.1:0-4882 GCA_039207135.1 Brevundimonas sp.
GGGCCGCGCGAGGTGCTGTGCAAACGCGCGGCGGACATGGTGCCTGTTCAGGGCCGACGTCGGGCAGGATGTACGCCATGGACAGGCAGCAGGAGTTCGTGCTCCGCACGGTCGAGGAGCGGGACATCCGCTTCATCCGTCTCTGGTTCACCGACGTGCTCGGGATCCTCAAGTCGGTGGCGGTCGCCCCCGCCGAGCTTGAGGCCGCGTTCGCCGAGGGGATCGGGTTCGACGGCAGCTCGATCGAGGGCCTGACCCGGGTCTACGAGGCGGACATGATCGCCAAGCCGGACCCCACCACGTTCCAGGTGCTGCCCTGGCGCGGCGAGCGGCACGGCACGGCGCGCATGTTCTGCGACCTGCTGACGCCCGACGGCGAACCGAGCCTGGCCGACAGCCGCAACGTGCTCAAGCGCGCGCTGAGCCGCGCGAGCGACAAGGGGTTCACCTTCTACACGCACCCCGAGGTCGAGTTCTACCTCTTCGACGCGCCCGCGGACCCCGCCGTGCCGCTGGTTCCTGTCGACCAGGGCGGCTACTTCGACCACGTGCCGCGCGGGACTGCGCACGACTTCCGTCGTGCCGCGATCACGATGCTCGAGTCCATGGGCATCTCGGTCGAGTTCTCGCACCACGAGGCGGGGCCCGGGCAGAACGAGATCGACCTGCGCTACGCGGACGCGCTGACGACCGCGGACAACATCATGACGTTCCGCACCGTGGTCAAGGAGGTCGCGCTCGAGCAGGGAGTGTTCGCGAGCTTCATGCCCAAGCCGCTGGCCGACGAGCCCGGCTCCGGCATGCACACGCACCTGTCCCTGTTCGAGGGTGACCGCAACGCGTTCCACGAGCCCGGCGCGCCCCTCGAGCTGTCGAAGGTCGCCCGTTCGTTCATCGCCGGCCTGCTCACGCACGCGGCTGAGATCACCGCGGTGACCAACCAGTTCGTGAACTCCTACAAGCGGTTGTGGGGCGGCGCCGAGGCGCCGAGCTACATCTGCTGGGGCCACAACAACCGCTCGGCCCTGGTCCGCGTCCCGATGTACAAGCCCGGCAAGGGCAACTCGAGCCGCATCGAGTACCGCTCGGTCGACTCCGCGACCAACCCCTACCTCGCCTTCGCCGTGATCCTCGCGGCCGGCCTCAAGGGGATCGAGGAGGGTTACGAGCTGCCCGAGGGTGCCGAGGACGACGTGTGGGAGCTCACCGACGCCGAGCGCCGCGCGCTGGGCATCGAGCCGCTGCCGCAGTCGCTCGACGCCGCGATCTCCGTGATGGAGCGCTCGGAGCTCGTCGCCGAGACGCTCGGCGAGCACGTCTTCGACTTCTTCCTGCGCAACAAGCGCCGGGAGTGGGAGGAGTACCGCTCGCAGGTCACGCCGTACGAGCTGAAGCGGTTCCTGCCGGTCCTGTGATCGTGACGGGACGGGGTAGGACGACGGTCGAGCGATGAGCGAGTCCCGGGGCGGGTCGCTCGCGGGGCGGTTGACGCGTGTCGGCGTCGAGGACGTCCCGCGCGCCGAGCGGCTCATCGCTGACGAGGCGCTCGTGGCGCTGGTACCCGACGCCGCGGAGACGCTCGTCGGCTCGCTCGCCGACGTCGGCGACCCCGACGCTGCGCTCCTGACGCTCGCGAAGCTCGCGGGCGCCGTCCGCACGCAACCCGCGCTGGCGACCCTCCTGAGGGAGGTGCTGGCCGAGGACGGCCCGGCACGCAGGCGCCTGCTCGCGGTCGCCGGGGCGTCGGTGTCGCTGGGCGACACGCTCGCGGCGCACCCCGAGAACCTGCGGGCGCTCGTCGACGACGAACCCGGCGTGGGCGTCCCGGTCGCCGTGGTGCGAGCCGAGCTGCTCGCCTCGGTCGGTGCGGACGCCGGCGCCGACGTGCCGGTCGCGACGGTCACGGGCAACGCGGGCGTCGACGCGATGCGCCGGGCCTACCGCACGCGATTGCTGCGCATCGCGGCGGCCGACCTCACCGCGTCGGACCCGCTCAGCCGACTGCCGGGCGTCGCCGCCGCACTCGCGGACCTCGCGGCGGCGGCACTCGAAGCGGGCCTGGCGATCGCGCGGTCGGGGCTCCCTGACCACGGGCGCGACGTTCGGCTCGCCGTCATCGGCATGGGCAAGTGCGGCGGGCGCGAGCTCAACTACGTCTCGGACGTCGACGTCATCTACGTCGCCGAGCCGGTCGACGGCGCCGACGAGGCCGAGGCGCTGGCCGCGGGAGCCAAGCTCGCGGCCGGGCTCGCACGTGCGTGCTCGACCGCGTCGGGCGAGCCGGCCCTCTGGCCCGTCGATGCGGCGCTGCGGCCCGAGGGCAAGGACGGCCCGCTCGTCCGGACGCTCGCGAGCCACCGGGCCTACTACGAGCGCTGGGCCAAGACGTGGGAGTTCCAGGCCCTGCTCAAGGCCCGCCCGCTCGCCGGCGACCGCGAGCTGGGCGACCGGTACGTCGAGATGACCCAGCCCTTCGTCTGGGCCGCCGTGCAGCGCGAGCACTTCGTCGAGGACTCGCAGGCGATGCGCCGCCGCGTCGAGTCGCACGTGCCCGCAGCCGAGGCGGACCGCCAGATCAAGCTCGGCATGGGCGGGCTGCGGGACGTCGAGTTCACGGTCCAGCTGCTCCAGCTCGTGCACGGCCGGGCCGACGAGGACATCCGCAGCCCCAGCACGCTCACGGCGCTCGCGTCGCTGGCGGCCGCCGGCTACGTGGGGCGCGACGACGCCGCGCGCCTCGCGGTCTGCTACCGGTTCTTGAGGCTGCTCGAGCACCGCATCCAGCTCTACCGGCTGCGGCGCACGCACCTCATGCCGACCGCGGAGGCCGACCTCCGCAGGCTCGCGCGGTCCGTGGGGATGCGCGCCGACGGCGTCGACGGGCTGCTCGAGCGCTGGCGCAACGTCAAGCGCGAGGTGCGCAGCCTGCACGAGGAGCTGTTCTACCGTCCGCTGCTCCCGGCGACGGCACAGCTGTCGACCGAGGAGGCGAGCCTCGCGCCCGACGCGGCGCGCGCCCGGCTCGCGGCGATCGGCTACCTGGACCCGGCGGGCGCCGTTCGGCACATCGCCGCGCTGACCGAGGGCATCTCGCGGCGCGCGGCCATCCAGCGGCAGCTGCTCCCGGTCATGCTCGGCTGGTTCGCCGACGGTCCCGACCCGGACGGCGGACTCCTCGCCTTCCGCCGCCTGTCGGAGACGTTGGGCACCACGCACTGGTACCTCAAGCTCCTGCGGGACTCGGCCGCGGCGGCGCAGCGCCTCGCGCGCGTGCTGTCCACCAGCCGCTACGTCGCCGACGCGCTCATGCGCTCGCCGGAGTCGGTGGTCTGGCTCGCGGACGACGAGGAGCTCGAACCGCGCACCTTCGAGCGCATCTGGGGCGAGGCCGACGCGATCCTCACCCGGGCCGACGACCCCGTGGTGGCGATCGGCCTGGTCCGCGGCCTGCGACGACGCGAGTTGGCGCGCACCGCGGCAGCGGACGTGCTCGGCGTCGTGACCGGCACCCGCGCGGCCGCCAGCCTCACCAGGGCGGCCGACGCGGTGCTCGTCGGGGCCCTGCGCATCGCGGAGTGGGAGGCGCGCGCCGAGCGTGGCCTCGACGCGGCGCCGACCCGGCTGCTCGTCGTCGCGATGGGACGGCTCGGCGGCGGCGAGATGGGGTACTCGTCGGACGCCGACGTGCTGTTCGTCCACGATCCGGTGGACGGCGCCGACCCGGTCCTGGCGCAGGAGTTCGGGCTCGCGGTGGCGACCCGCATGCGACAGCTCCTCGGCACGGTCGGCTCCGAGCCCACGCTCGCGGTCGACGCCGACCTGCGACCCGAGGGACGCAACGGCCCGCTGGTGCGCTCGTTCGACGCGTACGCGGAGTACTACGCGCGCTGGTCGTCGCCGTGGGAGAGCCAGGCGCTGCTGCGCGCCCGGCCGGTGGCGGGCGATGCCGAGCTGGGGGAGAGGTTCGTCGGGCTCATCGCGCCCCTGCGCTACCCGCCCGGCGGGCTCGACCCGAGCGTCGTGCGCGAGGTGCGACGCATCAAGGCGCGCGTCGAGGCCGAGCGACTTCCTCGCGGCGTGGACCCGGCCAGGCACCTCAAGCTCGGTCGCGGCGGGATCTCGGACGTCGAGTGGACCGCGCAGCTCCTGCAGCTCCAGCACGCCGCCGACGTCGAGGGACTGCGGACGACGTCGACGACCGAGGCGCTTGCCGCCGCGCAGGGAGCCGGTCTGCTCGACGCCGACGACCATCGCGCCCTCGTCGACGCGTGGAACCTCGCCTCGCGGCTGCGGGACGCGAACGTGCTCTGGACCGGCCGCGCCGAAGGCGCTCAGGTGGACGTGCTGCCGCACGACCGGCAGGCTCTCGCGGGTCTGGCGCGTGTCGTGGGGTACCCGCCGGGGTCCGGCGGAGAGCTCGAGCAGGACTACCTGCGGACGGCGCGCCGGGCGCGGGCAGTCGTGGAGCGGGTGTTCTACGGCTGAGTCAGGACCGCGGTCGGGCCCGGTGGCTCGACGTGAATTCGGGCCGCTTCTCGCGACTGTGTCGCAAACATTGCCGCTCGGGCGAAATGCGACAAGGATCAGAGCGTTCACGCTGGTCACGAGACGCAGGAGGCACCGTGGCACCGCCCCGGGGACGCAAGCCGATCCAGCAGCCGCAGCCCCCCGAGGAGCCTGCGCCCGAGGGCGCGGTACCGCCCGACGAGGGCGGGGAGGCCACGAGCCCGGCCGAGGCGGAGCCGGTCCCTGCGGTGGGGGATGGCCAGGCTGAGCCGGAGGCTCCCGAGCCCGCACCCGCAGAGCCGGAATCCGCGGCCGAGGGTGTCGCGGCGGCCGAGGCGGAGCCGGAGACCGTCACGGAGGCGGCAGAGCCGGACGC
>JBCECL010000083.1:4982-9085 GCA_039207135.1 Brevundimonas sp.
CGGACGCTGTGGCCGGGGTTGCCGCGGAGTCCGAGTCTGCCGCGAGCCTTGCGGACGCACACCCCACCGAGGCGGACACGCTCGTCATCGACGTCCCCGCAGCACCGGACGCCGAGCCCGACGACGCCAACGACGTCGCCGGTCGACTGGCGCGCCTGGAGGCGGAGAACGCGGCCCTGCGTGGCGAGATCGCCAAGGTCTCGACGCAGGCGGCGCCCGTCGCCGCACCCCGCCACCGCGTCCGTCAGTGGACTGCCGTCGTCCTGATCGCGATCGGAGCCCTGCTCGCACCGCTCGGCCTGGTGGCGAGCTGGGCGGAGCGGACGATCACGGACACCGACCGCTACGTCGAGACGGTCGCGCCGCTGGCCGACGACCCGCAGGTGCAGCAGGCGCTCATCAACCGGACGGTCACGACGGTGATGAGCAACATCGACGTCAGCGCCGTGACGTCGCAGCTGCAGGACTTCCTCGTGGAGCAAGGCGCCCCGCAGCAGCTCACCGACCGGATCGAGCTGCTCAACGCGCCGCTGACCAGCGGGGTCGAGTCGCTCGTGACCAGGGTGGTGACGAAGTTCGTCACGTCTGACGAGTTCAGCTCCCTGTGGACCCAGATCAACAGGACCGCGCAGTCGCAGATCGTGGCGATCCTCAACGGTGACCCCAACACGGTCGTGCAGCTCGACGACAACGGCTACCTCTCGTTGCAGCTCGGCCCGATCATCGACATCGTCAAGCAGCAGCTCGTCGCGAACGGGCTGGGCATCGCGTCGGCCATCCCGGCGGTGAACCCGATCGTGCCGATCGCGCAGGCGGACAGCCTGAGCCAGCTGCGGACCGCGTACAACCTCCTCGACGCCGTGGGCACGTGGTTGCCCTGGATCGCGCTGATGTTCCTCGTGGCGGGGGTGATCGTCTCGACGCGCCGGATGCGCATGACGGTCGTCGCCGCGTTGTCGGTGGTCGGCGGGATGGCCCTGCTCGCGCTCGGCCTCGCCATCGGCAAGGAGGCCATCCTCGGCTCGCTGCCGGCAACCTCGTCGGGCAGTGCTGCGACGGTCATCTACGAGCAGATCGTGCACTTCATGAAGATCGCGATCCGCATGGTCGCGGTCGTCGGGCTCGTCGTCGCGTTGTTCGCCTTCCTTGCCGGTGGGTCGGCAGCGGCGATCGCCACGCGGAAGTCGGCGGGCGGAGGGTTCGAGACCGTCAGGGCGTGGGGCCGGGGCAAGGGCGTGGACACGGGCGGCTTCGGTGTCTGGCTCGGTGCGCGCCGGACGCTCATCCGCTGGCTGCTCATCGCGATCGGCGTCATCGTCATCATCGCGGCCGACACGCCGACGGCCGGCCTGGTGATCTGGACGACCGTCATCATCCTCGTGCTCATCGGCATCCTCGAGCTCCTGAGCGCGTCGCCGACCGCAGTCGAGGCGTCGCCCGGGACAGACCAGGTCTAGCGCGTCGCGAACGGCCGGCTCGGGCACCACGCCCGGCCGGCCGTTCCGTGCGTCAGCCCCAGGCGTGTCCCGACGGGCCACCCGCGACGACCCACGTGTCGAGGCCGCCAGTGAGCTGCGCGGAGCCCGGCGCGGGAGCGTGCAGCAGGGCGGTCCGCTCGCCGCCGTCCGTCGCCTCCAGCTGGATCGCGGACTGACCGGCCGGATCCCCGTCGGCGTCGACGTTGGTGCAGGCGGCATCGGTGACCGCGTACACCCGCGATCCGTGCGACCCGACGGGTGTCGCCCTCACGACGCCGTCGATCCCGAGCGGCGCCGCTGTGTCACCGTCGAGCGCGTAGAGACCCGCGGTGCACGAGCCGTCGTCGTCGGTGCCTAGCGGCCGCGCGCCGACCACCACGCGCCCGTCCTCGAGCGTCCGCCCCGACCAGAGCGGCACGGCCGGGTCACCGTCGGCGAGGGTGTCGACCTTGCGCGGCTTCGTGCCGTCGAGGTGGACGACGTACAGCGGGTCGGAGGAGTGCTGCAGGTGCTCGTCCTGCCCGGTCGACGACCACGAGTCGTCGCGGCACCGCGTGAGCAGGTCGTTCGCGGACTGCCAGCCGACGCCCGCGCAGAACTTGCCCGCGACGCCGTAGGCGTGCGCGCTCTGCTTGCCCGTGTCGAGGTCGACGACGTCGTACGTCGCCTCCTTCTCGTCGTGCCCGGCCGCGGCAAGGTACCGCCCGGTCGGGTCCATGAGGTTCGACCCCCAGAACATGACGTCACCGACGAGGTCGACCCGGCGCACCAACGTCCC
Source organism: Brevundimonas sp. (assembly GCA_039207135.1). Lineage (GTDB taxonomy): Bacteria > Actinomycetota > Actinomycetes > Actinomycetales > Cellulomonadaceae > Cellulomonas. Next base: position 7,239 of record JBCECL010000083.1, read on the forward strand.
ATCGGGCTTCTGGACGACCAGCGTGACTGGCCCGCCGCCGCCGGTCAGCCCGTACGTCGCGAACCACACCTCGTTGCCGCGATGGTCGAGGCCCTGGAACGACAGGTCCGGCGCCAAGCCATCGTTGTCCTTCTGCCCGACCGCGCCCGGGTCCTTCGTCAGCGCGCCACTGCGGAGGTCGAGCCAACCCCGCACTCCCTGCTCGGTGAAGCCGTCGCGGATCGGTGCGATCGTCACGAGCGCCTTGGTGGCGCCGGGCTCCCACCGTACGAGCTCGACCGCCTTGTCCTTCGGCAGCTCGAGCACGCGGTAGGCGTCTCCGCCGGGGGAGGCCAGGACCACGGTCTGGCGCAGCAGCGTGTCGTTGCCCTCGTCGTCGAGCGTCCAGCGGGGCTGGTAGATCCCCAGCGCCCAGCCCTCGCCGACCTGGTCCCAGACGCCCTTCGGCAGCTCCGACGTCGCCGGCAGTCCCAGACCCGCATCGAGCTGTGCCTTGGTGGGCAGCGGCTCGAACGTCGGGCTCGGGTCAGGCGTCGGGGTCGGGGTCGGCTCGACCGTCGGCGTCGGCGTCGTCGTCGGGAGAGGCGAAGGGGTCGGGGTCTCGACCGGTGTCTGCCCGTCGCGCCCACCACCCAGCGTCAGCGCGACGACGAGGGCTGCGGCGACGCCGACGCCGCCGAGCACCTCGCCCGCGGCGCGACGCCGATGACGGCGCCTGATGCGCGCGACGGTCCCCGCCAGCGTGGACGCCTCGGGCGCGGCCGCCCCCAGCCGCTCGAGGCGCTCGGCGAGCGCCGCATCGATCACCTCGTCCAGGTCACGCTCCACGGGACACCTCCTCGCTTCCGGTGACGAGTCGCACCGCTGTCTGCTCCGCGGCGACGCGAGTTCCGAGTGCCGAGTTGAGGGTCCGTAGCCCGTCGAACGTGTAGCGCTTGACCGCGCCCTCGCTGAGCCCGAGGTGATGGGCGGTCTCGACGACTGACATCTGCTCGACGTGCCGCAGCACCACGCACGCGCGCTCCCGCGGGGCGAGCAGCGCGAGCGCGGACTCGAGCTCGGTCGAGACGTCCGGCTCGGGCGGGACGGCCAGCAGCGACGCCTGGTCGTGCGCGACGCTCTCACGTCCGTCGCGCCGCAGCCGGTCGACGAACCGCGACACGATCGCCCGGCGCACGTACTGCTCAGCGGCCTCGACGGATCGCAGCCGCGCGCGCCCGCCGAACGTCGCGAGCAACGCGTCCTGCACGAGGTCGTCGGCGTCACCGCCCGCGCCGACGAGCAGGTGCGCCCGCGCGAGCAGTCGGCCGTACCTCTCGCGGACGAGCTGCTCGAGCAGCGGCTCCCAATCTCCCCGCACCGTTCCCCCTGGTTCGCCTCCAACTCTGACGCCAAGACAACGCCAGGACGGGCCGATCCGTTGGGGTGACACGCACAGTTCGTCCGAACGGGTGCTGGCCGGTCAGCCCTTCATCTCGCTCCCGTCGGGCGCGATGACGAACCAGACGCCGCCGACGCCCTGCCCGGTCACGTCGCCCGCCGCGCTGTCGCCCGCGTAGGTGTAGATCGGCCGGCCGTCGATCGTGATCTGCGGCTTGCCGTCGACCCCGGTGATCGTGGCGACCTTGCCCGTCACGCCGTCGACCTTGGGCGTGCTGCTCGCTGCCTCGATCGCGGGCCAGCTCGCTGCGCACTGGTCGGTGCAGCTGCTCTTGCCGGAGTTCGGGGTGTCCTTGTCGAAGTAGTAGGCGGTCATCCCGGTGCCGTCGACGACGATCTTCCCGAGCGAGGTGTCCGCGGTCGCCACCTCGGCCGACGAGGCGGCCGGTGCCGCGGGGGCCGACGAC
>JBCECL010000083.1:9185-11431 GCA_039207135.1 Brevundimonas sp.
GGCCGACGACGGGTTCCCGCCGTACGTCGAGCCTGAGTTGTCGGACGACGAGCACGCAGCGAGCGTGCCCGCCAGTGCAAGGCCGGTCAGGGTGATGCCGATGGTGCGTCGCATGGTCGAGCTCCCTTGCGTGCGGGTCCGCTGTCCCGACCCGGTGCCGGGCGGTTCCCACTCCCCACGACGAGAGGGCGCCGTCATCGGTTCATCGCGGACTCGCACACAGCTCGACTGAACCTTCGGGGGCTCGATCTCGTCGTGGGGGCAGGAAGACCCGACGGCGTGAGGAGAGTGCGGTGCGGACCAGGACGAAGGTGCTCGTGGGCATCGGGGTCGCGGGCGTCGTGCTCGTCGGGGCGGCGGTGCTCGTCGGCCCGCAGCTCTACGCCAACTACGCCAACGGCGCCGCGGCACCCGAGCCGACGCTTACCGCATCCGGCCTGGCGCTCGACGCCGGCAACCTCGACGGCACCTGGTCGGTCGCGGACGGCTCGGTCGCGGGCTACCGCGTGCACGAGGTGCTGCGGGGGATCGACGTCCGCGTCGTGGGCCGCACGCCGCAGGTCGAGGGCACGGTCAGGGTCGCCGACGGCAGCGTGACGGCGGCCTCCGTCACGGTCGACATGGCGAGCGTCACGACACCCGAGCCGCCCCGCGACGCCTACTTCCGGCGGACGGTGCTCGACGTGCGCAAGTTCCCGACGTCCACGTTCGTCCTCACCTCGCCCGCGAAGCTCGACGCGTCGGGCGACGCGACCCTCGTCGGCGACCTCACTGTCCACGGAGTCACGCGCCCCGTGCACCTGAGCGCCCGCGCGGCGGGCGGGCCGGCCGCCGTCGACGTGGTCGGCAGCGTTCCGTTGACGTTCGCCGACTACGGTGTTGAGGCGCCCGCACTCGGCTTCGTCACGGTCGACAAGCAGGGCGCGATCGAGTTCGCGCTGCACCTCACCCCGGAGTCCCGATGACCACCGAGCCCGACGAGCTGCTGCGGTCGCTGCACAGCGCGCACGCGGCGTCGTTGCACCGGTACGTGCTCCGCATGACGCGCGACGACGCGCTGGCCCAGGACGTCGTCCAGGAGACGTTGCTGCGCGCGTGGCGCCATCCCGAGGTCATGGAGCGGACCGAGGACTCGGTCCGTGCGTGGCTGTTCACCGTGGCGCGGCACGTCGTCGTCGACGACGCCCGCAGCGCGCGCCGCACCCACGAACGCGCCACCGACACCGTGCCGGAGCGCTCGACGCCCGACGAGACGCGCGCGATCCTCGACGCATGGCTCGTCTCCGACGCGCTCGTCGGGCTCTCGCCGGAGCACCGGGCCGTGGTGACCGGCGCCTACTACCGCGGGCTGTCCGTCGCCGAGCTGGCCGACGAGCAGGACGTTCCCCCTGGCACCATCAAGTCGCGGCTGCACTACGCGCTGAGGGCGATGCGCCTGACGCTGCAGGAGAAGGGAGTCACGCCGTGACCACGGACGTCGACCCGTACCGCGAGTGGGACGCCGCGTACGTGCTGGGCGCGCTCAGCCCGCAGGACCGGCGCGACTACGAGCAGCACCTCGCCACGTGCCCCACGTGCCGCGACGCCGTCTCGGAGCTGGCCGGCATGCCGGGGCTGCTCGGGCTGCTGTCCGCAGAAGAGGCTGAGGCGGCCGAGCCGCCGGTGGCCGCCGTCGTCGACCTTCCGACGGTCGCTCGCGCAGCCCGCCGCCGACGCACGCGCACGCGTCTGCTGATGCTCGCGGCGTCGGCCCTGTTGGTAGTTGCGGGCGTAGGGGCCGGTGTCGCGCTCGTCGCCGGTGACCAACCCGCGTCCACGCAGGTGGCCGTCGGGCGAACGGTCGAGCTCGCGCCCGTCGCCGGGTCGGCCGTCGAGGCATCCCTCACGATGACCGAACGTGGGTGGGGGACCGCGCTCGACTGGCACTGCACCTACCCGCCGCACGAGTCCTGGGCGCAGCCCGTCGTCTACACGCTCGTCGTCGTCGCGGACGACGGGACGCGAACGGTGGCCGCCACCTGGTCGGCGGGGTCGGGCACCGCGAAGGGGCTGTCCGCGTCGACGAGCGTGCCGACCTCGCACATCGCGCGGCTCGAGATCGGGGTCGTGGGCTCGGACGCCTCGCTGGCGCGCGCGGTGGTGTAGTCGCCCGCTGGGCTGGTTGCTGCGCCGGATCAACCGGCGATTCGTGCCCGATTCGCCCTTTTTGATATGACCTGAACCTGCCAGGCTCGAGCCATGGCAGA
>JBCECL010000083.1:11531-14682 GCA_039207135.1 Brevundimonas sp.
CCCGATTCGCCCTTTTTGATATGACCTGAACCTGCCAGGCTCGAGCCATGGCAGACGACAAGCGCATCCGCGCGGTGGTCCACCTCGTCGAGGGTGCTCCTGACCCGGACCCCGGCCGGGCGGAGCATCCAGGGGTGCCCGCGAAGGAAGCCAAGGCCTGGCGATGGATCATCTTCGCTTCGGTCGTTCTCGCCTCCTGGGTCGGCGTCATGCTCTGGCGCGCGCCCGTCTTCGACCCGCCCACGGTCGGCGCCTTCCTGCTGGACCGCGTGCTGCAGATCTCGGTCGTCGTCGCGCTCGTCTGCGCCGTGCTCGTGCTCGTGGTCGAGCGATCAGTGGCGTTCCGCGCCGCACTGGTGGCGTGCTTGTGCCTCGTGGCCATCTGCGTGAGCGTGCTCGGAGGCGGACTGCGGCCGCCACGGGACGTAGCGGTGCTGGTGTTCACCGGACTGACTCTCGCCGTCGTTGCCGGGATGACGTGGTGGCTGTGGACCCGCCGTCCTCAGGACGTCAATCTCGGCCTGCCGGCGATCGTCGCGGGCGCGCTCGTCGGGGCTGCGCTGCCGCTCCTGCAGCTCTGGGCGTCGACGTCGTTCACCTTCGGCGCTGAGCACGTCTCCCTCGAAGCCACCATCAGCACGACGGTGGACGCTGTCTCCGACGACGGCAGCGCGCTCTACGTCGCCATCGCCGTCACCCACAAGAACCCCTCCCACACGCGAGCACTGGTCCTCCTCTCGCAGACGACCGCGTGCTGGGCTCCACCGGGTGGTGTCCTCGAGTCCGACGTGCGCAACCAACGGACATCGACGAGCTGCACCAGCTGGCAGGCACTTCCAGAGCGGGGCTGGGTGGACGCGGGTTCCGAGCTGACGAGCAGCCGGGTCATTCCGGTCCCCGCCGGAAGCCCTCACCTCCACGTGACGACCCGCGCGGAATACGCCCGTGAGGATCGAATGAGGTTCGTCCAGGCCCGTCCGGTGTTCGAGGCGGAGCGCCTGGGAGAGTGCACGAAGGTCGAGCGGTTCCAGATCCGCGACGATGCGCGGTTCCGTGCTGTGGCTCAGCAGAACAAGTACCTGCAGTACGGCATCGAGTCCGACGGCGGCAGACGGTACTGGCTCGTCTGGGGGGACGACCCGCCGTGCCCGGCTCCGGTCTCCACGGACCTCGCTGGGTACTACGCGACGACGAGCCTCGCGATCGACGCCGAGGACTGGCTGACCGTGCCGCAGCCGCCGGGCTGACGGGCTCGCGACCCTGTCATGGTCAGCCCCCGCGCTGGTCCCGGTAGGCCTTGCACGCTTGTTCCGCCGCTTCGAGCAGGGTGCTGCGGCCGCAGTTGTCGAGCGACGTGCCCTCGCGCGTGTACGTCTTCCAGGTGCCGGTCCACGTCTTGGCGCCGCAGGTGGCCGTCACGGTCGCCGTCATCGGGCGAACTCGCCGGTAGGCGACCAGGAGTCCGGCGTCCTCGTCCTTCGTGCTGAAGCCCTCGCCAGCCGGGCTGAGGTCGAGACCTGCCTCGACGGTGCCCCAGTCGCTCAGCTGTTCGCCGACGGTGTTGCTGACGCTGATCCCGTTGACCTCACTCACCTCGACATCGAGGCCCGGGGCGTCCCACACGAGCGTGGGCTCGGCTCCGGGGAAGTGCTGGTCGAAGTCAAGCTGGTCTCTGCCCCCGTCATTGAAGTTGATCACGCTCACGGACTCGAGCATCGGCTTCCCGACCACGGGCTTCGCAGCAAGCTTGATCTCGGGATCCGAGCACGGCGTAGCCGCGACGGGAGAGGTTCGAGCCGCGGCAGCGTGTGGCACGCTCGGAGTCGGGCCATCGGGAGCTGAGGTAGAGGCGTCGCAGGCCGCGAGCCCAAGTACCGCGACGACACCGACAAGGCCAAGTACGCGTGACATGTGATCCCCCTTGAGGCGCAGGCAGTCGGCCCGCACAGGGCAGGACGCTAGCGGACAATGCGGGCCGCCGGGGGCGATTCGGCGCCCGATGCGCGACACCCCCGCCGCCACGAGGGCGACGGGGGTGCCGGCACTGCAAGTCACCGACCCCCGGGAGCAGCCGGGGGCCGGGACATCTCACACGTCGTAGTAGAGCTCGAACTCGTGCGGGTGCGGCCGCAGACGAATCGGGTCCACCTCGGCGGAGCGCTTGTAGTCGATCCACGTCTCGATCAGGTCGGGCGTGAAGACGTTGCCCGCCGTGAGGAAGTCGTGGTCGGCCTCGAGGGAGTCGAGGACCTCGCCGAGCGAGCCCGGGACCTGCTGGATGAGGGCGTGCTCCTCGGGGGGCAGCTCGTACAGGTCCTTGTCGACCGGCTCCGGCGGCTCGATGCGGTTCTGGATGCCGTCGATGCCGGCCATGAGCATGGCCGCGAACGCGAGGTACGGGTTCGACGACGGGTCCGGCACGCGGAACTCGATGCGCTTGGCCTTCGGGTTCGAACCGGTGACCGGGATGCGGATGCACGCGGAGCGGTTACGGGCCGAGTAGACCAGGTTGACCGGGGCCTCGTAGCCCGGGACCAGGCGGTGGTACGAGTTCACCGTCGGGTTCGTGAACGCGAGCAGCGAGGGGGCGTGCTTGAGCAGGCCGCCGATGTACCAGCGCGCGATGTCCGACAGGCCGCCGTAGCCCTTCTCGTCGAAGAACAGCGGCTCGCCGTCCTTCCACAGGGACTGGTGCACGTGCATGCCCGAGCCGTTGTCGCCGAACAGCGGCTTCGGCATGAAGGTCGCCGTCTTGCCGTTGTTGTGCGCCACGTTCTTCACGACGTACTTGAAGAGCATGACCTTGTCGCCGGAGATCGCCAGCTTGTCGAAGCGGTAGTTGATCTCCTGCTGACCGGCCGTGCCGACCTCGTGGTGCGCACGCTCGACACCGAGACCCAGCGCGTCCAGCTGGAGGCTGATCTCGTCACGGATGTCGGAGAAGCCGTCCACCGGGGGAACGGGGAAGTAGCCACCCTTGTAGGGGATCTTGTGGCCGAGGTTGCCACCCTCCTCCTCGCGGCCCGAGTTCCAGGCAGCCTCGAAGGAGTCGATCTTGTAGAACGACTCGTTCTGCTTCGTCTGGAAGCGGACGTCGTCGAAGATGTAGAACTCGGCCTCGGGGGCGAAGAACGCCGTGTCCGCGATGCCG
>JBCECL010000084.1:0-3170 GCA_039207135.1 Brevundimonas sp.
AGGCCATGCGCCCGTAGCTCAATGGATAGAGCATCTGACTACGGATCAGAAGGTTGGGGGTTCGAGTCCCTTCGGGCGCACATCCCCACGAGAGCCCGGCCATCGGCCGGGCTCTCGTGCGTTGTGGGGCCGATGGCACTTCAGTCTGGCCGCGCTCGTGCCGTTGAGAGGCACGTGAAGCCCACCTACGCCGCACTCGAGATCCGCGTCCTTCCTTGGCGGCCTCGGCGGCGCAAGATCGACCCCGACAAGCTGCGCGACGGTGTCGCCGATGTCGCCGACGTGGCGAGCGTGATCGACGACCTGCCCGGGGCGGTCATCGGGCTCGGCATGATGCTCGTGTGCTACGTGGCCGCGCCGCTCGTGGCCATCGCGCTCGCGATCCTGCTGATCCCCGCCGAGCTCGGCATCGTCATGGCGCTCGCCGCGCTGCTGCTGCTGGCGCGGTTCGTCGGACTCATCCCGTGGACCGTCGTCGTCGTCGACCCGGCCGGCGCCGACGACCGGCGCGAGCGCTTCCGCCTGCTGCACCGCGCCGTCAACCGCGTGCTCGAGCTGAACGGCGGCCGCCGTCCAAAGGTCGTCTGGCACTGGGTCTGACGAGAGCGCGCGTGCACCTGCAGGTCACGTGCTCGTGATGACCTGGACACGCAGCCCGGCTACCGTGGCGAAGGTGACCGAGAACCCGACCCCCATCGCCACGCGTGAGCGCACCGTCGACGGCTTCGTGCGGGAGTTCCTGCGCGAGCTGAACTTCGGGCAGGGCGTTGACCTGTCCCGAGCATCCGTGAACGACCAGTACCTGGCCATGGCTCGCACCGTGCGCCACTACCTCATGGTCCGCTGGCTCGAGACCTTGCGGCGCCAGGGCGAGCTGCAGGCCAAGTCGGTGGCGTACCTGTCAGCCGAGTTCCTGCTGGGGCGGCAGCTCGACAACGCGCTGCTCGCCTCGGGGCTCGAGGAGATCGTCGAGGAGGGGCTGTCGTCGCTCGGGATCGACCTCGCGACGTTGCGTGACGCAGAGGTCGAACCGGGGCTCGGCAACGGTGGCCTCGGCCGGCTCGCGGCGTGCTTCATCGACTCGCTCGCGACCATGAACGTGCCGTGCATCGGCTACGGCATCCGGTACGAGTACGGGATCTTCCAGCAGACGTTCGTCGACGGCTGGCAGGTGGAGAAGCCCGACGACTGGTTGGCGCTCGGCTCGCCGTGGGAGTTCCCGCACCCCGAGGCCGCGGTCCGCGTGAACTTCGGCGGGTCCGTCGAGCAGTACCAGGCCGACGACGGCGTCATCAAGCGCCGCTGGGTGCCGGGCTGGTCGGTGCTCGCGGTGCCGTACAACTACATGGTCCCGGGCTACGAGAACGGCCGCGTCAACACGCTGCGGCTGTGGAGCGCGCAGGCGACGCACGCGTTCGACCTGCAGATCTTCAACTCGGGCGACTACGCCGAGGCCGTGCGCGCCCAGACGTTCGCGGAGAACATCACGAAGGTCCTCTACCCCGAGGACTCGACGCCGCAGGGCAAGGAGCTGCGCCTGCAGCAGCAGTACTTCTTCGTCGCCGCGTCGCTCAAGAACTTCATCGACGAGGTCCTGCCCGACGGGTACGACCTGCACAACCTGCCGAACCGCATCAACTTCCAGCTCAACGACACGCACCCGGTCATCGCGATCCCCGAGCTCATGCGGATCCTCGTCGACGAGAAGGGCTGGGAGTGGGACGACGCCTGGGCGGTCGTCAACCAGTGCTTCGCGTACACGTGCCACACGCTGCTGCCCGAGGCGCTCGAGGTGTGGCCCGTCGAGCTGCTCGGCCGGCTGCTGCCGCGGCACCTGGAGATCATCTACCGCATCAACGACGCGTTCCTCGAGGAGCTGCGCGAGGAGTACCCGGACGACGAGCTGCGCGTGCGCCGCATGTCGATCATCGCCGAGTACCCGGTGCGGGCCGTCCGCATGGCCTACCTCGCCACGGTCGCCGGCACCAAGGTCAACGGCGTCGCCGAGCTGCACAGCCAGCTGCTGCGCGACAAGGTGCTGAACGACTTCTCCGAGTACTACCCGGACAAGTTCACCAACGTGACCAACGGCGTCACGCCGCGACGGTTCGTGCGCCTGGCGAACCCGGCGCTGTCCGGGCTCATCACGGAGGCGATCGGCGACGGCTGGGTCACCGACCTCGAGCGGCTGTCCGGCCTCGAGCCGCTGGCCGACGACGCCGAGTTCCGCCGCCGGTTCGCCGAGATCAAGCTGCACAACAAGCACCGGATCGCCGACGTGCTGCAGCACCGCGACGGCATCGTCGTGAACCCGGACACGATGTTCGACGTCATGGTCAAGCGCCTGCACGAGTACAAGCGCCAGACGCTCAAGCTGCTGCACATCGTGTCGCTGTACGAGCAGGTCAAGTCCGGCAAGCTCGCGATCGCCGACGTCACGCCGCGCACGTTCGCGTTCGGGGCCAAGGCCGCGCCCGGCTACCTGCTGGCCAAGCAGATCATCGGGCTCATCAACGCGGTCGGCCGCACGATCAACGACGACCCCGCACTCGAGGGACGTCTGCGCGTCGTCTTCCCCGCCAACTACAACGTCACCCTCGCCGAGACGCTCATCCCCGCAGCCGACCTGTCCGAGCAGATCTCGCTCGCGGGCAAGGAGGCGTCGGGCACCGGGAACATGAAGTTCATGCTCAACGGCGCCCTGACCATCGGCACCGACGACGGCGCGAACGTCGAGATCCGGCGGCTGGTGGGCGACGAGCACTTCTTCCTCTTCGGCCTGACCGAGCCCGAGGTGTCGGACCTCGTCGACCGCGGCTACCACCCGTCGGCGTACTACGAGACGAACGCGCAGCTGCGGCGCGCGCTCGACCTCATCGCGTCGGGCGCGTTCTCCCGCGGAGACCGGACGGTCTTCGAGCCGATCGTCTCGAACCTGCTGCACGAGGACCGGTTCCTGGCGCTCGCGGACTTCCAGGCCTACGTGGACGCGCAGGCCAGGGTCGACGAGGCCTACGCCGACACCGACACCTGGACGCGTTCGGCGGTGCTGAACGTCGCCCGCGCGGGGTTCTTCTCGTCCGACCGCTCGATGCGCGACTACATCGACCGCATCTGGCACACCCCGCCCGTGGTGCCCTGATCCGCCTGCGCTGATCCGCCTGCGCTGA
>JBCECL010000084.1:3270-14535 GCA_039207135.1 Brevundimonas sp.
TGGCACACCCCGCCCGTGGTGCCCTGATCCGCCTGCGCTGATCCGCCTGCGCTGAGCCCGGCGCCGCCCCCGTCCCGCTCCCGGGCCTGGGGCGGCTGCGTGCGCGGGTGGGTGAGCCGATGGGTGTGCGACACGCCGGGTTCCGCGCGGCGCGCCGCACACCCATGCGCGCACCCATCTGCTCACGCCTGCACACGCCCGCACACTCCTGCGCTCTCCTGCGCGCGCGCCCGTCCACGCTCCGCGCGCACCTCGCGGGAAGCGGTGAGGCGGCTGTCGTTGCAGGGTTCGTTGCAGGGTTCGCGCTACCGGGCGGCGCGTTGGCTGCAACGATCCGTGCGGCCATCGCTGCCCGCGCCGGAGGTGGCGTTCCGGGCGGCTCGGGGAGGCCCGAGTGCACGCGCGGGCGCGTGGGGAACTACGGTGGTGCGCGTGAGCCCGAAGAAGCCGCAGGAGATGAAGCCGTCCACCGCCGCCGCCAAGCTGGACGTGTACCTGCCGGCGACGCCGCAGGAGTTCCAGGACGGCACGATCACGCGCGACGAGCTCGCCGAGCTGCAGGCCAACCCGCCCGCCTGGCTCACCGAGCTGCGTCGCAACGGGCCGCACCCGCGAGGGGTGGTCGCGGCGCGGCTGCGGGTCTCGACGAGCGGGCTCGCGCGCGCGGGCATCACCGACCCGTTGACGACCGATGAGATCTCCGCGCTGATCGCCGAGCCGCCCGAGTGGCTGGTGCGCGAGCGGCAGACGTACGAGGAGGTCCGCCGCGAGGAGCGCCGCCTGGAGTCACGCGAGGCAGACCGCCGCGCCGCCCAGGCCGCCAAGGACTGAGCGGTCAGCCCAGGACGCCCGGCCGCAAAGGACTAGCGGGCGCCCCAGGACGCCCGGCCGCCAAGGACTAGCGGGCGCCCCAGGCCGCCCAGGACTGAGCGGTCAGCGCCCCTTGCGGGGGCGGTGCTTGGTCGTGCTCTGACGCAGGGGCACGCGCCCGGACGCGCCCGGCGTGGGCTTCTTGCCGGCCGACGCGGGACGAGGCTTCTTCTTGTCCTTCGCGGGCGGCTCGGGAGCAGCGCCGCGGCCGCGCGAGGAGTTGGCCTTGCGGCCGCGGACGATGCCGATGAACTCCTCGGTCAGCTCGTCGTACCGGTCCTCGAGCCACACGAGCGCGACGGTCGACGTCGGTGCGCCGGGCACGGCGCGTGCGGTGAGGCCTCGTCGCTGGTGCAGGCGGGCGACGGACTGCGGGAGCAGCACGACGCCGACCCCGGCCGCCACGAGCTCGATCGCGTCGGCGGTCGTCGGCACCTCGCCGCCACTGAAGGGCGTCCCGGGCGCGTCGGCCCAGTGCAGCAGGTCGTCGTCGGGGACGACGAGCACCTCGTCGGCCAGGTCCTCGACGGGCACCTCCTCGACGACCGTCACGACGTGGTCCTTCGGGACGACGACCATCGTGACCTCCTCGTACAGCGGGATCGCCGCGATGCCGTCGCGGTCGATCGGGAGCCGCACGAGCGCGACCTCCGCCTCGCCGGCCCGCAGCCGCGCGACCGCGTCCGCCGCCTCGGAGTGCACCAGCGCCGCCGGGACGTCCGCGATCCGCTCGCCCCAGACGCGCAGCCAGCGGTCGGGGTTCACACCGGGCACCAGCAGGATGCGAAAGCTCATCGGGTCCTCCGTGCGACGACGTCGTGCACCGCGTGGCCCAGGTCCAGGCCGCGCTGCTCGAACTTGGTGACCGGTCGGTGCGCCGGCCTCGCGATCAGGCCGGACGACTCGAGCCCCGGGTCGGCCGCGAGCACGTCGCGCATCTGACCGGCGTACTCGGCCCAGTCGGTCGCGCAGTGCAGCGTCCCACCGACCCGCAGCCGGCTGCGCAGCAGCTCCACGTGGGCCGGCGCGACGATCCGCCGCTTGTGGTGGCGGGCCTTGGGCCAGGGGTCGGGGAAGAAGATGTGCACAGCGTCGAGGCTGTCCGGCGCGATCGCCTTGCGCACGAGGTCCAGCGCGTCGCCGTGGGCCACGCGGACGTTGGTCAGGCCGTGGGTGTCGATCAGGCCGAGCAGGTGCGCGATGCCGGGCAGGTGCGCCTCGACCGCGAGGTAGTCGCGCGCCGGGTCGGCGGCCGCCATCGCGGCCGTCGTCTCGCCCATGCCGGAGCCGATCTCCAGGACGAGCGGCGCGTCGCGGCCGAACAGCGCGACCGGGTCGAGCGATCCGTCGCGCACCGGGAAGGGGTGGGACTCGTCGTGCACCGAGAACCCGAGCCGCGGCCACAGCACCTCGAGCGCGTCCTCGCGCTCCCGGCTGAGCGGCGCGCGGCGGGGATGGAACGTGCGCAGCGGCTCGTGGGGGCGCGACGCGACGTGGCGGAACGCGTCGGAGGGCAGGGTCACGGTTCCCCAGCCTACGGAGGTCCGGAGGGAGTGCGGAGCCCGGGCGGGCGGGGCGGGATTGTGCTACCCACAGGGGATGACCTCGCCGGACTCCGAGCCCCAGCCCGCGAGCGGCGGCGAGAGCGCGCTCACGGTGGTCGTCGCGCTCGGCGCGAACCTGCTCATCGCGGTCGCCAAGACGATCGCGGCGGTCGTGACGGGCGCAGCGTCGATGCTCGCGGAGGCCGCGCACTCGTGGGCGGACACCGGCAACGAGATCTTCCTGCTCATCGCGCAGCGCAAGGCTGCCAGGCCGGCGGACGCGACCCACCCGCTCGGGTACGGCCGCGAGGTCTACGTGTGGTCGATGTTCGCCGCGATCGGGCTGTTCGCGGTCGGCGCCGGGGTCTCCGTGACGCACGGGGTCCAGGAGCTGATCCACCCCGAGCCGGCGACGAGCTTCGGCGTCGCCTACGTGGTCCTCGCCGTCTCCGCGCTGCTCGAGGGCACCTCGTTCCTGCAGGCCAACAGGCAGGCCCGGCGCGAGGCCAAGGAGCGCGAGTCCGAGCTCCTCGACCACATCCTGGCGACCTCCGACCCGACCGTGCGGGCCGTGTTCTTCGAGGACGCAGCCGCGCTCATCGGCATCGCGATCGCGGCGGCGGGGATCGCGCTGCACCAGATCACGGGCTCGGCGGTCCCCGACGCGATCGGCTCGATCCTCGTCGGCGTGCTGCTCGGCGTGGTCGCCGTGCTGCTGATCCAGCGCAACCGCCGGTTCCTCGTGGGCGAGTACGCCGACGCGCGCGTGACGAGCGCCGTGGTGGCGCAGCTGCTCGAGCAGCCGGAGATCGCTCGGGTCACGTCGCTGTCCCTGCAGTACGTCGGCGCGCAGCGACTGTCCCTCGTAGCGGCCGTCGATCTCGAGGGCGAGCCGAACGAGACGGCGGCTTCCCACCAGCTCGCGCGGCTCGAGGCTCGGATAGCAGGTCATCCGGCGATCGTCAGGGCCGTACTCTCGCTCTCGGAACCCGAAGAGCCATCGCTACGTGCCTGACGACGACGGGAGTGCACCGATGACCGACGCTGCAACCGAGTTCCGCGTTCCCGTGCGCAAGCTGCTCGTGCTCGCGATCCCGGCAGCCGTCATCGGCGTGCTGTGTGCGCTGACGCTGTGGGGACTGTCGGCGCTCGCGAAGGTCATCGAGAACTTGGTGTGGCAGGACGCGTCCGGTGCGCTGGGCCTCGAGCCCGACTCGCCCGTCGTCGTCATCGCCGTGCTGACCCTCACGGGCCTGGCCGTGGGCCTGGTCGTGAAGTACGCCCCGGGTCACGCGGGTCCGGATCCGGCGACGGCTGGTCTCGTCTCCGCGCCGCTCCCGCTGAGCGCGCTGCCGGGGCTGGCGGTCGCCCTGGTGCTGATGCTGGCCGGCGGTGTGAGCCTGGGTCCCGAGAACCCGATCATGGCGATCAACGCGGCGCTCGTCGTCGTGCTGGGGTCGCGGTTCGTGCGCGGCGTCGCCGTACCGACGTGGGTGGTCCTGTCGACGGCCGGCACGATCGGCGCGATGTTCGGCACGCCGCTGGCGGCCGCGCTGATGTTCTCCGAGCTCGACCCGGGCGACCGTCGCATCCCGCTGTGGGACCGCCTGTTCCCGATGCTCGTCTCGGCCGCGACGGGCGCCCTGTTCATGACGAAGGTCGCCGACCTGGACATGGCGATCGCCGTGCCGGACTACGCCTGGCGCGGCATCCAGGACGTCGGCCTCGTCCTGGTGATCGCGCTCGCGGGTGCCGGCCTGGGGCTGGCCGGTGCCTACGTGTTCACGCCGTTGCACCGCTTCGTGCACCGGATCGGCAACCCGGTCCTGCTGCTCACGCTCGCGGGCGTCGTCCTCGGGCTGCTCGGCGTGCTGGGCGGGAACGTCACGCTGTTCAAGGGTCTCGACGAGATGCGCGAGCTGCCCGGCCTGGTGGCGACCACGAGCGGCGCGGGCTTCCTGCTCATGGCTGTCGTCAAGCTCGTGGCGATGCTGATCGCGTCGGCGTCGGGCTTCCGTGGCGGGCGCATCTTCCCGGTCGTGTTCGTCGGCGCGGCGCTGGGCTTCGCGATCAACGGCACGTGGCCGTCGGTCCCGCTCGCGCTGGCGATCGGTGCGGCGACGGCCGGCATCGTCGTCGCCGCCACGCGGTCGGGCTGGCTGTCGATCTTCCTCGTGATGGTCGTCGTGCCGGACCCCGACCTCATCATCCCGGTGCTGTTCGCGACGCTCGCGGCGTGGTTGCTCGTGACCAACCGCCCCGAGCTCGAGGCGAAGAAGGACGACGTCGAACCCGTCAACCGACCTGCTGCCACGTGACGGGTCGACCGCGGATCACGCGGCCGACGGGCCCGTCCGACTCCGCGCACGCGCGGCCGATCACGGCGGTCACGACGATGACGAACGCGATCGCGAAGAGCCAGCCGATGTAGGCGAACACCAGCCCGAGCACACCGAACTGGCGTGCGCCCTTCTCCATCGCGAGCGGCAGGTAGATGCCACCGGCGAGGTTGAGCAGGCCGAGGCACACCGCCGTGGCCACCGCCGTGAAAGCGAGCAGCCGCAGCCGCACCTGGCGCTGCAGGAGCATCCACGGCACGAAGGTCCAGACCACCGTCCAGACGGCGATCTGCAGGACGAACGCGACCGTGCCGCGCCAGACGTCGCCCTCCAGGGTCGACTTGGTGAACGCGATCAGGAGCACGGCGAGCATCACCGCGACGATCGCGGCGAGCCAGCGCCAGGCGGTGCGCACGCTCGCCTTCTCCACGCCCCACGTGCGCAGGTAGATGCGTTCGAGCGCCCGGGAGAACGACGTCGCGCTGAACACGGCGACGATGATCCCGAACACGCCGATCGAGCCCACGGCCGTCGCGCCCGCGGGCACCGCACCGGCGAGGCTCGCCCGGGTCTCCTCGGACAGGCCGAGCGAGTCGGCCATGAGCGACCCGAGCCCGGGACGCTGCGGCCGGAGCGTCGCGGCGACGAGCATGAGCGGGACGATCGAGGTGAATGCCTGCGCGGCGAGCGTCATCGCGCGGTCGAACACCTCGAGCCGGGAGATGTCGGAGACGATGCGCTCGAGCAGCCGCCCGCCCCACGTGTCGCGCGTGGAGTCCCACAGGCGCAGCGCGCGGTCGCGTCCCGCCGCGACGCTCTGCGCCAGCCCCATGGTCAGCGCGGCCCGAGGCGGGCGTCGAGGAAGCCCAGCACCTCGGCGAGGTAGTGGTCGCGGGCCGGGGCAGGGGACAGCGCGAGGTCGTGCGCGCCGCCGGGGATCTCGACGAACGTCACGTCCGGCCCGAGCCGCACCGCGCGCTCCGCGATGTGCGCGACGTCGAGGACCGAGTCGGTGGTCAGGAGCTCTTCGTGCCACCGGTCGTCAGGCCCGTTCGCGTCCGACGCGAGCACGAGCACGGGGACGTCGATCGACAGGCCCTTGGCGACGCGCGCGTGGCCCCGCCGGATCGTGCGGATGAAGCCGGCCGTGACCGGGAAGCCCTTGATCGGCTTCCAGTCCAGGTCGTACCCCCACTCGGCGTGCAGGGCCGCGCCGTAGTGCTCGCCGAGCTTCGCGACGGGCAGCGACGGCGCGACGCGCCCGACGAGGTCCAGGGCGGCGGTGGCCACGGTCCGCTCGACCCAGTTGCCGCGCAGGTCGAGCCACGGGCTGTTGAGCACGAGCGCGTCGATGACCCCGGGGCGGGAGTCGGTCCACAGCGACGTGACGAGGCCGCCCATCGAGTGACCCATGAGCACGACCTGGTCGTGGTCGGCGCGCAGGATCCTGATCGCGGCGTCGATCTCCTCGGCGAACCGGCTCAGGTCGGGCGTCGTGTTGGGTGCGCGGCCGGGCCGGATCGAGCGGCCGAAGTCACGCAGGTCGAGCGCCGCG
The DNA here is from genome assembly GCA_039207135.1 of Brevundimonas sp. GTDB lineage: Bacteria > Actinomycetota > Actinomycetes > Actinomycetales > Cellulomonadaceae > Cellulomonas. The sequence continues at coordinate 9,579 of JBCECL010000084.1, forward strand.
AAGTCGTACCCGGCCGCGACGAACGCGTCGGCGACGTGCGTCTGGAAGAAGTAGTCGACGAAGCCGTGCACGTAGAGGACGGCTCGTCGGGTCGGTTCAGCGACGCGGCGCACGAGCGTCGCGACCGGGTCCGGCTCGCCGCCGTCGGGCCGTAGCGGCAGGGTGGTGGCCGTCCAGCCCGGTCCCAGCACGTCGGTGTCACCCATGACGGGATCGTGCCACGCGACCCGAGCGATGCGCGCGCGACGGAGCCGATGTCACCCGTCGTCAAACTTGAGCGGAATACACTCAACTCTGGCTAAGGTTGAACCAGGCAGTCACCCGAACCCGACGAAGGAGGCGACGTGGACGCCAAGTTCACCACCCGATCCCAGGAGGCCATCGGCGACGCCATCCAGCAGGCGTCGGCCGCCGGCAACCCCCAGCTCGAGCCCGCGCACCTGCTCAACGCGCTGCTGCAGCAGGAGGGCGGCGTCGCAGGCGCGCTGCTCGACGCGGTTGGTGCCGACCGCTCGGCGCTGGGCCGCTCGACGCGCGCCGTGCTCGTCGGCCTGCCCGCGTCGTCGGGCAGCACCGTCGCGCAGCCGACCGCGTCGCGCGCGACGGCCGCAGCCCTCGAGGCGGCCAACAACGAGGCGCGCGCGCTCGGAGACGACTACGTCTCCACCGAGCACCTGCTGCTCGGCCTCGCCGCCGGCCAGTCCGGCGTCGCCGATGCGCTGCGCGCGGCCGGTGCCTCGCGAGACGCCCTCGCGGCCGCACTGCCGAACGTCCGCGGCAACGCCCGCGTCACGACCCCCAACCCGGAGGGCACGTTCAAGGCCCTCGAGCAGTACGGCCTCGACCTGACCGAGCGCGCGCGCGACGGCAAGCTCGACCCCGTCATCGGGCGCGACGCCGAGATCCGCCGCCTGGTGCAGGTGCTGTCGCGCCGCACCAAGAACAACCCCGTCCTCATCGGCGAGCCCGGCGTCGGCAAGACCGCCGTCGTCGAGGGGCTCGCGCAGCGCATCGTCGCCGGTGACGTGCCCGAGTCCCTGCGCGGCAAGCGGCTCATCGCGCTCGACCTCGCCGCGATGGTCGCGGGCGCCAAGTACCGCGGCGAGTTCGAGGAGCGGCTCAAGGCCGTGCTGCAGGAGATCACGAGCTCGGACGGCGAGGTCGTCACCTTCATCGACGAGCTGCACACCGTCGTCGGCGCGGGCGCCGGCGGGGAGGGTGCGATGGACGCGGGCAACATGCTCAAGCCCATGCTGGCGCGCGGCGAGCTGCGCCTGGTCGGCGCTACGACGCTCGACGAGTACCGCGAGCGCATCGAGAAGGACCCCGCGCTCGAGCGCCGGTTCCAGCAGGTCTACGTGGGCGAGCCGTCCGTCGAGGACACGGTCGCGATCCTGCGCGGGCTCAAGGAGCGCTACGAGGCCCACCACAAGGTGACCATCTCCGACGCCGCGCTGGTCGCGGCCGCGTCCCTCTCGGACCGCTACATCCCGGGCCGCCAGCTCCCGGACAAGGCGATCGACCTGGTCGACGAGGCAGCCTCCCGGCTGCGCATGGAGCTCGACTCGTCCCCGATCGAGGTCGACCAGCTCCGACGCGCCGTCACGCGGCTGGAGATGGAGGAGGTCGTCCTGTCCGAGTCCGACGACGAGGCGTCCGCCGAGCGGCTCGAGCGGCTGCGCGCCGACCTCGCCGACCGGCGCGAGGAGCTCGCGTCGCTGACCGCTCGGTGGGAGAAGGAGAAGGCGGGGCACAACCTCGTCGGCGACCTCAAGGCGCGGCTCGACGCGATGCGCACCGACGCGGAGCGCCTGCTGCGCGAGGGCTCGCTCGAGGCCGCCGCGCGCCTGCAGTACGGCGAGATCCCGGCCCTGGAGCGCGAGATCGAGGCCGCCGAGGCCTCGGAGCTCGCCACCGACGAGGAGGTCGTCGCGCAGGGCACGCCGATGATCGCCGAGAAGGTCGGTCCCGACGAGGTCGCCGAGGTGGTCGCGCAGTGGACCGGCATCCCGGCCGGCCGGCTGCTGGAGGGAGAGACGGCCAAGCTGCTGCGCATGGAGGACGTGATCGGCGAGCGGCTGATCGGCCAGCGCACGGCGGTCGCCGCGGTGTCCGACGCGGTCCGCCGCGCGCGCACCGGCATCTCCGACCCCAACCGGCCGACGGGCTCGTTCCTGTTCCTCGGGCCCACCGGCGTCGGCAAGACCGAGCTCGCCAAGGCGCTCGCGGACTTCCTGTTCGACGACGAGCGCGCGATGGTCCGCATCGACATGTCCGAGTACGCCGAGAAGCACTCGGTCGCACGGCTCGTCGGGGCGCCCCCGGGCTACGTCGGCTACGAGGAGGGCGGCCAGCTCACCGAGGCCGTGCGCCGGCGTCCGTACTCCGTCGTGCTGCTCGACGAGGTGGAGAAGGCGCACCCCGAGGTCTTCGACGTGCTGCTGCAGGTGCTCGACGACGGCCGGCTGACCGACGGCCAGGGCCGCACGGTCGACTTCCGCAACGTGATCCTCGTGCTCACCTCGAACCTCGGCTCGCAGTTCCTGGTGGACCCGCTGCTCTCGGACGCCGCCAAGCGCGAGGCCGTGATGGCCGCGGTGCGCTCGTCGTTCAAGCCCGAGTTCCTCAACCGGCTCGACGACGTCGTCCTGTTCGACCCGCTGTCGCTCGACGAGATCGGGCACATCGTGGAGCTGCAGGTCGCCGCGCTGGCCGCCCGGCTGCGCGACCGTCGGCTCACGCTTCAGGTCACGCCCGACGCGCGCGAGTGGCTCGCGCTCGAGGGCTTCGACCCCGCGTACGGCGCCCGCCCGCTGCGGCGGCTCGTGCAGCGCGAGATCGGCGACCGGCTGGCCCGTGCGCTGCTGTCCGGCGAGGTGCGCGACGGCCAGACGGTCGTGGTGGACCGCGAGGGGGAGGCCCTCACGGTCGTCGGCAGCTGACCCGCCCGCCCGCTCGGCGGCGGCCGCTCGTCAGTACGGAGGTTCGGCATCACCACGCTGGTTCAGACTGCCGTGGTGATGCCGAACCTCCGTGCTGATCGCGTGGGCAGGCGCGGCCGGGCCAGGCGGGCGAGGGGCCGGGCCGGTCAGGCGGCGAGGCGGGCCGGGAGGTCGAACGCCTCGTACGCCGACGGGTCGACGAAGACGCTGAGGTGCGAGATCGCCGAGCCCACCACGTCGAACACCTGCACCGAGTGCATCGCGTACCCGTCGCCGTCGCGCACGTACATCGCGATGGCGGGCTGCCCGTTGGCCGCGACGGGCACGACCCGCCAGTCGGTCCCGCGCCACTCGTACACGCGCGCCATGAACCGCGCGTAGGCGTCGGGGCCGACGTACCAGTTGAGGACGGGCGGCATCTCGAGCACCACGTCCTGGGTGAGCAGCGCCGTCAGGGCGGTCAGGTCGGCGTCGACGAACGCGGCGACGTACCGGTCGACGACCGCGCGCTGGTCGGCGGCCGTCGACTCCTGCACGTCGTCCTCGTCGAGCCCCAGCTCACGCAGCCGCGCGCGGGCCCGCTGCAGGCCGCTGTTCACCGCGGCGGGCGTGGTCTCGAGGGCCTCCGCGACCTCGGCCGCCGACCACTCGAGCACGTCGCGCAGGATCAGGATCGCCCGCTGGCGGGCGGGGAGCAGCTGCATCCCGGCGACGAGCGCGAGCCGCACGCGTCCCCGGGCAACCACGACCGCCGCGGGGTCGGACGTCCCGGTGCCGAGCAGCGTGTCGGGCACCGGCTCGAGCCAGGTGACCTCCTCACGCTGCTCGAGCGTCGCGCGCGGGTCGTCGCTCGCGCCGACGACCCCCGACGGCATCGGCCGGCGCCGCCGGCTCTCGAGCGCGGTGAGGCAGGAGTTCGTGGCGATCCGGTGCAGCCAGGTGCGCATCGAGGCGCGTCGCTCGTCGTACCGGTCGAAGGCGCGCCACGCGCGCAGGAGCGAGTCCTGCACCTGGTCCTCCGCGTCGTGCACGGATCCCATCAGCTGGTAGCAGTGCGCGAGCAGCTCGCGCCGGTACGGCGTGGTCAGGCGCTCGAAGTCCTCGCTCGTGTGCACGCGAACTCCTCCTCGGTCGTCGGGTCGATGGAACCACGGTCCGGGCGGCTCGCACGAGCCGCCCGGAACCGTGGTGAGGGGGATTGCCGGTCAGGTCTCCTGCGGTCACGCGTCGCAGTTGTGGTACGACGCGACGAGCCAGGCGCCGCCCGCGCGGACCGCGACCCAGGTGGCGAGCCGGCGCATCTCGGGCCGCGCGACCTGCTCGCCCGGCTGGAGGATCGCGCTGCGGCTGTTGACGATCGCGACGTCGTCGCCGACGAGGCGGACCTGGCGGTCCTCCTCGGACAACGACGTGCCGCGGAGCGGCCCGGCGAACGCGCCGGCGAGGAACGAGCGGATGGCGTCCCGGCCGGACATGATCGAGCCGGCGGTGACCACGGTGGCGTCCGGCGTGTACAGGGCGGCGGACGCGTCGGCGTCGTTGGCGGCCCAGGCGTCGGCCACCTCGGTGAGCAGGTCGGTGACGGCCTGCGCCGCGGTGCCGAGCTCGATGGTGTCGAGAGTTGTCATGATGCGCTCCTCGGTCGATCCCCGGGAGCCCGGTCGGGTCTCCCACCGGTACATACCGCCGCGGGGTCGCCGATTCATCGGTCGGATCCGTCTCAGCCGGCAGAAGCAGGCTTGACAGCGCTGACAGCTCGCGGTCGACTCCTCCCATTCGAGAAGTTCGACCGGTTCTGGTCACTGCTGACCAGGAGCCGCGGCGCACCGACGCGCCGCGCGCAGCCCCCGCCGGCTACGAACAAGGGCGGACCCTCGTGCGCACCACACCACTCCGAAAGCTCGCCGCTGCCCTGGCGACGACGACCCTGGCGACGGCAACCCTCGCGGCGGGCGCCCTGGTCGGCGTCGCCGGCAGCGCCCAGGCCGCCAGTCCCGCCGAGAGCAGCATCGCGA
>JBCECL010000085.1:0-13553 GCA_039207135.1 Brevundimonas sp.
CGTGGCTCCGCCCGGGTGACTGCTGTGCTCGCAGGCCTCGCGACCGCCGCCGCCGGACTCGTCGCAGCGCCCGCTGCGCAGGCCGCGGACGGCGTCGAGTACGTGACGAACCCGACCCAGTACGTGAACCCGTTCATCGGGAGCCAGGACGAGGGCAACACGTACCCGGGCGCGAACGTCCCGTTCGGCATGGTCCAGCTCTCGCCCGACACCGGGCACAACACGGGGTACGACTACACCCAGGGCTCGGTGCGCGGCTTCTCCACGACGCACATGTCGGGCGTCGGCTGCGGGCTCGACGGCTTCGTCCCGATCCTGCCCACCACGGTCCAGCCGACGAGCACCGACTACGGCAACTCCGCCTACAACCGGCCGTTCAAGAAGGTCGACGGCGCGAAGGTCGAGGCTGCCAGCCCCGGGTACTACACGACCACGCTCACGTCGGGCACGGACGGAGACATCCAGGCCGAGCTCACGGCCACCGAGCACACCGGCCTGCAGCGCTACACGTTCCCGACGACGGGCACGTCGGGCAACGTGCTGATCAACGCCGGCCAGTCCCTGTCGAAGGTGAGCGCGTCGACCGTCAAGGTCGTCGGCAACGACACCGTCCTGACCAGCAGCACCGTCAGTGACTTCTGCCAGGCCACGTCGCCGTTCACGGTGTACTCGATCACGAAGTTCTCGCGGCCGTTCGCGACGTCGAAGACCTGGGTCAACAACACCTACAGCGACGCGAAGGACGCCAGCTCGACGAGCCGCACCGGTGCGCTGCTGCAGTTCGACACCTCCGGTTCCAACAAGGTCGTCACCTTCCAGACCGCGATCAGCTACGTCGACGCAGACGGCGCGGCGGCGAACCTCGGCGCCGAGGCGACCACGTTCGACGCGGCGAAGGGTGCCGCGAACGACATCTGGAACACGCAGCTGTCGAAGGTCAAGGTTCCCGCGAGCTCGACCGACCCGTCGCCCCTGAGCCCGTACCAGACCCAGCTGCGGACCTTCTACTCCGCGCTGTACCGCACGTTCCTCGCCCCCAACACGGGCACGGACGTCGACGGCCGCTACCGCGGGTGGGACCTGGCCGTGCACGACGTCGACTCCGAGCCCGGCCTGGGCACCTACTACCAGAACTACTCGCTGTGGGACACGTACCGCACGCAGCAGCAGGTGCTCGCGCTCATCGAGCCGAAGCGCTCGCAGGACATGGCGCTGTCCGTCGTGCTCCAGTCCGAGCAGGGCGGCTGGGCTCCGCGCTGGGGCTACGGCCCGGTGGAGACCAACATCATGACGGGTGACCCCGTCACGCCGTTCCTCGTGAGCGCGTGGCACGAGGGGCTGCTGACGCGTCCGCAGGCGGAGCGTGCGTACGCGGCGCTCAAGCAGAACGCGGACGAGGTCCCGCCGGCGTCCTCGGTGTTCAACGGCCGCATGGGCAACCCGACGTACATCAAGGACGGCTACGTCGCGTTCAACCCGGGTGCGGCGCACAAGCCCGGCGACTTCGACCTCGCGCACGGCGGTTCGGCGACCCTCGAGTACGCCCTCGCCGACGCGACGCTCTCGACGCTCGCCGCCGACCTCGGCCACACGGACGACGCCGCGCGGTACGCGCAGCGCGGCCAGAACTTCCGCGCCATCTGGGACGCGGAGAACCAGACGTTCCGCTCGCGCGGCACCGACGGCCTCTTCGTGGCCGAGACCGACCCGTCGCAGATCGACGGGTTCCACGAGGGCACGTCGCTCCAGTACGAGTGGCTCGCCCAGCAGGACATCCCCGGCCTCATCGAGCTGTTCGGTGGCAAGGACGCGACGAACGAGCGTCTCGACGACTTCTTCGCGTACGGCCCGGCGCTGCTGGACACCCCGAACAAGGTCGCGAAGCCGGCGACGAACACCGAGGGCGGCTGGGTCACCGGCGCCTACAGCTACTACGGCACCAAGACCTACAACCCGAACAACGAGCCCGACCTCCACTCGCCGTTCGTCTACCTGTGGACGGGTCAGCCGTGGAAGACGACCGACGTGGTGCGCGCCGCGCTGACGCTCTTCACCGATGGCCCGCAGGGCGTCACCGGTAACGACGACCTCGGTCAGATGTCGTCGTGGGCAGTGGCGAGCTCGCTCGGCATCTTCCCGATCATGCCCGGCACCGACGTCTGGGGCCTGAGCACGCCCGTGTTCACCTCGGTCGACATCACGCTGGACACGTCGTTCTACACGCACAGCAACGGTCACCTGGTGATCAACGCTCCCGGCCGCACCGACGCCAACCGCTACGTGCAGTCCCTCACCGTGGGTGGCCAGCCGGTCGACCGGGCGTACCTGTCGGGCGACGACCTCGTCAACGCGGGAACCCTCGACTACACCGTGGGCAGCACGCCCTCGACGTGGGCGACCGCCGCGGCCTCGGCGCCGGGCACGATCGCGACCGCTGCGGCTCCTACGCGGGTCTACGTCCCGAACGGCACGACCCAGGTCGCCGCGAAGGCGGGCGACACGATCAACGGCAAGCTCGCGGCGATCGTCCAGGGTCCCGCGACCCTGAGCGGCACCGTCACGGTGGTCGGCACGGACGAGATCACCGCGGTCGGATCCGGGCAGTGGACGGCGGACACCAAGGGCGGCTCGGTACAGCTCCCGATCTCCCTCAAGGTCGCCGACGACGCGCCGCCGGGGCTGTACCCGGTGTCGGTCAAGGTCGAGGCAGCGGACGGGACGAGCGCGAGCGGCACGGCCGTCGTCGCGGTCAACCAGACCTCGTGGCTCGCAGCCACCGGCGCCTTCAACAACAAGGCGATCGGTGAGCCCGTCGCGGGCTCCGCGAACTTCTCGAACGGCGAGTTCCTGATCCGTTCGCAGATGGCTCCCGGGGGCATCGGTTCCGGCATCGTGCTCACCGCACCGACGGACCGCTCGCTGACGTTCGTCCTGCACGACGCGGGCGCGGCCTCGGCGCCGACCGACTACGACAACCTTCTCGCGCAGGGCCAGACCACGGATGTGAGTGCGGGCCTGGCGGGCGCGACGAAGATCGCGTTCATCGGCAGCGTCAACAACGGTCCGGTCGCAGCCGGGCCTCTGACGATGACCTTCACCGACGACACCACCCAGGTGATCCCCGACTTCGGCTTCACCGACTGGTGCAGCGGGAGCGCGCAGACCGCGGGCAACGTGGTCGTCGGCAAGGCGGCCCAGCGCTGGGCCGGCGGACTCCAGAACCTCAGCTGCGGCCTGTGGGCCACCAAGGCCTACTCGATCCCGGCGGGCAAGAGCGTCAAGTCGATCACCTGGCCGAACACGCCCAAGGTGCACGTCTTCGCGATCGCCCGCGACACCGCCGCGACGGTGGCGCCCTCGATCGGCGGCACGCCGGCCGTCGGCAACACCCTCGTGGCCGTGCCCGGCACGTACCCGACCTCGGGGCTCGTCGAGTCCTACCAGTGGCTCGCCGACGGGCAGGCGCTCGCGGGTGCGACCGGGGGGTCGCTCCCGTTGGGCGCCGAGCTCCTCGGCAAGAAGATCTCGCTGACGGTGACCGCCAGCCACCCGGCGCTCTCGAGCGTCATCGTCACGACGACGCCGCAGACGGCGGCCGTCGGGCTCGGCAGCTACTCCGTGGTCACGGAGCCGACGCTGGCGGGCACGGCGAAGGTGGACGGTGCGCTCTCGGTCACGGCCGGTTCGTACAGCGTGCCGGACGTCCAGGAGACCTACGCCTGGTTCGCTGACGGCGACGCCATCGGGGGTGCCAGCGGGTCGACGCTGGACCTCACGCCGGCCCTGGCTGGGAAGCGGATCAGCGCCGTCGTGACGTCGTCGAAGACCGGCTACGCGCCGGCCGCGCCGACCACCACCGCGGCTTCGGCACCGGTCGCCCTCGGCTCCTACGAGGTCGTGACCCAGCCGACGCTGTCGGGCACCGCCAAGGTCGGCGCCACGCTGACCGTCACCGCGGGCACCTACAGCAAGCCGGACGTCGACGTGACGTACGCATGGCGCGCCGACGGCGTCGTCATCGACGGCGCGACGAGCTCGACGCTGCTCCTCGGCGCGGCCGAGCTCGGCAAGAAGATCAGCGTCACCGTCTCGTCGTCGAAGTCCGGCTACGAGGCCGCGACGCCGGTCACGACCGCACAGACGGTCCCCGTGGTCGCCTCGGCGATCTCGGTGACCACCGCACCGACGATCTCGGGCACCGCGCAGGTGGGCAAGAAGCTCACCGCGAACCCCGGGGCGTACTCGGTCGGCGGTCTGCACGTCGCGTACCAGTGGCTGCGCAACGGCAGCCCGATCTCCGGGGCGACCGGGGCGGCGTACACGCTCACCGCATCCGACAACGGTCGGGCGATCAGCGTGCGCGTCACCGTGAGCAAGCCGGGCTACGTCACGCTGACGACCACCTCGAAGGCGACCGCGAACGTCAAGGGTGCGACGTTCACCGTCACGAAGCTGCCCGCGATCACGGGGACGGCGAAGGTCGGCGCGACTCTCAAGGGCACGCAGGGCTCGTACTCGCCCACGCCGACCACGGTGACCTACCGCTGGCTGCGCAACGGCAGCCCGATCGCCGGTGCGACCTCGGCGAGGTACACCCTCACCGCGGCCGACAACGGCAAGGTGATCAGCCTCCGGGTGACCGCGAGCAAGGCCGGCTACACGACCGTCGTGACGACCTCGAAGGCGACCTCGAAGGTCGCCGCCGGATCGATCACGGTCGCCAAGCGGGCAGCGGTCCACGGAAGCACGAAGGTCGGTTCGACCCTCAAGGTCTCCAAGGGCTCGTACGCGCCGTCGTCGACCAAGGCGACCTACCGGTGGCTCCGCAACGGTTCCGCCATCAAGGGTGCGACGTCGTCGGCCTACAAGCTGACGTCGGCCGACCGGGGCAAGAAGATCTCGGTCAAGGTCACCCTGACCAAGTCGGGCTACACGACGAGGTCGTACACGACAGCCAGGACGTCGACGATCCGCTGACCCGACGCCCCACAGACGCCTGCCCGGTGTCCCCGACCTTGACGGCCGGGGACATCGGGCAGCGTGCTTTGTGCAGGCAGTCCCCTACGCTGGGCGTGCGCCGATTCGCGCAGGTTGTCCGGTCCCCGGGTGCTCCGGGCACGACGAGGGACGAGAGGAGACCGGCGTGGATGCAGCGTCAGTGGCCCGCAGGCTGGGCAGGGTGATCGCCGGTGGTGATCCCGCCGAGCGGACGGCGGCCCTCGTCTCGGCGGCATCTACGGGCGCGACGTTCATGCCAGGGCTCATCGCTCGCGACGGCGCCGACCAGGCGATGGCGACCGGGCTGATCGCGGCGACGGAGTACGGCCTCGTCGTCACGTCGCAGTCGGTGTCCGTGGCGATCGCACGGCGTCTGGTCGGTGACGACGGGTCGCAGTCGGCGACGGCTCGACGGCTCGCGGTGCAGGCCGGCGTCGGGCTGGCGCTGGCCTCGGCCGGGGCGGTCGCCGAGCGTCTGGCCTCGCCTCGCCACGGCGAGCCTCTGCGCCGCGCTGCGCTGCGCACGGTGGGGCGCCGGACGCTCCGCGTCGGTCTGTCCGGCGTCGCGGTGTCCGCGCTGGCCTCGGCCGACGCGGCGATCGGCGAGCGGCACAGGTTCCTGCGGGCAGCTTCCGGCAGCGCCGGGCTCGTCGCGGGCACGGCGCTCGCGGCGTGGCAGATCCGCAGGTACCGCGCCGACGACCCGGTCGAGGCGGCCCGCCTCGCGCCGCCGTCCGACCCGCTCACCGGAAAGACGAGCGCGGCACCCGACGCGGCGCCCGCGGCGCCCGTGCCTCCGTTGGCGCGCTCGCTCCTGCTCGGCGCCGCGGTCAACCTCGGGCTGCAGGGCTTCGCCGCGCTCGAGGGCGCTTTCGCCCGGGCGGTGAGCGCCGGCGTCCGGCACGTGTCGCCGCGAGCCGGACGGGCCGCCGGTGCCGTCGGGCACACGGTTGCGCTCGGCGTGATCGGGTCCGGGGTCGCGGCCGGCGTCGAGTACGCGCTTCGGAGCGCCGATGCGGGCGGCGCAGCGATCGACGCCGCGTACACGAGCCCGCCCGCCTCGGCCTCCGTCAGCGGCGGACCGACATCCGGCGTGCCGTGGACGACGCTCTCGCGCGAGGGTGTGCGGTTCGTCAACATGGCGCTGACGAGCCAGGAGATCTCCGACGTGACGGGGGCGCCGCTGGACCAGGTCACGGACCCGGTCCGGGCCTTCGTCGGGCTCGCGAGCGCGTCGACCGTCGACGCCCGGGTGGATCTCGTGATGGACGAGCTCGAGCGTCTGGGGGCCTTCGAGCGCAGCGTCATCTGCGTCGCCTCGCCGACCGGGAGCGGCTACATCAACTACGTCTCGACCGAGACGCTCGAGTACCTCACCCGGGGCGACTGCGCGACCGTCGCGCTGCAGTACTCGCTGCGCCCGTCGTTCCTCTCGCTCGACCGGGTCGACATGGGCCGCGAGCAGAACCGCGCGCTGCTGCACGCGCTCACCTGGCGTCTGCGCGCGATCCCCGAGGAGTCGCGACCGCGACTGGTCGGCTTCGGCGAGTCGCTCGGCGCGCACACGCTCCAGGACGCGTTCCTGCACGAGGGCGTGAGCGGGCTGCACCGCGTGGGTATGGACCGTGCGCTCTTCGTCGGGACGCCTGCCGGCAGCGCGTGGGCCAGAGAGTGGCGGCGCGACCCCGAGCGGGTCGACCCCGACGCGCAGACCGTCGAGATCGCTTCCTGGTCAGACTGGGCCGCGCAGGACGAGCGCGACCGGGACGCGCAGCGCTTCTTCCTGCTCTCGCACCACGAGGACCCGATCACGAAGTTCACCGGCGCCCTCGCCGTCCAGCAGCCCGCGTGGCTCGGGCCGGTCGACACGCGTCCGCCAGGCGTCTCCCGGCTCGCGAGCTGGTACCCGCTGGTGAGCTTCGTCCTGACGCTCGTCGACGTCACCAATGCGCTGAGCACCGTCCCGGGCATCTTCGTCGCTCGTGGGCACGACTACCGGGCGGACCTGGCCCGGGTGGTTGCGACCGCCTACGGGCTGGACGTCGACGGCGACGAGCTGCGGCGGATCGAGGACGCGTTGCGCGCGCGCGAGGTGCTGTGGGCGGAGCGGCGGCTCATGGCCGAGCAGCTGCACCGCGCACGCGAGGCCGTCCAGCGCCAGCTCGACCGCTGGGATGCGGGTGGCGTGGACGACGGGCCGACTGCCCTGGCGGGCCGGGAGGTCGGCTAGCGGCGGCGCCAGAGCGTCCGCGAGTCGCACGCGGCGAGCGCCCCCGCGACCAGCAGGGGCTGGAACGGCAGGCGCGCCGCACGCTTGGCGTCGGTGTCCAGGCCGAACCCGTCCTTGTGCTCGACGAGCTGCGCGATGTTGCCAGGGAAGATCGCCGTGAAGAACGCGGCTGCCGCGACGCCCACCCACGCGCGCGCAGGCTGCCGCCACGTCCCGACGAGCGCCGCGCCGAGCGTCAGCTCCGCGACGCCGGAGGCGAGGACCACGGCGTCGGGGTCGGCCGGGAACCAGGACGGCACCTGCGCCTGGAACTCCTTGCGTGCGGTTGTCAGGTGCGTCGTGCCGGCGAAGAGCAGCGCCGCGCCGAGCGCGACCTGCCCGGTGGCACGGGCGACGACGGCGGGGGAAGTCATGATGCGATCTTCAGCCCGGATCGCGAATCGCGCCCGGCGCCAAGACCGCAGCGAACAGCGCGAGCCCGACGCCCCAGGCGCGCGCCCGCTCGAGCTCACCGGGCACAAGCCCGCTCGACCGACCGCTGACGACGAACGACTCGGGCGGCACCGCGAGGTTCGCCCCGGCCTTCGTCAGCCGCTTGCCGATCGTGCTCGCCGCCGAGCCGGCGAGCGGACGCTTGAGCGCCGTGTCGAAGACGGCCACGTTGCGACCAGCGACCTGGCCGACCAGGCCGTCGAGCCACTCGCGCACGCCGTCGCCCGGCGAGAGGGCGGTCTCGATCTCGCCTCGGGCGACGTCGCGGGTCTGCGGCGTGGACAGGCCGCGCTGGTGGGTCGGTGCGCCGACGACGAGCAGGCCGGGCGTCGAGGTCACGTCGGGCACCGAGGCGAGCCCGACCTCGCACACGGTCACCGTGACGCGCACGCCTGCCATCCCGGCGGCGATCGCCTGGGCAACGGCGGCCGTGCTCCCGTACATGGACTCGAACACGAGCAGCGCTGGCATGGGTCCAACGCTCGCCCGGCGCGAGCCCCGTGGCTCGGGTCGAAGGTCCCGCCTCACCGCGACGCCGCGTACGCTCGCGCCAGCGACCTGATTCCCCCGAGTCGACGAGGCGGTGAGCGATGAAGGTGCTCGTCGTGGAGGACGACCACCAGCTCGGTGACGCGGTGCGACGCGGACTGATCGCGGAGGGGCTGGCCGTCGACCTGATGCGGGACGGCGTCGACGGGCTGTGGGCGGCGACGGAGAACCAGTACGACGTCGTCGTGCTGGACCTCATGCTCCCCGGGCTGTCCGGACGCGACGTGCTCGTCGGGATGCGCGAGCGCGGCGTCTGGACGCCGGTGCTCGTGCTGACCGCGCGCGACGGCGAGCAGGTGCAGGTCGCGATGCTCGACCGCGGGGCCGACGACTACCTCGTCAAGCCGTTCTCGCTGAACGTGCTCGTCGCGCGGCTGCGTGCGCTCGTGCGGCGGGGCAGCCCCGAGCGGCCGGTCGTGCTGCAGGCCGGCGACCTGCGGCTCGAGCCTGCGCGCCGCCGCGTGACGCGCGCCGGCGACGAGATCGCGCTGACGCCTCGCGAGTACGGCGTGCTCGAGCTGCTGATGCGCAAGGACGGGGACGTCGTCACCAAGACCGAGATCATCACGAACGTGTGGGACAGCGCCTACGAGGGCGACCACAACGTCGTCGAGGTGTACATCAGCTACCTGCGTCGCAAGGTCGACACCCCGTACGGTCGCAAGTCGATCCTGACCGTGCGCGGGCAGGGCTACCGGATCGCGTCGGAGGCCTGATCGTCGGGTGCTCCCTCGTCGGGCTCGTCGGGCTCGTCTGGCGGAGCAGCGAACGCGGGCAGGACCAGACGCAGGCGCGCACCCCCTAGCGGGCTCGACGTGCAGGTGACCGTCCCGCCGTGCGCGTCGGCGATGGCGCGCACGATCGCCAGACCGAGGCCGGCACCGCCTGACGTGCGCGAGCGTGACTCGTCGAGGCGCACGAACCGTTCGAACACGACGTCGCGCCGCTCGGGCGGGATCCCGGGACCGTCGTCGTCGACGTCGATCACGACCCGGCCGGGAGCGGTCGTGACCTGCACCCGCACGCGGTGGTCCGCCCAGCGGATCGCGTTGTCGACGAGGTTCTGCACCGCCCGGGACAGCTCGGCGGGGTTGCCCGTCATGCGCGCGGGGACGGTCTGGACCTCGACGGCGATCGCAGCGCCGGCCGTCGCCGCAGCGGCGTAGCCGACACTCTCGACGACCGCGTCGACGTCGACGTCGACCTGCCGCGCGACGTCCCCGTCGCGGGTGCGCGCCAAGGCCAGCAGGTCGTCGACGATCCCCTGCATGCGCAGGTTCGCGCCCAGCACGCGCTCCGCGGTGCCCTCGCCGACGTCGCCGTCGCGCGTGGCCGCGTCGAGCTCGGCGCGCATCGCGGCCAGCGGGGTGCGCAGCTCGTGGCTCGCGTCCGCGACGAACTGCGCCTGCGCCCGGTGCGCCTGGTCCAGCCGGTCGAGCATCTCGTTGAGCGTGACGGCGAGCCGCTCGATCTCGTCGCCCGTGGCGGGCACGTCGATGCGCGCGGCAAGGTCCCCGTGGCTGATGTGGGCCGAGCGACGCCGGATCTCCTCGACCGGCCGCAGCGCGCGCCCGGCCAGGACGTACGTGAGCCAGCCGACGATGAGCACGAGCACGGGGATGCCGACCGCGAGCGCCTGCTGGACGTCCCTGACGGTCTCCCGGCCGGCCGCGTAGCCCTGAGCCACGCGAACGCGGTCGACGCCCGTGACGCCGTCGACGGGAAGCTCGGCGACTGCCGGGTCGGCGGCGGTGGTCAGGTTCGTCTGCGCGACGACCCTGCCGCCGTCGAGGATCGTGACCACGGTGTCCCGGTTGGGGCCGGGATCGAGGTTGAGCCCGTCGGTCACGTGCCCGTCTGCCTCCAGCTCGGCGACGACGTCGCTCGCCCGTGACTGCGCCGTCGCGAGCGCGGCACTGGTCACGGACTCGCGCACGACGTACACGACGCCCAGTCCCGCGACGGTCAGGGCGAAGAGCACGACGAGCATCGCGGCGACCGCCGAGCGGACGCGCACGGACCACGGCTTGCGCGCCCAGGCCGTTCCGCTCGACACCGCTGGAGCATATGCCGCCCCCAGCTCCGGGCTCACGCCACGACGGCCGCCGCCTCGGGCGCGTCCTGCCTGTCCCGGACGGTCATCGCCACGACGGCGACCGCGATGCCTACGGCCAGCACGAGTGCGACCCATCCCGAGCCGAGACCGAGGCCGCCGCGCGACGGCGGCTGGCCGAGCCAGTCCGCGAAGGACGCGCCCACTGGCCGGGTCAGCACGTAGGCGAACCAGAACGCGAGCACCTCGCCCATCCTGCGGGTCCGGTAGCCGACGTACGGGACGAGGATCAGCGCCGCGAACACGAACCCCGAAGCCAGGTAGCCGAGGTTGAAGGTCACGGCCACCAGGTCGCCCGCGGCCGTCCCGAGCGCGAACGTCCCGACGACGGCCGCCCAGTAGAAGAGCTCGCGCCGGCGGGTGTCGATCTCGTGCACCGACAGCGTGCCCTCCGTCCGCCACCACGTCGCGAAGACCGCCGCGAGGAAGAGCGCGAACGCGGGCGTGGAGACGATGTACGGAATGCCGAGTCCGACGTGTACAACGTCGGCCGCCATCGTCCCGAACACGCCGACCATCGACACGGCGAGCCAGTAGCGCCAGGCGTCGTACCTCCGCGCCCGGAGCTGCAGCACGAGCGCCAGCACGAACGCGCAGAACCCGCCCACCACGGCGAGCTCGGGAGCCGTCGCCCGGACGAAGAAGTCGGAGGCCGACTCGCCCATCGCGGTCGTCATCGCCTTGGTGGCCCAGAACAGGGCGGTCACGGCCGGGACGGTGTTCACCCGCCGACGGGTCGTCAGGCGCGGGTTGTCGTGTTCGCTCGTCACCGCCGCATCATCGGCAGTCGCACCTTGGGAATGTCTGAGTGCGGGCCGTCTCGCGCCAGCCTGCGACTACGGCGTCTGCTGCGGCGTCTGCTGGGGCTGCGGCTGCTGGCGGTCCTGGCGCGGCGCCTGCGGGAGCTGACGCTCCTGCGAGCCCCAGCCGTCGCCGCCCCGGAACGGCTGGACGTTCGACGGGCCGTCGATGCGGAACACGGCCCGCGTGTGCACGTCGTCGTGGTGCCAGACGACGAGGAGAACGGCCCAGGCGATCGACGCCAGGACGGACGCCACGACGAGCAGCGCACCGACGATGACGCTGATCGCGCCCCAGCGCTTGGCGGTGGCCGCCTCGTGCTCGGCGAGCGCGACGTCGCCGGCGCCGGCGGCGCGGGCCGAGCGGTGCGACGCGAGCAGCGCGGGGATCGCGGTGGGCCAGAACAGGATGATCGCGGCGATCACCCAGCCGATCGGCGCGGGGTACTTCCTGGTGGCCGGGCCCGGGGGCATCGGCTGGTGCTGGCCGGTGTGCGCTGCGGGCGGTGCCGCGAGTGGTGCGGCGAGCGGCTCCGTAGGTGAGTCGGCGTGCGGTTGGGCAGGCGGTTCGGCGCGCTGTTCGGCGCGCCGTTCGGCGGGCAGTTCGGCGGACATGGCATCTCCCGGGTGCGGCGTGTGCCGCCGAACCTAGGGCGTCAACCTGGAATGACACTGTGAACGCGAACAGCCCGACCTGTCAGCGCTTCGCGTAGACCGCCACGCTCGCGTCGGGCATCGCGGTGCCGTCCATGGTGAGCTTCGCGCCCGGGAGCTCGCCGGCCGCCGGGAGGTCACCCTTGTCGACCGCGACGACCTGGACGTACGGGTGGTAGTCGGCCGTGCAGGGACCATCTGCGCCCGGGGTCGTGGTCGTCGCGGCGATCGTCGTCCCCTCGGTGCTGAGCCCGCTCAGGAACGACGGACATGTGCTGGACTCGCCCGACGAGAAGAGTGCAACGACCTGCGAGTCGAAGTCCACGTCGTCGAGGTTCCCGTAGATGGCTCGCGCGGTCGGGTCGCCGCTGCCCTTCGGAAGGTTCTCGTCGACGACGTCGTCCCACATCTGGCGCGCTGTCGCCTCGTCGTACGCGACCTCGAGGACGTAGGAGGTCTCGACCGGCGATCGATCGCCCTTCGCGAGCGTGGTGAAGCCCTCGACCGGGTCGTCGCTGTCTGAGGTGCACCCGCCGAGGAGCAGGATGCCTGCGAGCAGCGCCGCCGCGATTCTCATGGCTCGACGGTAGCGGCGCGCGAGTCGCGCCACGCGAGAATCGCGTCCACGGTTTCGTCGGGGCTCGCGACTGGGAGGTCGACGCCGTCCTCGTCGGGCGCCAACGGCTCGAGCGTCGCGAGCTGGGACGCCAGGAGCGCGGTTGGCATGAAGTGGCCGGCGCGCTCGCTGAGCCGTTGCTCGAGCTCCGCGGGCGGGACGACGAGGTGGACGAAGCGCACGCGGCCGCGAGCGCCGCGCAGCACGTCGCGGTACGCGCGGCGCAGCGCTGAGCACGCGACGACGGTGTCGCCACCGGCCGTGCTCATCGCGTCCCGGACGAGCTCCAGCCACGGTGCCCGGTCTGCGTCGGTCAGCGGGATTCCCGCGCGCATCCGCTCGACGTTCGCGGCCGGGTGCAGGTCGTCGCCCTCGACGAACGCGGCACCGAGCCGCTCCGCGAGCAGCCGTCCGACCGTCGACTTGCCGGTCCCCGACACCCCCATGACCACCACGTGCTCGTCCACGCCCGCAACCCTGCCCCATCCGGCCGCATCAGACCATCGGCTCCTCCCCACGCACGGGTCCGGGTGCCGGTGAACGACAGCGGACCGCCCCTCACGCGGGTGCGCGAGGGGCGGTCCGTCGTGACCGAGGTCAGCCGTCGTGACGTGCGCGCCGGCGTGCCGCCGTGAGCACCACGCCGCCCAGCACCAGGCTCGAGCCGAGGGCGAGCAGCTGCACCGCCGACGATCCGGTCATCGCGAGGTGGTGGCGGGTGGTCGTCGTCCCGGCCCCGGCGGGCGCCTTCGTCGTCGGCCGCTTGACGCTCGCGTGGCCGGAGCTCGGGGGCGTCGTCGGGTTCGGCGTCGGGGTGGTCGGCGTCGGCGTCGGGGTGGGCACCGGCGTGATCGGGCGGTAGACGTACACCACGTCAGGGGTGTCGTCCGTGAAGACGCCATCCGCGTTGGCCGGCACGGCGACGAGCTCGTAGCCGTCGATCACCTTCGGCGCGGTCGAGTACGGGTCACCGGGCTTGCCGGTCTGCGACGTCGGGTCGGCGAGCGGCTTGCCGTGCTCGTCGACGTAGCGCACGGTCACGTCAGCGGGCTTGGGGGCCACCACGGGCTTGTAGACGTAGGTCACCGTGGTGGTGCCGTC
>JBCECL010000086.1:0-12343 GCA_039207135.1 Brevundimonas sp.
GCACGGAGGTCGCCGCGATGCAGCGACAGCTGGTCGCGCTGCAGGAGTCCTGGCGGGGCGCCGCCGCGACGCAGTTCGCCGCCGTGATGCACGAGTGGTCCGGTGCGTCGACCCGGCTCGACCACGCGCTGGGTCAGATCAGCCTGGCCATGCAGTCGGCGGGCCGGACGTACGCCGAGGCGGAGGCGGCTGCTGCGCGCATGTTCACACCCTCGTGACTTCGCGTCGGGCTGGGCGACGTCGTGACTGGGCGCCGTAGCTTCGCACCGTCATGGCTTCGCGCCACCGCGACCGCGCGCCCCCGCTGTGGCAGGGCGCGCCGCTGTGGCAGGGCGCCCCGCTGTGGCGGGGCCGCGTGCGGCGCCTACGCTCGTCGTGTGACCGTCCTGCTCGACCCGCCGATGTGGCCCCAGCACGGGCGGCTGTGGTCGCACCTCGTCAGCGATGCCTCGCTCGATGAGCTGCACGCGTTCGCGGCGCGAGCGGGCATCCCGGAGCGCGGCTTCGACCTGGACCATTACGACGTCCCCGACGAGCGGTACGACGAGCTGGTCGCCCTGGGTGCCGTGCCAGTCCCCGCGAAGGTGCTGATCCGGCGGCTGCGTGCGTCCGGTCTGCGCATCCCGGCGCGCGACCGACCGCCGCACGCGGGCACCTAGCCGGCGGCGGCCTGGTCGACGGCGATCCGCTGCGCGTGCTCGACCTGCTGCATGTGCTCGACGGACCGCGCGTGCTCGACCGGCTGCAGGTGCTCGACGGGTTCAGCGTGGTCCACAACCCGCGCGTGCTCCACGGGCTCCGCGTCCTCGGCCGGCGCCCGCTCGCCCGTGCTCGCCTCGGGATCGTCCAGCCGCGCATCGGGCTCGCCCGGCTCCTCACTCGCGAGGGCGAGCGCGAGCCCGAGGCCGCCGCGCTCGGTGCCCGCCGCAGTCCGAGCCTCGGCGACCCGCCGAGTCGCGACGGGTTCCATCACGACACGCACCAGCAGGACGACCGAGTAGACGACGACCGGGGCAACCGCGAGCAGCGGCCGGAAGAAGCTCTCCGACGCCACGACCCAGATCACGAGCGCGAGCGCACCGGACACCACACCCCACAGCAGTGCACGTCGCATCCGCAGCCCCCGACCCTGGTCCACCCCGCTCGGCCGACCGTACCGCGCACCACCGACACGCGACAGCGCTTACTTCCGCACGATCACGCCCAACCGCGGCCAACGAGCGGCCGGCCAGGTTCTCCCCGGGTGTCGCGCTCGATACGCTCGGCAGATGTCCCACCTGCGCAGACTCGACCAGTCGTCGAAGCTGAAGAACGTCCTGTACGAGATCCGCGGGTCTGCGCTCGACGAGGCCGCGCGGCTCGAGGCCGAGGGCTACCCGGTGCTGAAGCTGCACACGGGCAACCCCGCGGCGTTCGGTTTCGAGGCTCCGCACCAGATCGTCCGGGACGTCATCGCGGCGATCCCGCAGGCGCACGGGTACACCGACTCGCGCGGCATCCTGAGCGCGCGCCGCGCCGTCGTGACCCGTTACGAGACCGAGCCAGGCTTCCCGCTCATCGACGTCGACGACGTCTTCCTCGGCAACGGCGTCTCCGAGCTCATCACGATGGTGATGCAAGCGCTGCTCGACGAGGGCGACGAGGTGCTCATCCCGTCGCCCGACTACCCCCTGTGGACGGCGATGACGTCGCTGTCCGACGGCGTCCCCGTGCACTACCGCTGCAACGAGGACCAGGGCTGGGAGCCCGACCTCGAGCACATCGAGTCGCTCGTGACGCCACGCACCAAGGCGATCGTCGTCATCAACCCGAACAACCCCACCGGCGCGGTCTACTCGCGCGGGGTGCTCGAGGGGATCGCCGCGATCGCGCGGCGGCACAGCCTGCTCGTCCTGTCCGACGAGATCTACGACCGCATCCTGTTCGACGGCGCGCGGCACATCCCGATGGCCTCGGTCGCCCCCGACCTGCTGTGCCTGACGTTCAACGGGCTGTCCAAGACCTACCGGGTCGCCGGCTACCGCTCCGGGTGGCTCGTCATCACCGGCCCGCGCGACCACGCCAAGGGCTTCCTCGAGGGCATCACGCTGCTCGCGTCGACCAGGCTGTGCCCGAACGTCCCCGCGCAGCACGCGGTGCAGGCCGCCCTCGGCGGTGTGCAGTCGATCGAGGGCCTCATCGCCCCGGGTGGCCGGCTGCACGAGCAGCGCGACGTCGCCTACCGCGGGCTGACCTCGATCCCCGGGGTCACGTGCGTGCGACCCGACGGCGCGCTGTACCTGTTCCCGCGGCTCGACCCCGAGGTCCACGAGATCCACGACGACGCGCGCCTCGTGTACGACCTGCTGGTCAGCGAGCACATCCTGCTCGTGCAGGGGACGGGCTTCAACTGGCCCGACCCCGACCACCTGCGCATCGTGACGCTGCCGGAGGCGCGCGTGCTGGCGGAGGCGGTCGAGCGGCTGGGCAACTTCCTGTCGTCGTACCGGCAGTGACAGCAGTGACGGCAGTGACGGCCACCCGCGTCCAGGTCCTCGAGGAGGTCGCGCGAGCCGTCCCGCACCTGGCGCGACCGGTGCTCGTCGGGATCGACGGCGTGGACGGCGCGGGCAAGACGACGTTCGCGGACGCGCTCGCGGCAAACATGGGCGACCGCCCGGTGCTGCGCGTCTCGATCGACGACTTCCACCACCCGCGCGCGGTGCGCCACGCCAGGGGACGCCAGTCGCCCGAGGGCTTCTGGCTCGACTCGTTCGACTACCCCGCGTTCCGTTCCCGGGTCCTCGACCCGCTCGCGTCAGGCGGGTCAGGGCTCGTGCGGCTCGCGTCGCACGACCTGGCGTCCGACGCGTACGTCGACCCGGCGCCGGTCGCCGTACCCGCCGATGCGGTCGTGGTCGTCGACGGCATCTTCCTGCAGCGCCCCGAGCTCGCCGCGGCATGGGACCTGACGGTGTTCCTCGACGTCCCCTTCGAGGTCACCCTCGCGCGCATGGTCGTGCGCGACGGCGCACCGCCTGGCGTCGACGACCCGGCCAACGCGCGCTACGTCGAGGCACAGCGGCACTACCTGGCCACCTGCTCACCCGCCGATCGAGCCGGGCTCGTCGTCGACAACTCCGACCCGGCACACCCGGTGCTGAGGCGTCAGTTCCCCGCGCTCTCGTAGCGCCGCAGGCCCCGGCGCGTGAGCCAGACCCCGACCCAGATGGTCCAGACCGCGACGAGCGGCGTCAGGTAGCCGAGCCACGGGTGCTCGCCCACGCCCAGCAGCGCCGACACGGGGAAGTACGACATGAACGCGAACGGCAGCACGAACGTCAGCAGGCCGCGGATGAGCGTCGAGTAGATGGTCAGTGGGTACCGCGCCAGCTCGCCGACCTGGTGGATCGACAGGGCGAACAGCGAGTACGGGCCGGGGATCCAGAACCCGCTCGCGTTCGACGCGATCGTCAGCCCCACCTTCACGCCCACGGCGCCGACGAGCAGCGCGATCGCGAGCAGCACGCGACCCGCGTCCCACGCGACGTCGAGGTGCGCGAGCGCGATGCCCGTCATCGCCCCGCCGAGCACGACGTTGCCGAGCCCGTTGACGCCGATGTTGGAGCTCATCACCTGCGCGAGCACGGAGTACGGCCGCACCAGCAACCGGTCGAACTCGCCGCGGTTGACCATGCCCGTCAGGGCCCACAGCCCGTTGAAGAACAGCGAGGTCACGCCCTCGGCCACGTAGACCAGGGCGTACATGAGCCCGACCTGCCAGAAGTCCCACCCGTTGATCGTCGGGATCCGCCGGAAGATCGCCCACAGGAAAATCAGGCCGCTGGCCTGCACCAGCACGGTCGAGCCGACGAGGATCCAGAAGTCACCGGGGTACGCCACGATCGCGCGCACCCGAGCACCGAGGTGCCGCCGGTAGAGCCAGACGTCGCGCCTCAGACCTCCGGCCGGCGCCGGTCGGGTCCGCGTCGCGTCCGCGACGCTCCCCTGCGCGCTAGCCACCGTGAACCGTCAGCTGCCTCGACGCGCGCCGCCACGCCCCCCGCGCGCCCCACCACAGGGCCACGGTCCAGGCGATCTGGACGGCGATCATGCGCCAGAGCTCGGCGCCGTGCACCTCGTCGAGCAGGATGAGCGCTGGCGTCGAGACCGTCGCCTGGAACGGCAGGGCCTGGGCGACGGCCTGCAGCCACGCGGGGAAGACCGCGAGCGGCAGCAGCGCGCCGGAGAACAGCGCGGTCAGGGCCAGGCGCGCCCAGTTGATGCCCACGTACCCCTGCGTCCAGAAGCACAGCAGGCTGAACAGGTACATCAGGCAGAACTTGAGCGGCAGCACGAACAGCATGCTCACGACGAACGCCACGCACATCACCGGCGGGGGCAGCACGACCCCGCCGAACCAGGCCACCACTCCGATGCCGACCACGAGCCCCACGCCGACCTCGACCAGCGCGAAGCCCGCCGTCTCGGCGAAGCGCGCCTTCTGGAAGTCGACCGGCTTGGTGAGGTCGGTCGCAACGGCGCCGTCGAGCACGCGGAAGGCCGTCCGCCAGTCGGTCCACGGCGACACGATCGTGCCGACGACGAACCCGACGAGCAGGTATGTGCGCATCTGCGGCCAGGTGTGCCCGGTGCCGACCGAGCCGCTCTCGATGATCGCCTGCCACAGGTAGAGCAGCGAGGCGAACGTCAGGACGCTGCCGATCAGGCTGAGCAGGAACGGCACGCGGTAGGCGACCAGGCTGCGCGCGGCGACCCGGGCGATCGCGAGGTAGGCCCGCACCGACGTGCGTCGTCCCGGCGCGGGTCGGAGGGTCGCCCGGGCGAGGGTCGCGGCCGTCGTCACAGGTCCCTCGCGTACATCTTGCGCACGACCGTCTCGATGTCCGGCTCCTCGATGCGGACGTCGACGACGTCGTGCAGGTCGAACACGGGCCGCAGGATCTCGCCCCCGGTCGCGGCCCGACGGTCGAACCGCACGACGAGCTCGTTGCCGTCCAGCTCCGCGACGTCCGCATCGGGCAGCGCGGCGCGCAGCGGGCCGAGCGACGTCGGCGCCTCGCGGAGCGTGACGCGCACGAGCCCCTCGGTCGCGAAGGCGTCCGTCACCGTGGCGAGCGGGCCGTCGAAGACGATCGACCCGTGGTCGATGATGACGATCCGGCTGCAGATGTCGGAGATGTCGCCGAGGTCGTGGGTCGTGAGCAGCACGGTCGTTCCGTCGGCGACCATGCCGCGCACGAACGCGCGCACCCGGTCCTTGACCTCGAGGTCCAGGCCGATGGTCGGCTCGTCGAGGAAGACGATCGGGGGCCGGTGCAGCAGCGCAGCGGCGAGGTCGGCACGCATCCGCTGGCCCAACGACAGCTTGCGCGCGACCTGCCCGAGGAGCTCGCCCAGACCGAGCACGGTGTCGAACTCCTCGATCGTGCGCGCGTACTCGGCGGGGCCGATCCCGTACATGTCGCGCAGCAGCTCGAGCGAGTCACGCACCGGCAGGTCCCACCACAGCTGCGTGCGCTGCCCGAACACCACGCCGACCTGGCGCGCGTTGGCCACGCGCTGCTCGTGCGGCACCAGGCCGCCCACCCGGACCGAGCCGGACGTCGGGACGAGGATGCCCGTGAGCATCTTGACGGTCGTGG
Source organism: Brevundimonas sp. (assembly GCA_039207135.1). Taxonomy (GTDB): domain Bacteria; phylum Actinomycetota; class Actinomycetes; order Actinomycetales; family Cellulomonadaceae; genus Cellulomonas. Next base: position 5,646 of record JBCECL010000086.1, read on the forward strand.
ACTTACCGGCGCCGTTCGGCCCGACGTAGGCGACGGCCTCGCCGGCCTCGACACTCAGGCTGAGGCGGTCGACCGCGACGTGCTCGTCGTGCTCGGGGCGCACCAGGTGCCGCAGCGCACCGCTCAAGCCCGAAGCCTTCTTGGGTCGACGGAACGTCTTGGTCAGGTCCTCCGCGACGACGACAGCCATGTGCTCCCCCTGGTGTAGAGCGCTCTCCGGCGCTGCCCGACCCTAGCGGGGCCCCACCGGCAGGCGCAGGCGCTTTTCGCTCGTCACGCCTGCGTGCGGTCGCGGGGCATCGCGGCCGCGGCGACGATCATCAGCACCGACACGACGAGCACGGCGATCAGCGCGTGCCGGACGGCATCCTGCAGCTGTGCCGGATGGCTCTCCCCGTCGAGCCCGCGCAGCGACGCGTTCACGATCGCGCCCATCACGGCGACACCGACGGCCGAGCCCATCGACCGCGCGAACAGGTTCGCGCCCGTGACGACGCCGCGCTCGCCCCACTCGACGCTCGACTGGGCTGCGATCAAGGTGGGCGACGCGGTGAGCCCGAGCCCGAGCCCGACGACGAGGCACGCACCGCCGACCGCCCACACCGACGGCGAACCTGCCGCCACGAGCAGCAACGCGCAGCCGATCGCGCACACCGCGGTGCCGATCAGCGCCGTCACCCGGAAGCCGAACCGCAGGTAGAGGCGACCCGACTGGGAGGCGGAGATCGGCCAGCCGATCGTCAGCAGCGCGAGCGTCAGCCCCGAGACCAGCGGCGTCACGCCCAGCAGCGCCTCGAGGAACGACGGGATGTACGAGGTCAGGCCGACGAGCACGACGCCGACCCCCACGGAGATGAGCGCCGCGGTCGCGAGCAGGCGGCGGGAGAGCAGCCGCAGGGGCAGGACGGGCTCGTCGGCGCGCTGCTCGACGACGAGGAATGCGCCGAGCAGCACGAGCCCGACCCCGAGCACCACGATGCTCGGCAGCGAAGCCCACGCCCATCCGTTGCCCCCCTCGAGGATGCCCAGGATCAGCAGGCTGAGCGATGCCGTGAGCAGCGCGCCGCCGGCCCAGTCGATCCGGTGCGGGCGCTTCTCGACGTCCTCGTGCAGGCGCCGCCAGAGCAGCCACGCCGCCAGCACGCACAGGGGGATGTTCACGAAGAAGATCCACCGCCACGAGAGCAGCTGGCTGAACAGGCCGCCGAGCGTCGGCCCGACCACCGAGGAGACCGCCCAGACGCTCGCGATGTAGCCCTGCACCTTGGCGCGCTCGGCGACGGTGTAGATGTCACCGGCGATCGTCACCGCCATCGGCTGCACCGCACCCGCCCCGAGGCCCTGCACGGCCCGGAACGCGATCAGGGCCGGCATCGACCACGCGAACCCGCACAGCACCGAGCCGAGCCCGAACAGCGCGATCCCGATGAGCACGACGGGCTTGCGGCCCCACGTGTCCGACAGCTTGGAGTAGATGGGGACCGTCACGGCCTGCGTGAGCAGGTACAGCGAGAAGAGCCACGGGAAGGACGAGAAGCCGCCGAGCTCCCGCACGATCGTCGGGACGGCGGTGGCCAGGATCGTCGCGTCGATCGCGACGAGACCCGTCGTGACCATGAGCGCGACGAGCACGGGGCCGCGCTCGGAACGCAGGCCGACCGACGCCCGATCGACGCTCATCGACCCAGGCCAGAGAGACGCACGCCCCCACTCAACGTCCCCGCTGCCGTGCGAGCAACTCCATTCCACGCGAGCGCGCCCCCGACCGCCGGCAAAACGAGCGAGGTAGGCGACGGAGGCCGGCGGGGGCGCGTCGTACGGCGCGACGGCGGGCGGCGCGCCATCGGCCCTCGCGCCGCAACACCCGCCCTCGGCATCCGGGGCTGGAGGGCGGTCGCCGGAGGGCTGGAGGCGAGGGGCTGGTGGGCGGTCGCCGGAGGGCTGGAGCCCGGTCGCCGTGCGTGCCATGCTGCCCACATGAGCGAGCTCCCGCGGCAGGACGCCGCTGCCCCTGAGGCCACCGCGAACCGTTGGGCGTCACTGCCCGAGCCGATCCGCATCGCCGATACGATCACCAGCCAGGAGACTGTCCCGGCGCGCGACCCTGAGTTCGAGCGCGACCCCCAGACGGAGTTCCTGCTCCGCAACGCGGGCTGACCCGCCGCAGCACGACGAACGGGCCCGGCCACCGTGAGGTGACCGGGCCCGTTCGTCAGTGCGGGTTCAGCTGCGGATCAGAAGCCGCCGCCGAAGTCCTCGCCGCCACCACCGGCAGGCGCAGCGGCCTTCTCCGGCTTGTCGGCCACGACGGCCTCGGTGGTGAGGAACAGCGCCGCGATGGACGCCGCGTTCTGCAGGGCGGAGCGCGTGACCTTCACCGGGTCGTTGACGCCCGCGGCGAGCAGGTCCTCGTACGTGTTGGTCGCGGCGTTGAGGCCGTGACCCACGGGGAGGTTGCGCACCTTCTCCGCGACGACGCCACCCTCGAGGCCGGCGTTGATCGCGATCTGCTTGAGCGGGGCCTCGATCGCGAGCTTCACGATCGCAGCACCGGTCGCCTCGTCGCCCTCGAGCTTGAGGCCCTCGAACGCCGTCTTGCCGGCCTGGATGAGCGCGACGCCACCACCGGCGACGATGCCCTCCTCGACGGCCGCCTTCGCGTTGCGAACGGCGTCCTCGATGCGGTGCTTGCGCTCCTTGAGCTCGACCTCGGTCGCCGCGCCCGCCTTGATGACGGCCACGCCGCCCGCGAGCTTCGCGAGGCGCTCCTGCAGCTTCTCGCGGTCGTAGTCCGAGTCCGAGTTCTCGATCTCGGCACGGATCTGCGAGACGCGACCGGCGATCTGCTTGGCGTCGCCCGAGCCCTCGACGATCGTCGTCTCGTCCTTGGTCACGACGACCTTGCGGGCCGTGCCCAGGACCTCGAGGCCCACGGTGTCGAGCTTGAGACCGACGGTCTCGGAGACGACCTGGCCGCCGGTGAGGATCGCGATGTCCTGCAGCATGGCCTTGCGGCGGTCGCCGAAGCCGGGCGCCTTGACGGCGGCCGACTTGAACAGGCCACGGATCTTGTTGACGACGAGCGTGGCCAGGGCCTCGCCCTCGACGTCCTCGGCGACGATGAACAGCGGCTTGCCGGCCTGGATGACCTTCTCCAGGAGGGGCAGCAGGTCCTTGACGTTCGAGATCTTGCCCTCGACGAGCAGGACGTACGCGTCCTCCAGGACGGCCTCCTGACGCTCGGGGTCGGTCACGAAGTACGCCGACAGGAAGCCCTTGTCGAAGCGCATGCCCTCGGTGAGCTCGAGCTCGAGGCCCAGCGCGCTGGACTCCTCGACGGTGATGACGCCTTCCTTGCCGACCTTGTCGAGCGCCTCGGCGATGAGCTCGCCGATCGCGGTGTCGCCGGCGGAGATCGCGGCGGTGGCGGCGATCTGCTCCTTGGTCTCGACGTCGCGCGCCTGCGAGAGCAGGGCGGCCGTGACGGCCTCGACGGCGGCCTCGATGCCCTTCTTCAGGGCGATCGGGTTGGCGCCGGCCGCGACGTTGCGCAGGCCCTCGCGCACGAGCGCCTGGGCGAGGACGGTGGCGGTGGTGGTGCCGTCGCCAGCGACGTCGTCCGTCTTCTTGGCGACCTCCTTGACGAGCTCGGCACCGATCTTCTCGAAGGGGTCCTCGAGGTCGATCTCCTTGGCGATGGAGACGCCGTCGTTGGTGATCGTGGGGGCGCCCCACTTCTTGTCGAGGACGACGTTGCGGCCCTTCGGGCCGAGGGTGACCTTGACGGTGTCGGCGAGGGTGTTCAGGCCCCGCTCGATGCCGCGGCGGGCCTCCTCGTTGAAGGCAATGATCTTGGCCATGGGGCTGTGATCCTTCACTGTGATCGTGGGTGGGCCGACGATGCCCGCGACGGACGGCCCGGCGTACGCGGTCATGTCCCGCGCGCGCCGAACCTCATCGGACGGCCGAGGTGGTTCTGTCACTCTCAACCCGAGAGTGCTAAGTCAATGGTTAGCACTCACCACCCGAGAGTGCAAGACGGTTCGCTCACAGCACGGCCCTACGGCGCCCGTTTCACCACCACGCCCCACGACGACGAGACGGGCCGCCCGTCCGCGAGGAGGGCGGCCCGTCATCGGGCACTACGTGATGTGTGGCGGAACGCCGCTCAGACCGGGCGGACCTGCTCGGCCTGCGGGCCCTTGGCGCCCTGGCCGACCTCGAAGTCGACCTCCTGACCCTCTTCGAGGGTTCGGTAGCCGTCTACCTGGATCGAGCTGAAGTGCACGAAGAGGTCGGCGCCGCCGCTCGCGGGGGTGATGAAGCCATACCCCTTCTCGGCGTTGAACCACTTCACGGTGCCCTGGGCCATCGGGTCTCCTCGACGCTGTGCGACTGGTGCGTGCAGCACGCTCCCCGGCGCGCTGCTGGCGCGAGCCTAGTAGCGCGGTGGCCGACGAGAAAGAGGTGAGGAGGAGGCTTTCACCAGGTGATGCACGGCTGGCCGGCGTCGGCCGATGCCCCGGCCGGCCCGCGTCGCGGGCTTCAGGTGGCCGATCGGCTCACTCGCTCGAGTGGGCGATCAGCTCACTTGCTCGGGTCGCTGATCAGCACCGCGCTGATGCCGTCGCCGGCGTCGCTCGCCGAGAGCTCGAGCGCGTCGACGCCGATCGTCTCGCCGACGAGAGCCGCGGTCGGCTCGAGGTCCTCCGACGCGTAGTAGACGGTCGACTGACCCGGCTTGGCGCCCGAGAAGTTGTCCGCCTTCGCGGCGGTGAAGCCCGCGCCTTCCAGCTTGGTCACGGTGCTCGCCGCGAGACCGGAGATCCCGGCGGCGTTGTAGACGACGACGGGGGTGTCGAGCTCGACGCTCGCCGGGGACTCGGTCGGCGTCGCCTCTTCGGTCTGCGTCGGGGTGTCCGACGGAGCCTCGGAGGGGGTCGTCGACGGCTCGGCCGACGTGGTCGGCGTTCCCGATGCCTGCGGGGCCGACGCACTCGCCTCGGGCGTGCCCGAGTCGGTCGTCGTGTTGTCGCGCGACGCCCAGGTCACGAGCGCGTACGCGAGGGCCGGCACGACGATGATGACGACGACGAACGGCCACCACCGGCTCCACGCCGAGATGGGTGCACGGTGGACCCCGCGGGGGACGTCCGGACCCGTGGGTGCGTCGAACTCGTCGTCAGGGTAGGAGTAGTCGGCCTTGCTCACGGCCGCAAGGCTAACGGCTGCACGCCCCGACCCGTGTCACCGGAGGCTGTGAAGCGGCGCGTCGAGCGTCGTCAGGCGCCGATCGTGTCGAGGCTCACGTCGCTGCGGCCCGTCGGGACGCCGCGTGAGCAGCGCGCGGACTACGCCTCGGCGCCCAGACGACGAGCCGTGCGCGCGCGCTGACGCGACGAGCGCATCCGCCGCAGCCGCTTGACCAGCATGGGGTCGTGAGCGAGCGCGGCCTGGTCGTCGATCAGCGCGTTGAGCACCTGGTAGTACCGGGTCGCCGACATGTCGAACAGCTCGCGGATCGCCTGCTCCTTGGCACCCGCGTACTTCCACCACTGACGCTCGAACGCGAGCACCTGCTCGTCGCGCTCCGAGAGGCCGGACGGACCGCCGATGGTCGACAGCGACTCGAGCGTGATCGTCGCGGCGTCCATGCGTCCTCCTCAGCCATCCGGCCCGGTTGGCCGACGCCGGACATCGTACGACCGGAATGACACCTGTGTCATTCGCCGTCCGGGCGATTCCCGAGTCCCGGCTCCCCGCGCCGCGGCAAGGCACCCGACCGCCGCCGCGCCGCGGCCAAGGCGCCCGACCGACCGCCGCCTGCACGACCGGCGCCGCGGGCCACGCCGGCCTTCACCGCACCAGCCACGGCCACGCAGGGGCCTGGCTGTAGCGTTCGAACCCGTGAGCACCGTCCCACTCGACCGCCTCGTGGCTCCCGACTGGGCACGCGCGCTCGCGCCCGTCGAGCCGCAGCTCCACGCCGCCGGGCAGTTCCTGCGCGACGAGGTCGCCGCCGGCCGCACGTACCTCCCCGCGAGCGACGCGATCCTGCGGGCCTTCGAGTCCCCGTTGACCGACGTCCGCGTGCTGATCGTCGGCCAGGACCCGTACCCGACGCCCGGCCACGCGATGGGGCTCTCGTTCTCCGTCCGGCCCGACGTCCGACCGATCCCCCGCTCTCTCGCGAACATCTTCAGGGAGCTCGTCGACGACACGGGCGTCTCGATGCCCAGCACGGGCGACCTGTCGCCGTGGGCCGACCGGGGCGTGATGCTCCTGAACAGGGTGCTCACGGTCCGGCCCGGCGAGGCCGCGTCGCACCGACGGCACGGCTGGGAGGCAGTGACCGACCAGGCGATCCGCGCGCTCGTCGCACGCGGCGGTCCGCTCGTCGCACTGCTCTGGGGCCGGGATGCCCAGTCGCTTCGACCGGCACTCGGGGACGTCCCGTGCATCGAGAGCGCCCACCCGAGCCCGTTGTCCGCTAGCCGCGGGTTCTTCGGATCGCGCCCCTTCACCCGGATCAACGATCTGCTGCGCGCACAGGGTGCCGAGCCGATCGACTGGTCGCTCCCCTGACCACGCGCCACCGCGACGATCGACGACCCGCACGTGACGCGCCCCGGCACCGTCCGCACCTCGCGCCTGCACCTATCGTCACCCGCGTCACGCCCGCCCCTCACACGGGCGCC
>JBCECL010000087.1:0-12337 GCA_039207135.1 Brevundimonas sp.
TCGTCGTGAAGGCGAAGTCGGACCCGGGCACCGACCCGGGGACTGACCCGGGCACCGACCCGGGGACTGACCCGGGCACCGACCCCGGCACGGACCCGGGCACCGACCCGGGTTCGGACCCGACCGACTCGCCGGTCGCGGTCACGCTCTCGAGCGGCACGGTCGCCGTGGGCGGCTCGTTCACGGTCGACGCGAGCGGGCTCGCTCCGCACGAGTCGGTCACGGTCACCCTGCACTCGACGCCGCAGCTGCTCGCGACCGTGCGGGCCGACGCGACGGGTGCGATCCACGCGAAGGTCGTGGTGCCCACGGGCACTCCCGTCGGGACCCACACGGTCGTCGTCGAGGGTGCCTCGGCCTCGGGCAGCGCCAGCCTGAAGGTCGTGGCAGCGGACGACCTCGCGCACACCGGGGCGGACGTCGAGGGCCTCGCCCTCGCCGGGCTGCTCGTGGTGCTCGTCGGGGTCGCGGCCGTGACGATCCGTTCGCGGCGTCGCACCGTCTGAGTCGTACCGTCTGACGAACGTCAGCAGCCCGCAGGGGCCCCGACCATCACGGTCGGGGCCCCTGCGGCGTTTCTGGGCCGCTCCAAGGCCGGGTCCAGCGCCCTGCGGCGTTCTGGGCCGCTCCAAAGGCCGTCAGCGCGTGCAGTGCCCGTGGGGCGGCTGCCGAGCCGCCCCGCACGGTTGCGCGGGGCTCGTCGAGCCGCCGCACGGTTGCGGCCAGCGGCCCGTCGGCGCGACTGCTCCGCGCCTGCGGCGCGTCTCGTCGGTGCCCGGCGTGCATGCTCCATGGCCCGCCCGGGCCGCCCCGGGACGCACGAAGGCCCGGACACCATCAGGTGTCCGGGCCTTCGTCAGTACGGCTGGTGTCAGGCCTTGTCGGCCGACTCCTCCGCGACCTCGTCGGCGGGAGCGTCCTCGGCGGGAGCCTCCACGACGGGAGCCTCCTCGACCGGAGCGGCCTCGGCCTTGGGGGCTGCCTTCTTGGCGGCCTTGGTGGCCTCGCGGACGACGGCCTGCTTGGGCGAGACGGGCTCGAGAACGAGCTCGATCACGGCCATGGGCGCGTTGTCGCCCTTGCGGGGGCCGATCTTCGTGATGCGCGTGTAGCCACCCTCACGCTCGGCCATGGCCGGGGCGATCTCGGTGAACAGCGTGTGCACCACGCTCTTGTCCCGGACGACGGTCATCACGCGACGACGCGCGTGCAGGTCGCCGCGCTTCGCGAACGTGATCAGACGCTCGGCGAGGGGACGCAGGCGCTTGGCCTTCGTCTCCGTGGTCGTGATGCGGCCGTGCTCGAACAGCGCCGTCGCGAGGTTCGCGAGGATCAGGCGCTCGTGAGCCGGTCCGCCACCGAGCCGGGGACCCTTGGTGGGCGTAGGCATGGTCAGTCTCCTTGAAGGTTCTTCGTCAGTACCGAATCAGTACTGGTGGATGCATCGGTGCTGATGCCAGTGCTCGTTCAGTACTGCTCGTCCTCGACGAAGTCGCCCTCGTCGTCGCCGTAGCCGTAGGCCGTGGTCGGGTCGAAGTCGAGCGGGCTGTCCTTGAGCGACAGTCCGAGCTCGGCGAGCTTCTCCTTGACCTCGGTGATCGACTTCGCGCCGAAGTTGCGGATGTCGAGCAGGTCGGCCTCGGAACGAGCCACGAGCTCACCCACGGAGTGGATGCCCTCACGCTTGAGGCAGTTGTACGACCGGATCGTCAGCTGCAGGTCCTCGATCGGCAGCGCCAGGTCGGCGGCGAGCGCGGCGTCGGTCGGCGACGGGCCGATCTCGATGCCCTCGGCCTCGACGTTGAGCTCGCGGGCCAGGCCGAAGAGCTCGACCAGCGTCTTGCCGGCGGACGCGAGAGCGTCGCGCGGGCTGATCGCGGCCTTGGTCTCGACGTCGACGATGAGCTTGTCGAAGTCCGTGCGCTGCTCGACACGCGTCGCCTCGACCTTGTAGGTCACCTTGAGGACGGGCGAGTAGATCGAGTCGACCGGGATGCGGCCGATCTCGGCGTCGTACGACTTGTTCTGGTTGGCGGAGACGTAGCCACGTCCACGCTCGACCGTGAGCTCGATCTCGAGCTTGCCCTTGTCGTTCAACGTCGCAAGGTGCAGGTCGGGGTTGTGCACCTCGACACCGGCCGGGGGCACGATGTCAGCGGCGGACACCTCGCCGGCGCCCTGCTTGCGCAGGTACATCACGACGGGCTCGTCGTTCTCCGAGGAGACGACCAGCTGCTTGATGTTGAGGATGATCTCGGTGACATCCTCCTTGACCCCGGGCACGGTGGAGAACTCGTGCAGCACGCCGTCGATCCGGATGGACGTCACGGCGGCACCGGGGATGGAGGACAGCAGCGTCCGGCGCAGCGAGTTGCCGAGCGTGTAGCCGAAGCCGGGCTCGAGCGGCTCGATGGAGAACCGCGAGCGGTTCTCCGAGATGACCTCTTCGGTCAGGGTGGGGCGCTGTGCAATCAGCACGGTGTGATTCCTCTCAGCGGGCGTCCGCCATATGACACGCCGCAGGTACTACAGGCCGCCGCGGTCTCGGTCCACCGGGGCGGGACAGACGAAACCCCCGGGGGCGACAAGGTCGCCCCCGGGGTACGGATGGTCAGACGCGGCGACGCTTCGGCGGACGGCAGCCGTTGTGCGCCTGGGGCGTCACGTCCTGGATCGAGCCGACCTCGAGGCCGGTCGCCTGCAGCGAACGGATCGCGGTCTCGCGGCCCGAGCCCGGGCCCTTCACGAAGACGTCGACCTTGCGCATGCCGTGCTCCTGCGCACGACGCGCGGCGGCCTCGGCGGCGAGCTGGGCGGCGAAGGGCGTCGACTTGCGCGAGCCCTTGAAGCCGACCTGGCCCGACGACGCGGACGCGATGACGGCGCCCGACGGGTCGGTGATCGAGATGATCGTGTTGTTGAACGTGCTCTTGATGTGCGCCTGGCCGTGGGAGACGTTCTTCTTCTCCTTGCGGCGCGGCTTGCGCACTGCGGAACGGGTCTTGGGAGGCATGTCTTCTTCTCTCTACAGGAACGAGGGTCGCGCTGCGCGTGGTCGCGCTGCGGCGGACAGGGCTACTTGCGCCCGGCCTTCTTCTTGCCGGCCACGGTGCGCTTGGGGCCCTTGCGGGTACGCGCGTTGGTCTTCGTGCGCTGACCGCGCACGGGAAGGCCGCGGCGGTGACGCAGGCCCTCGTAGCAGCCGATCTCGACCTTGCGGCGGATGTCGGCGGCGACCTCACGGCGGAGGTCACCCTCGAGCTTGTAGCTGGCCTCGAGGTAGTCGCGCAGGGCGACGAGCTCGGTGTCGCCGATGTCCTTCACGCGAAGGTCACCGGAGATGCCGGTCGCGGCGAGGGTCTGCTTGGCGCGCGTGCGGCCGACCCCGTAGATGTAGGTGAGCGCGATCTCCAGCCGCTTCTCGCGGGGGAGGTCGACTCCGATAAGACGTGCCATGTGCCTGGTGGCTCCTGAACTGCGTCGGAGGTCCTCCGCGCCACCCTCCCGCGTGCTGCGGGCCCCGGCCTCCGACCGAGGGTTCGCCGGCCCCGGCCCTGAGGCCGACGACCGAAGTGGTGGTGCGCTGTGCCGGTCCTCGTCGAGGACCGTCAGGTACTGCGTGCCCCGAGGGGCGGGTGGAGCGAGACGCCTAAGGCGTCAGGGCATCAGCCCTGGCGCTGCTTGTGGCGCAGGTTCTCGCAGATCACCTGGACGCGACCGTGCCGGCGGATCACCTTGCACTTGTCGCAGATCTTCTTGACGCTGGGCTTGACCTTCATCGCGTGTTCCTCCGCCGCCGTTCGCTCCCCGTGCCGGGGACATGACGGCGTGTTGATGTGGTGATTACTTGTAGCGGTAGACGATGCGACCGCGGGACAGGTCGTACGGGCTCAGCTCCACCACCACGCGGTCCTCGGGGAGGATCCGGATGTAGTGCTGGCGCATCTTGCCCGAGATGTGCGCGAGAACCTTGTGGCCGTTGGTGAGCTCCACGCGGAACATCGCGTTCGGGAGTGCCTCGACGACACTGCCCTCAATCTCGATGACGCCGTCCTTCTTCGCCATGTCCTCCGCTAACTGTCGGTCTGCTGGAACAACCCACGGCGGCCGACGAGCGGCGGGCACAAACCTGCCGACCTCGGCCATCGTGGAGAGTGCGTGCAGTTCGTCGTCGTCCACAAGCCCGCAAGGGCCGCGTCATAACCGACAGGGCGCACACACCCAACGGACAACTCTACGCCATGAGACCCAGCAGACGAAACCACTGCGGGAGTGACGTGGAGGACACGGCGGCTCAGGCGAGCGGGGCAACCTCGACGCCGAGAGCGGCCAGCGCGGCCGCTCCCCCGTCGCGAGCCGTGAGGACCCAGATGCCGGCGTCGTGGATCGCGACGGTGTGCTCCCAGTGGGCCGCGCGCGAACCGTCCCGCGTCACGACTGTCCAGTCGTCCTCGAGGACGTCGGTCGCGTTCTCGCCCCGGACGATCATGGGTTCGATCGCGAGGCACATGCCGGGGCGCAGCTTGGGACCCCGGTCGCGCGCGCGGTAGTTGAGGACGTCGGGCGGCTGGTGCATCTGCGTCCCGATGCCGTGGCCCACGTAGTCCTCGACGATGCCGAACCGGATGCCGCCGTTGCGGCCCGCGGTCGCCGCGGCGTCGACCGCGTCCTCGACAGCCTCGCCCACAGCGCCGAGCCGCTCCCCCGTGGCGAGCGCGGCGATGCCGGCCCACATGGCCGCCTCGGTGGTTGCGACGAGCTCGTCGTCGACGTCCGTCGCCGAGCCGCCCGGGACGACCATCGAGAAGGCCGCGTCCCCGTGCCAGCCGTCGACGATCGCACCGAAGTCCGCGCTGACGACGTCGCCGGGCTCGAGCACCCGGGAACCCGGGATGCCGTGCACGACCTCGTCGTTGACCGAGACGCACAGCACGGCCGGGTAGCCGTGGTAGCCGAGGAAGGACGACGACGCACCCGCGTCCGCGAGCACCTGCGCCGCCACCTCGTCGAGCTCGGCCGTCGTGACGCCCGCGGCGACCCGATCACGGATCGCCGCGTGGGCGTCGGCGACGACGAGGCCCGCGCGCCGCATGAGCAGCATCTGCTCGGGCGTCTTGAGCTCGATCCGTTCGCGGCCGAACATGCGTCAGCGCGCCGTGGAGCCGATCACCGCGAGCAGCCGCTCGGTGACCTCGTCGACCTCACCGATGCCGTCGACCTGCGCGAGCAGGTCCCGGCCCGCGTACACCGCGGAGATCGGCGCGGTCTGCTCGGCGTAGACGTCGAGCCGGTGACGGATCACGTCGGCCGTGTCGTCCTCGCGGCCCTCGATCTGCGCGCGCTTGAGCAGCCGCTCGGTCACCACGTCGGGGTCGGCCGTGATCTCGAGGGCGAGATCCAGCGCGAGGCCGGCGTCCGCGAGGATCGCGTCGAGCTCGCCGACCTGGGCGACGTTGCGCGGGTAGCCGTCGAGCAGGAACCCCTGCGCGGCGTCCGCCTCCGCGAGGCGGTCGCGCACCATGGCGTTCGTGACCTCGTCCGGCACCAGCGCGCCGCGCGAGGAGTACGACTGCGCGAGGACACCCAGCTCCGTGCCGCCCTTGATGTTGGCGCGGAAGATGTCGCCGGTGGAGATCGCGGGAACGCCGAGGCGCTCCGCGAGACGAGCCGCCTGCGTGCCCTTGCCGGCCCCGGGGGGGCCCAGGAGGACCAGACGCGCGCTCATCGCAGGAAGCCTTCGTAGTGGCGCTGCTCGAGCTGCGACTGGATCTGCTTGACGGTCTCCAGGCCGACGCCGACGACGATGAGGATCGACGAGCCACCGAACGGGATGTTCGTGTTGACGTCGAGCCCGATGAACACGAGCGTCGGGATCAGCGCAACGATCGCCAGGTAGATCGAGCCCGGCGCGGTGATGCGGGAGATCACGTAGCTCAGGTAGTCGGCCGTCGGACGACCCGCGCGGATGCCCGGGATGAATCCGCCGTACTTCTTCATGTTGTCGGCGACCTCGTCCGGGTTGAACGTGATGGCCGTGTAGAAGTAGCAGAAGAAGATGATCAGCAGCACGTACAGCAGCAGGTGCAGCGGCGCGCTCTGGAGCGCGAGGTTCCGCGAGACCCACTGGACCCACTCGGTGGACGCGTCGCCGAACTGGGCGATCAGGCCGGGGATGGCGAGCAGCGACGACGCGAAGATCACCGGGATGACACCGGCCATGTTGATCTTGATCGGGATGTAGGTGCTCGACCCGCCGTACATGCGACGGCCGACCATCCGCTTGGCGTACTGCACCGGGATGCGGCGCTGGCTCTGCTCGACGAAGACGACGAGCCCGATGACCAGGACGACGACGGCGAGCACGATGATGAACTTCGAGGCACCGTTCGAGCCACCGGCGATCGACCACATGGCGCCCGGGAAGCTCGCGGCGATCGACGTGAAGATGAGCAGCGACATGCCGTTGCCGACGCCGCGCTCCGTGATGAGCTCGCCGAGCCACATGATCAGGCCGGTGCCCGCGGTCATGGTGAGCACCATGATCAGCAGCGTGACCCACGAGTCGTCGGGGATGACGTCGAACGAGCAGCCCTGGAACAGCTGACCCGAGCGCGCGATCGTGATGATCGTCGTCGACTGCAGGATCGCCAGGCCGATGGTCAGGTACCGCGTGTACTGCGTGAGCTTCGCGGTGCCCGACTGGCCCTCCTTGTGGAGCTCCTCGAACTTGGGGATCACCACGCGCAGCAGCTGGATGATGATGCTCGCCGTGATGTACGGCATGATCCCGAGCGCGAACACGGACAGGTGCAGCAGTGCACCTCCGCTGAAGAGGTTCACGAGACCGAGCAGGTCGTTGTCCGCGGTGGCGTCGATGCACTTCTGGACGTTGGGGTATGACACCCCAGGCGTCGGCAGGAAGGAGCCGATGCGGAACACGACCATGATGCTGATCGTGAAGAGCAGCTTCCGCCGCAGGTCGGGCGTCCTGAACGCCCGCACGAATGCGCCTAGCACCTGATCCTCCTGTACCGCTCGAGCGGCATGTCATGCGACCGGGTCGTTCCGGCCGCGTCGCTCGGCGAATCGCACGAGCACCCGGGGCACCTTATCCGATGCGTGTCTAGATACAGAACGAGGCCGGTGGGCGTGAGAACACGCCACCGGCCTCGTCTGGTCGATCAGTCCTGCGAGACGGAGCCGCCAGCGGCGACGATCGCGTCCTTCGCCGACGCCGAGAAGGCGTCCACGGCGACGGAGACCTTGACCGTCAGCTCGCCGGTGCCGAGCACCTTGACGGGCTGGCCCTTGCGGACCGCACCCTTGGCGACCAGGTCGGCGACCGTCACGTCGCCCCCGTCCGGGTACAGCGCCGAGATCTTGTCCAGGTTGACGACCTGGTACTCGACGCGGAACGGGTTCTTGAAGCCACGAAGCTTGGGCAGACGCATGTGCAGCGGCATCTGACCACCCTCGAAGCGGGTGGGAACCTGGTAACGGGCCTTGGTGCCCTTGGTACCACGGCCGGCCGTCTTACCCTTCGACGCCTCACCACGACCCACGCGGGTCTTGGCGGTCTTGGCGCCGGGGGCCGGACGCAGGTGGTGGACCTTGAGGGTGCCACCGTTGCCGGGCTGCGCAGCGGCCTCGGCCGCGGCAACCGCCGCAGCCGACTTCTCGGCCTTGGGAGCTGCCTTGGCGGCAGCGCTCTTGGCCGGAGCCTTCTTCGCAGCAGGCTTCTTCTCAGCCGTCGCGTCGCCGGCAGCCTCGGCCTTGGCCGTGGTCGCCGCCTTCGCAGCAGGCTTCTTGGCGGCGGCGGCCTTGGGGGCAGCTGCCTCCGTGGCCTCCTTCGCCGGAGTCTTCTTCGCGGGAGCCTTCTTGGCGGCGGCCTTGGGGGCCTCCTCCGTAGCGGACTCCGTGCTGGCCTTCTTGTCGTCAGCCATGGTCACTCGACCTCCTCGACCGCGACCAGGTGCTGCACGGTCCGGACCATGCCGCGGATCTCAGGGCGGTCCTCCTTGACGACGACGTCGCCGATCCGCTTCAGGCCCAGGGTGCGCAGCGTGTCGCGCTGGTTCTGCTTGCCACCGATGCCGGACTTCTTCTGGGTCACCTTCAGACGGGCCATCACGCACCCACCTTCTCGGTAGCCTTCGCCCGACCCTCGGCCTGGGCGCGCAGGAGCGCGGCCGGGACGACGTGCTCGACAGGCAGACCACGGCGAGCCGCCACGGCCTCCGGCTGCTCGAGACCCTTGAGGGCCGCGACCGTCGCGTGCACGATGTTGATCGCGTTCGACGACCCGAGCGACTTGCTCAGGATGTCGTGGACGCCGGCGCACTCCAGGACGGCGCGCACCGGACCACCGGCGATCACACCGGTACCCGGCGAGGCCGGACGCAGGAAGACGACGCCAGCAGCGGCCTCACCCTGGATGGGGTGCGGGATGGTGCCCTGGATGCGGGGGACGCGGAAGAAGTTCTTCTTCGCCTCCTCGACACCCTTGGCGATCGCCGCGGGCACCTCCTTGGCCTTGCCGTAGCCGACGCCCACGGTGCCATCGCCATCGCCCACCACGACGAGCGCGGTGAAGCTGAAGCGGCGGCCGCCCTTGACGACCTTGGCGACGCGGTTGATCGTCACGACGCGCTCGAGGAACGCGCTCTTCTCTGCGGCCTCGCGGCCACCACGGCCGCCGCCGTCGCGGCCGCGGCCGCCATCACGACGGTCACCGCCGCCGGTCCCGGTGCCGCCCGCGGGCGCCCCGGTGTTGCTGCGCTGAGGAGCAGCCATCAGTGAGTCCTCTTCTTCCGGTTCGTCGTCGTCACAGCGCCAGACCACCCTCGCGGGCACCGTCGGCCACCGCGGCCACCCGGCCGTGGTACTTGTTGCCGCCGCGGTCGAAGACGACCGCGTCGATGCCTGCTGCCTTGGCGCGGTCCGCGATGAGCTCGCCGACCTTCTTCGCCTTGGCGGTCTTGTCGCCGTCCGCGGTCCGCAGGCTCGCCTCGAGGGTCGATGCCGAGACCAGGGTCTGCCCGATGCCGTCGTCGACGACCTGAGCGGTGATGTGGCGCGCCGAGCGCGTCACGACGAGACGGGGACGCGTTGCCGAACCCGACACCTTCTTGCGAAGACGCAGGTGACGACGCTGGCGCGCCTTCCGCTTGCCCTTGCCGATGATCTTGATCGCCATGGCTACTTACCGGCCTTTCCGACCTTGCGGCGCACGTTCTCGCCCGCGTACCGCACACCCTTGCCCTTGTACGGCTCGGGCTTGCGGATCTTGCGGATGTTCGCTGCGACCTCGCCGACCTGCTGCTTGTCGATGCCCTGCACCGAGAAGCGCGTCGGGGCCTCGACCACGAAGGTGATGCCCTCGGGCGGCGTGACCACGACGGGGTGGCTGAAGCCGAGCGCGAACTCGAGGTCCGAGCCCTTGGCCGTGACGCGGTAACCCGTGCCGACGATCTCGAGCTTCTTGACGTAGCCCTCGGTGACGCCGGTGACGAGGTTCGCCAGCAGCGTGCGGGTCAGGCCGTGCAGCGAGCGCGAGTCGCGCTCGTCGTTCGGGCGAGTGACGACGAGTGCGCCGTCCTCGTCGCGAGCGACCTCGATGGGGGAAGCGATCGTGTGCGCGAGGGTGCCCTTGGGGCCCTTCACCGTCACGACGGCTCCGTTGATGTTGACGTCCACGCCGGCCGGAACCGGGACGGGGACTCTGCCGATACGAGACATTGGCTAGCTCCTTTCCGTCTCGGAATTACCAGACGTAGGCGAGGACTTCCCCACCCACGCCCTTCTTGGCGGCCTGCTTGTCGGTCAGGAGGCCGGAGGACGTGGACAGGATCGCCACGCCGAGGCCGCCGAGCACCTTGGGCAGGTTGGTCGACTTGGCGTACACACGCAGGCCCGGCTTGGACACGCGCTTGACACCTGCGAGCGCACGCTCGCGGTTGGGGCCGTACTTCAGCTCGACGATGAGGTTCTGGCCAACAGTGGCCTCCTCAACCTTCCAGCCGACGATGTAGCCCTCGGCCTGGAGGATCTCCGCGATGTGCGACTTGAGCTTCGAGAACGGGATCGACACCGTGTCGTGGTGCGCCGAGTTCGCGTTACGCAGACGCGTCAGGAAGTCTGCGATCGGGTCGGTCATGGTCATGGGGGCTTCCGCCCTTCCTCGCCGGGGTATCCCGGCCCGTCTCTGCTGTGCAGGGAGCGGGCCGGGACCTACCGACGCTTGTTCCTACTGAGGGATTACCAGCTGCTCTTGGTGACGCCGGGGAGCTCGCCGCGGTGGGCCATCTCCCGCACGCAGATCCGGCACAGGCCGAACTTGCGGTACACCGAGTGCGGACGGCCGCAGCGCTGGCAGCGCGTGTAGCCGCGAACCGCGAACTTCGGCTTCGCAGCCGCCTTGTTCTTCAGAGCGGTCTTCGCCATGGTCAGTTCTCCTTGAACGGGAAGCCGAGGAGCTTGAGGAAAGCGCGACCCTCGTCGTCCGTGTCAGCGGTGGTGACGATCGTGATGTCCATACCGCGGACACGGTCGATCTTGTCCTGGTCGATCTCGTGGAACATCGACTGCTCCGTGAGGCCGAACGTGTAGTTGCCGTGACCGTCGAACTGCTTGGGCGACAGGCCGCGGAAGTCGCGGATGCGCGGCAGAGCGGTCGACAGCAGGCGGTCCAGGAACTCCCAGGCGCGGTCGCCACGCAGCGTGACGTGCGCGCCGATCGGCATGCCCTCACGCAGCTTGAACTGGGCGATCGACTTGCGGGCCTTGGTGACCTGCGGCTTCTGGCCCGTGATCTGCGTGAGGTCGCGGATCGCGCCCTCGATCAGCTTCGAGTCCTTGGCGGCGTCGCCGACACCCATGTTCACGACAACCTTCACCAGGCGTGCAACCTGGTTGATGTTCTCGTGGGAGAAGTCCTTGAACAGCGCCGGCTTGATCTCGTCGGCGTACTTGGTCTTGAGGCGCGGCTGGGCCGGGAGCTCAATCGTCGTCTCGGTCATCAGACGTCCTTCCCGGAGCGCTTGGCGACGCGGACGCGAACCGTACGCGTGCGGCCATCCCGCTCGACCTGCTCGGTGCGGTAGCCCACCCGGGTGCCCTTCTTGGTCTCCGGGTCGACCAGCATCACGTTGCTGATGTGGATGGGGGCCTCGACGGTCTCGATGCCACCCGTGCGCGTGCCGCGCTGCGTCTGGCCGGCCTTCACGTGCTTCTGCACGCGCTGGACGCCCTCGACGACGACGCGCTGCGTCTCGGTCAGAACCTCGAGCACACGGCCCTGGCGGCCCTTGTCGCGGCCGGAGATGACGACGACGAGGTCGCCCTTCTTGATCTTCGCCATGGTCAGAGCACCTCCGGAGCCAGCGAGATGATCTTCATGAACTTCTTGTCACGCAGCTCGCGGCCCACGGGGCCGAAGATGCGCGTGCCACGGGGCTCCCCGTCGTTCTTGAGGATCACTGCGGCGTTCTCGTCGAACTTGATGTACGAACCGTCCGGACGGCGGCGCTCCTTGCGGGTGCGCACGATGACGGCCTTGACGACGTCGCCCTTCTTGACGTTGCCGCCAGGGATCGCGTCCTTCACGGTGGCGACGATGATGTCGCCGATACCGGCGTAGCGGCGTCCCGAGCCACCGAGAACGCGGATGCAGAGAATCTCCTTGGCACCCGTGTTGTCGGCGACGCGAAGCCGCGTCTCCTGCTGGATCATCTACCTACTCCTGTCGTCTGGCGGGTTCTGCTCTGCGCTTCTCGCAGGCAGCCTGGCCGAACGGATAGTTGCCGTGATGCACACGTTGCGGCGGGGCCTCCTCGCGGGGACCCCGCCGCCCGTGGGCAACTGGGGGTGGTGCTGCTTACTTGGCCTTCTCGAGGACCTCGACCAGACGCCACCGCTTGGTGGCGCTGAGCGGACGGGTCTCCATGATCAGCACGAGGTCGCCCACGCCCGCCGAGCCCTGCTCGTCGTGCGCCTTGACCTTGCTGGTGCGTCGGATGACCTTGCCGTAGAGCGGGTGCTTGACCCGGTCCTCGACCTCGACCACGACGGTCTTGTCCATCTTGTCGCTCACGACATAGCCCCGGCGCGTCTTGCGGTACGCGCGGTGCTCGGCCGTGGCGGTGGTGTGCTTCTCAGTCATGTCAGCCTCACTCGCTCGCGGTCGGAGCGGTACGGATGCCGAGCTCACGCTCGCGCAGGATCGTGTAGATCCGAGCGATGTCGCGGCGAACGGCCTTCAGACGCCCGTGGCTCTCGAGCTGACCGGTGGCCGACTGGAAGCGGAGGTTGAACAGCTCCTCCTTGGCCTTCTTCAGCT
>JBCECL010000088.1:0-5214 GCA_039207135.1 Brevundimonas sp.
GCCATCGAGTCGGCCGCCGCGATCGTCGGCGACCTGCCCGCACCGGGCGCGCATGCCGTGGTCGCGGCCCTCGGACCCACGGGCGACCGACGCGACGACGTCGTGGTGCTCACCCTCCGCCTCGACTGAGTGTCGAACCCGCGGGCCCTCGCGCGTCATCGGGGAGAACGGGCACAGTGGGTGCCTCGGAGGGAGGTCACGATGGGCGTCTACCCGGTACTGGCTCAGCGGCCGCGCGTCGTCGGGACGCCGTGATGCGGTTCGTCGTCCTCGGGTTCGGCGGCGACTCGCCGGCCGGTGTCGCACTCGCCCCGCCCGACGCCGCGACCACGGTGTGGGACGGCGAGCTCACGCCCGGCGCGTTGGTCGACGGGCTCTCGTCGGTCGCGGTGGTCGAGGCGCAGGACCTCGACGTCGTGACGCGTTCGCTGCAGGGGCTCGCCGGGGCGTTCGAGGTCCGGCCCGTCGTGACGCGATGACACCCCCGCAGGTCGACGCCGGTGCGGCGCTCGCCGAGGCCTGGAGCACGAGCTGGAGCCGGCTCGTCGGGCTCCTCATCGGCCAGTACCAGCGACCGGACCTGGCCGAGGACGCCGTCGCGGACGCCTTCGAGTCGGCCACCCGGCACTGGCCCGACGACGGAGTCCCCACCAACCCCGGTGCGTGGCTGCTGACCGCGGCCCGTCGGCGCGTGCTCGACCGCCTGCGCACCGAGGCCGTCCACCGCCGCAAGGAGCCGCTCATGGCCGTCGACGACGAGATGCGGGCGGTCGCCGCGGCGGCGACCTCGCTCGACGACGGCGCGCACATCGCCGACGAGCAGCTGCGCCTCGTGTTCGCGTGCTGCCACCCCGCACTCGCGGCCGACGACCGCGTCGCGCTCACGCTGCGCTTCGTCGTCGGGCTCACGACCGCGGAGATCGCACGGCTGCTGCTCGTGCAGGAGACCGCGATGGCGGCACGCCTGACCCGTGCGAAGAAGCGGCTCGCCTCGTCGGGCATCCCGTTCGCGGTCCCGACGCCGGATGCGCTGGGCACCCGGCTCGACGTCGTCGCGACGGTCCTGTACCTGATGTTCACGTCGGGCTACCAACCCGGGTCCGGGCCCGTCGTGCTGCGCATCGACCTGGCGACCGAGGCGATCCGGCTCGTGCGCCAGCTGCGGGTCCTGGTGCCCGCCGACGTGCTGGACTGCCTGCTCGCGCTCATGCTGCTGCAGCACTCGCGGCGCGACGCGCGGCTGTCGCCGTCCGGGGAGCTGGTGCTGCTGCCCGACCAGGACCGGGAGCTGTGGCACGCGGACGAGATCGAAGAGGCGCTGCTGCTGCTGGGCGAGGCAGCATCCGCTCCCCTCGTGGGTGCCCCCGCACGCACCGCCGAGGCGACCGGGCGACTCGGGCAGGAGTACCGGCTGCAGGCTCTGGTCGCCGCAGAGCACGCGACGGCGACCACGTCGGCCGAGACCCGGTGGACCCGGATCTGCCAGCTCTACGCCGAGCTCGAGGAGCTGACGGGATCGCCGGTCGTGCGGCTGGCCCGCGCGGTCGCGGTCGCCGAGGCGTCCGGGCCTGCCGCGGGGCTCGCGCTGCTCGACGGGCTCGACGACGCACTTCCCCGCCACCACCGCGTGCCCGCCGTTCGCGCCGAGCTGCTGGTGCGCGCTGGCGAGCCCCGTGCGGCGGCCGTCCAGTACGAGCGGGCCCTCGCCCTCGTCACGAGCGACGCGGAACGCTCCCACCTCACGGCGCGCCTCGCCTCCCTGCCCCGCTGACCCACGTGGACGCTTCCGGGGCTTGGGCCACCCCGGTGTGGCGGAAGCGGCCGGTGAAACGCACCCGGCGAGAGCCGCCTGCGCCCTAGCCTGTGCACGGGGCCGCCGGATCACCGGCAGGGGGAACGGAGCAGGGGTGGGCACGAAGCCGGGGGGCACATCTGCCGTTCGCGACGGCGTGCGCGAGCGCGTTCGCGGGGCGATCGGACCGACAGCCAGGCGGTTGCGCCGGGAGTGGCAGTGGCGCCACGACGGCGTCCGGGCGCGGCTGGACCACGCGCCGGCCGACGACTACGAGCACGACGTCGCGGCCCACCGCTCGCCGATCTTCCGCGAGCTGGCGGGGGTGGACCGTCGGCTGCAGGAGAACAAGGCGGTGAACCTCGCGATAGCCGCCGGCCGGCTGGACGGCGTCGTGCTGCGGCCCGGGCAGCGGATGTCGTTCTGGCGGCTGGTCGGCAGACCGAGCTACCGGCGCGGGTTCAAGGACGGCTTGGTGCTGCGGCAGGGGGAGGTCGACGAGGCTGTCGGCGGCGGGCTGTGCCAGATGACCAACCTCCTGTACTGGATGACCGTGCACTCGCCGCTGACCGTGACCGAGCGCTGGCGGCACACCTACGACGTCTTCCCGGACAACGGCCGCACGCAGCCGTTCGGCAGCGGAGCGACGTGCTCCTTCCCGGTGCTCGACCTGCAGATCGAGAACCGCACGCGCGCGACGTTCCGCCTGTCGCTGACGGTCGGGCGGACGGATCTGGTCGGGGCGTGGACCAGCGACCAGCCGCCGTCGAACACGTACGAGGTGTACGAGGCCGCACACCTGATGACGAACGACCTGCCCGGCGTCTTCACCCGGCGCAACGTGCTGCGGCGACGAGTCCTCGACCTGGCAGGGAACGAGGTCGACGACGAGCTGCTCGCGGTCAACGAGGGCCGCCTCATGTACCAGCCGTTCCTGGAGGCGGGCGGCTCCCCCGCGGCGTGATCACGGAGGTTCGGCATCAGCACGCCGATCTGAACCAGCGCGGCGATGCCGAACCGCCGTTCTCAGGCAGTTGGTAGGGCGGGCCTTGCCGTGGTGGGCACCTGTGCGCGGTCGACGCGACCACAGCCACCGTCGGACAGCCCGCCATCCACAGAACGCGCGCCCGCAGAATCTGCGGCAGGGGGCCAGCCTCCAGGATCGCTGCATGCCGCGACGCCCAGGAGCCATCGCACGGATCGAACCCGCGACCATGCCGGTCGTGCGGCTGGCGCGCGACCGGCCACGCGAGGTCGTCGCGCACGAGGTGCGCTCCGGCCGATGGGAACGGGCCACGCGCGGGGTGTACGTCGCGGCGAAGGGGCCCGACGACGAGACGTCGTTCGACCGCGACCGCCGCCTCGCGCTCGCACGGATCGCCGGCATCGACCGTCGACTGACTGCTCGCCACTGGTTCTCGCACGAATCTGCCGCACTCGTCTGGGGGCTGCCGGTCGTCCGCATGCCGACCACGACTCACGTGCTCGGCGTGCGACCGGCAGGAGGCGCACGAACGGCCGCCATCATCAGCCACACCGGTCGAACCGACGACTCCGAGCTGACCATCGCGGCGGGCGTCCCCGTCACGAGCCTTGCCCGCACGGTCGCCGACTGCCTCGCGACGCTCCCACCGGCCCACGGCCTCGTGATCGCTGACGCCGCGCTTCACCGCGGCCTCCCACGCGGCGACCTCGAGGCCGCGGTGGCCGCACTCCCGGCCCGCCGCGGCTCGGCACGAGCGCGCGCGGTCCTGGCCATCGCCGACGACGGGGCAGAGTCCCCTGGCGAGTCGATGGCGCGATTCGTCGTCATCCGCGACGGGCTCCCGCTGCCGACGACGCAGATTCCCGTCGCCACGCGCCTCGGCACGTTCTGGTCCGACTTCGGGTGGGCGCAGTGGCACGTGCTCGTCGAGTACGACGGGCAGCAGAAGTACGGATCGGCGACCAACCTCTTCGAGGAGAAGCGACGGCACGACGCGCTGGTCGAGGCCGGCGAGCGGGTCATTCGAGTCACCCACGCTGACCTCCCACGCCTCACGACCCGGCTCCTGCCGTACCTACCCTCCTCGCTCGCCGGCACCGTCCGGGTGCGGCGCATGCTGGCTGCCTGACGCGTGGTCTGATGACGCCAACTGTTCACGCGGTTGGACGGCCGCGGCGGCCCGGTCCTCGGTATCGTCCGACTCCGAGCCGTCTGACCGACCGAGGGGTGGGACACCGTGGCCGACTCAGCCGGCGCGGGACTCGGCACGGCGGGCGAGGTCTTCCGGGCGTTCCTGCGCCTGGGAGTCACGTCGTTCGGCGGCCCGGTCGCGCACCTCGGATACTTCCGCGACGACCTCGTCGCCCGACGACGCTGGGTCGACGAGCGCGTCTACGGCGAGCTGGTCGCGCTCGGGCAGTTCCTCCCCGGACCGGCCTCGAGCCAGGTCGGCTTCTCGCTCGGGCTGACCCGTGCAGGTCGGCGCGGGGCGCTCGCCGCGTGGGTCGCGTTTACCATGCCGTCGGCGCTCCTGATGGTCGCGTTCGCCTACGGCGCGCGTGGGTTCGGGTCTGTCGTCGGCCGAGGAGTGATCGCGGGCCTGCAGGTCGTCGCGGTGGCCATCGTCGCGCAGGCCGTGCTGGGCATGGCCCGGTCGTTGACTCCGGACGTTCGGCGCGCGGCGATCGCCGTCATCGCCGGGGCCGGAGTCCTCCTGCTCGGCAACCCGCTCACGCAGGTGCTGGCCATCGGGCTCGGCGCGTTCGCCGGCCTGGCGCTGTGCCGTCGTGCGGAGGCCACCCGTCCGGGCACGCTTCGCGTCCCGGTGTCGCGGACCGCCGGGGTCGTGGCGCTCGGCCTCTTCGCGACGCTGCTCGTCGTGCTGCCAGTCCTCGCGGCAGTCACCGACAGCCGCGTCATCGACGTCGCCGACGGCACCTATCGCGCGGGTGCGCTGGTGTTCGGCGGAGGACACGTCGTGCTCCCGCTGTTGCAGTCGGCTGCGGTCGGCGGCGGATGGGTCACGCCGGAGCAGTTCGTCGCCGGCTACGGCGCTGCGCAAGCTCTGCCCGGACCGCTGTTCGCGTTCGCCGCCTACCTGGGCGCCCTCGCGCTCCCTGGCCCCGCCGGGTTGGTGACCGCCGCCGTCGCCCTCGTCGCCGTCTTCCTGCCCGGCTTCCTCGTGCTGGTGGGCGTGCTGCCGTTCTGGAGCAGCCTGCGCACCCGTCCCTCGGTGCAGGCCGCGCTGCGAGGAGCCAACGCCGCCGTCGTCGGCGTGCTCGCCGCCGCGCTCATCGACCCCGTCTTCGTCACGGCCATCACCGGACCCGCCACCCTCGGCCTCGCGGCGGTGTGCTTCGCCCTCCTGACCTACTGGCGAGTCCCGCCGTGGGCCGTGGTCCTCGTCGGCGCCGCCGGCGGAGCCCTCCTCGCTCTC
>JBCECL010000088.1:5314-12035 GCA_039207135.1 Brevundimonas sp.
GCGTGGTCATGCCGAACCTCCAGCCTCACGCCGAGCCGACCGGCGGCGCCGGGGTCAGCCCGTGATCAGGAGGGCGAGCAAGGTGAGGTTGAGCGCGACCACCAGCGTCACCACCACCACGAGCGCCGCGTGCAGGCGGGGGGCCGTGCGGGTCTCGCCCATCACGGCGCGCGAGCGGGTGAGCGCGACCAGCGGGATGACCGCGAACGGGATGCCGAAGCTCAGCACCACCTGGCTGATCACGAGGGTCCACGTCGGGTCGGCACCCAGCGCGAGGAGGAGGACCGCGGGGACGAGGGTGACCACGCGGCGGACGAACAGCGGCACGCGGCGGTGCAGCAGCCCCTCCATGACGGTGGCTCCGGCATACGCGCCGACGGAGGTGGAGGCGAGGCCCGACGCGAGCAGCCCGACGGCGAAGGCGATGCCGATCCCGATGCCGAGCGAGGCGACGATCGCGTCGTACGCGCCCTCGATCGTGTCCGTCCCGGGCACCCCACGCAGACCGGACGCCGCGAGCAGCAACAGCCCGATGTTCACCAGGCCCGCGACGACGAGCGCGACGCCCACGTCCCATCGGGTGGCGCGCAGCAGCCGTCGCAGCGAGACCGCGTCGGGCGCGCGGCCGTGCCGGTCGCGGGCGAGCGCGGAGTGCACGTAGATCGCGTGCGGCATCACGGTCGCGCCGAGCATGCTCGCGGCGAGCAGCACGGAGTCGGCACCGTCGAACCGGGGCACGAGCCCGGACAGCACGCCGCGCGCGTCGGGCGGGCTGACGACGAGCCCGGCGAGGAACCCGAGCGCGATGACGGCGAGGAGGCCGACGACGATCGTCTCGAACTGGCGCTGCCCGTACCGGTTCTGCGTGCTGAGCAGCGCGAGCGACACCGCGCCGACGATGATCCCGCCGATCGCGAGCGGCACCCCGAACAGCAGGTTCAGCGCGATCGCCCCGCCGACCACCTCGGCGATGTCCGTCGCGGCGGCGACCAGCTCGGCCTGCGCCCAGAACGCGAGCCGCGAGCGGCGCCCGAGCCGGGAGCCCAGAACCCCGGGCAGCGACTGCCCGGTGACCAGCCCGAGCTTCGCCGACTGGTACTGCACGAGCACGGCCATGGCGTTCGCGACGACGAGCACCCACAGCAGCAGGTAGCCGTAGCGCGACCCGGCGGTGAGGTTGGCCGCGACGTTGCCGGGGTCGACGTAGGCGATCGCGGCGACGAAGGCCGGACCGAGCAGCATCACCTCGCGACGCGATGCGCGTCGGACTCCGGCGGTGCTGAGCGCCACGATCCGGCCTTCCGTCATACAAGTTTCGGCAACCCGAACTCTATATGCGATGGACGCCGACGACCGCACGGGCGCACCGTGGAGCATGGTGACGATCCGAGAGGTCGACGGGAGCAACGAGGCTCTCCTGCGCGCCTACGTCGAGGCCTCGAACGCTGTCGCGCTGGACACGTGGGGCGTCAGCGACTTCTGCCGCAACGAGCGCGAGGTCGCCGGCGGGTTCAAGGACCAGCGCTACGAACGCCGGCTCCGCCTGGTCGCGCTCGACGGCGAGAGCACGGTCGGGTACGGCGCGCTCAACCTCCCGCTGACCGACAACACGCACACGGGCTACCTCGAGATCGGCACGGTTCCCGCGGCGAGGCGCCAGGGGATCGGATCGGCGCTGTACGACGAGGTGCTCGGGTCCGCGAAGGCGGCCGGGCGGTCCAAGGTCATGACGTCGACCGACCAGGCCGTCGAGCCACCGGCCGGCGAGGGTGCCTTCGACCCGCCGACCGGCGAGGGGCGCGTCGAGCGGAACGACCCGGCGGTCCGGTTCGTGCTCGCGCGTGGCTGGACGCTCGAGCAGGTGGAACGCCGGTCGGTCCTGGACGTGCCGCTGGACCCGGACGTGCTCGCGCAGCACCGGGCTGCCGCCCAGGCGGTGGCCGGCAGCGACTACCGCGTCCTGGTCTGGGACGACGTGTGCCCCGACGAGTGGCTCGACCAGTTCGCGATCCTGCACACCAGGATGAGCACCGACGTGCCGACGGCCGGGCTCGACTGGAACGAGGAGGCGTGGGACGCGCAGCGGGTCCGCGACCGTCAGGCGCAGTTCGCCGACCGCGGGCTCGGCCTGCTCACCGCCGTCGCGGAGCACGTGCCCACGCGCACGCTCGTGGCCTACACGAGCTTCCTCACCGTGCCGCACACCGACGAGTACGTGCACCAGGAGGACACGCTCGTGGTCCGCGAGCACCGCGGCCGACGACTCGGCATGCTCATCAAGGCCGCGAACCTGCAGCGCCTCGCGCGCACCCACCCGACCGTGCGGCGCGTCGGCACGTGGAACGCCGAGGAGAACGCCCCGATGCTCGACATCAACATCGCCCTCGGGTTCCACCCCGCCGGCGGTGCGGGCGAGTGGCAGCTCGACCTCGCCTGACGGCGGGCGGCCGACGGAACACGGAAGACGGAAGACGGTCAGGACACGCGCGGCAAGGACAGCTGCCACCACGCCGACCAGCGCGTGAGCACCTGCTCGAACGTCTCGTCGTCGAGCCCGTAGGTCGACAGCACCGCCCCCACGGTCCCGTGCGGCGGAGCGCTCGCCGCGGGCGTCTCGATCAGCACGAGCAACGCCTGCGTGATGCCGTGCAGGTGGAGCACGATCAGGTCTTCGCTCTTGCGCAGCAGGGTCCCGCCCAGGAGCGTCCCGTCGGGTCGGCGCGCCTGCACGTTGCCGCCGAGGGGGATCCCCCGGACCCCGTGCAGCCCGGCGCGGTCGAGCGTCCGATCGCGCGGGTCGCCCGCGTCGAGCCCGAAGCTCGACAGCGTGCGCCGAGGCTGGCCAGGGTGCACCGTGATCGCGAAGCGCAGCTGCTCGATGCCCGCGATCCAGACCGCGTCCGCGAAGTCCTGGACCCCGTCGAACGCGGCGAGGTCGTGGCTCGTGCGGGACACCGTCACGTGCGTGACGTCGGGCCGGTGCTCGGCCGCGCCGACGGTGAGCACGTCGTGGTTGTGCCACGTCAAGGTGTGCCGCGACGCGGCGTCCCGGCCTTCGTGCGCCGCGACGAAGTCGCGGACGTGCGCGTCGAGGTCGGGCGCGTCCCACCGGTACCAGCGCCGCACCAGGTCGGGCTGCCGCAGGTGCTGCCAGACCTTCGCCGCCGGAGCCTGGATGTCGATCGCGACGATCTCGCGGCGGTCCATCGTCATCGCTCATCACCTCGGTGTGCACTCGGTCGGACGACAGTTCGACCGTAGCGCGAAACGGACGAGCAGGTCAGTCGAGGCCCGCGATCGCGTCACCGTCCACGTCGAGCCCGACGACGTCGCCGGCCTCCCACCGGGTGCCGACCGGACCGAGCGCCGTGACGGCACCGATCCCCGGCACGTCCACGCGCACCTCGGTCCGTCCGCGACGCGAGGTGGTGCCTCGAACGGTTCCCTTCAAGGCCCCGTCTCCCGAGACGACGAAGGCGCCTTCCGCGAGCGCGAGCACGGAGCCGTCGCGCGGCGCAGCCGCGAGCAGCGCTGCGGCCGCGGGGTCGTCGACGGGCACGAACGCCTCGTAGCCCAAGAACGAGGCGACCTCCCGCGAGGCGGGTCGTCGCCACAGGTCCGCGGGGGCGTCGACCTGGAGCAACCGGCCGTCGGCCAGGACCGCGACGCGGTCGGCGACCGCGAACGCCTCGTCCTGGTCGTGCGTGACGAACACCGCCGTGGTGCCGGTGGCGACGAGCACGGCGCGCAGGTCGACCGCGAGCCGCTCGCGCAGGGTTCGGTCGAGCGCGGACAGCGGCTCGTCGAGCAGCATCAGCCGCGGCGAGGGCGCGAGCGCGCGGGCGAGCGCGACGCGCTGGCGTTCGCCGCCGGACAGGGTCGCGACGGGCCGACGCTCGTACCCCGCGAGGCCGACGAGCTCGAGCAGCTCGGCGACGCGGTGGTCCCGCCCGGTCGAGCGTGCAGGCAGGCCGTACGCGACGTTGCCGCCCACGTCCCGGTGCGTGAACAGCTGACCGTCCTGGAAGACGAGCCCGAACCCGCGCCGGTGCACGGGCACCTGCACGACGGACGCATCGTCCCAGGTCACGTCCCCCGCCAACGGCTCGAGCCCCGCGATCGCGCGCAGCAGCGAGGACTTGCCGCAGCCCGAGGGGCCGAGCAGCGCGAGCACCTCACCGGGCGCGACCTGCAGCGACACATGGTCGACCGCGGGCGTGGCCAGCCCGGGATAACGGACCACCACGTCGACGAGGCCAAGACCGCTCACCACTCACCTCCTGAACCAGGCGAGCGCAACCGCTCGCACGCGGCGACGATCGACGCGGTGAGCACCGCGAGCACGACGGACGCCGCGAGAGCCATGCCGTAGCTGTCGGGGCCGGGCCGCCCGATCAGCCGGAAGATCAGCACGGGCAGGGTCGGGTTGTCCGGCCGCGCGAGGAACGACGTGGCGCCGAACTCCCCGAGGGACGCGGCGAACGCGAACCCGACCGCGAGCCCGACGGACCGCGCCGCGAGCGAGAGGTCCACCGACCGCAGCACCCGGCCCGGCGCCGCACCGAGGGTCGCCGCAGCGTGCCGCAGCCGCGGGTCGATCGCGCGCAGCACGGGCAGCACGGTCCGCACGACGAGCGGCACGGCGACGACCGCCTGCGCGATCGGCACGAGCACCCCGGACGTCCGCAGGTCGATCGGCAGCCCGAGCGGCTCGTGCATCGAGAGCAGGAACCCGAACCCGACAGTCACGGCGGAGACGCCGAGCGGGAGCATGAACAGCGCGTCGAGCCCGGCCACCGCCCTGCGCCCGGCGGCCGCGCGCGGGCGACGCGAGACGACGAGCGCGACGAGCCCGCCGACGACCAGCGCGAGCACGGTCGCCTCGAGCGCGGTGCGCAGCGAGGTGAGCGTGGCCGTCCACACCGAGACGGTCAGCACGCCGCCGGTCGAGCCGAGCGCCGTGTAGTGGTCGAGGCCCCACCCGTCCCCGACCTGCAGCGAGCGCACCACGAGGTTGACGAGCGGCAGGCACAGCAGCAGCACGACGAAGGCGGTCACGGAGGCGGCCGCCAGTGCGAGCCCGTGCCCGTCGCGCCGCGGCGACCCTGCCGGACGCAGCAGCGTGAGCGGCCGTGCGACGGGCTCGGCGAGGGCGAGTGCTCGCTCGCGGCGAGCGCGCGCCCGGCCGGCGACCGTCAGCGCGAGCCCGACGATCACGAGCTGCACGACCGACAGCACCGCCGCCGCCCGCAGGTCCAGGAACTGGGTGGTCTGCACCCAGATCTCGGTCTCGATGGTGCCGAACTGCAGCCCGCCGAGGATGAGCACGGTGCCGAAGGCGGTCGCGCAGAACAGGAAGACGAGCGACGCCGCCGACGTGATCGCGGGCGTCAGTGCGGGCAGCGTCACGGTCCGGAACGCGCGCCAGGGCGAGGCGCCCAGCGCGCGGGCGGCCTGCTCCGCGCGCGGGTCGAGCCGCTCCCACATCCCGCCGACCCCGCGCACGACGACCGCGTAGTCGAAGAACACGAGCGCCGCGACGATGGCCGCGAACGTGCCGTCCAGGTGCAGGAACCCGAGCGGCCCGCCCGAGACGAGCAGCGACCGGAACGCGACGCCGACGACGACGGTCGGCAGCACGAACGGCACGGTGACGAGCGCCCGCACGACCGCGCGACCGCGCCAACGCCGCCGGTAGAGCACGTACGCGCCGGGGATGCCGAGCAGCACGGCGAGCGTCGTCGCGACGGTTGCCTGCGCGATGGTCAGGCCGACGAGCCGCCAGGTGCGGGGTCGGGAGAACACGTCGGCGAACCCCGACAGGTCCAGCGACCCGTCGACGACGAACCCGCGCCGCACCATCTCCACGACGGGCCAGGCGAAGAAGATCCCGAGGAAGAGCAGGGGGACGACGACGGCCAGGGCCCAGAACACCCCCATCGGCCAACCCGCGCCGCCGCGCACCGGCCGGTGGGCCGGTGTCGCGGAGACGCGGGTCAGGGTGGTCATGGCAGCGTCAGCCGACGACCGTCTGCGACCACTGCGCGAGCCAGGCCGCGCGGTTCGCGGTGATGTCCCCCGGCGCCACGTCGAACGGCGCGGGTGCGAGCGGCGCGAACTTCTGCCAGTTCGCGGGGATCTGCACGGCCGTGCTCACCGGGTACATGTACATCGACCCCGGGATGTCGGCCTGCACCTCGTCGGACAGCAGGAAGTCGATGAGCTTCTTGGCGCCCTCCGGGTTCTTGGCGCCGGTCAGCACGCCCGCGTACTCGGTCTGCCGGAAGCACGTGTCGAGGAGCGCGCCCGTCGTCGCGTCGCCGCCGCCCTTCGGGATCGTCTCCGGCGGGGACGAGGCGTACGAGAGCACGATCGGGCGCGGGCCCTTGGCGCCGCCCCCGCTGAAGTCGGTGTAGTACGCGTCCGACCAGCCCTCGGCGACCTTGAGGCCGTTCTTCTTCAGCGCCTCCCAGTACGCCTGCCACCCGTCGCCCTTGGCGCCGATCGTCGCGAGCAGGAACGCGAACCCGGGAGACGACGTGACCGCGTTGGGGACGACGAGCAGGTCCTTGTACTTCGCGTCCGTCAGGTCGTCGAGGGTCACGGGCTCGGCGAGGTGGTGCTTGGTGAACCACGCGTGGTCCACGTTGATGCACACGTCGCCGTAGTCGATCGCCGTCAGGCCCGGGCCGCCCGGGTGGGTCGCCGAGTCCGCGGCGGC